>CAVJLP010000022.1:0-26661 GCA_963650525.1 Firmicutes bacterium CAG:534
GCTAGGAGACTGCCACCTTTGTTTATTTAAAAGGTGAAGTTTTGTGTTTACCAGCTAGAGCTTGAACCGCCACCACCTGAAGATCCTCCGCCGTAGCCACCACCGCCTGAATCTCCTCCGCCAAAGCCACTGCTAAAGCCACCAGAATCATTATCATCGGAGCGACCAGTAATATCGTATTTCACGACCATCTCATGGCCACAGTTTTTACATTTTTTTGTGACATATAGATAATTGCGACTTATACCATTAACAGTTTCCTTACTAATGGTTCTAAGTGTTCTACGTTTGCCACAATTAGGACATTTACGGTTGGCATTTTTGAAGATGGATAGGAAGGCGCCAGTTAAAATAATGGTCATGACTGTGAAAATAGAAATCATGGCAATAAAGAAATCATCATCGTCATCCTCTTGCGCCTGTCTTTCATCTTCAGCCTTTGCTTTTTCTGGATCTAATAGCCTTTCATTAATAGCATTGATCCCAGCAATCATGCCTTCATCAGTTTTCCCCTCTTTAAAATAGGGGATCATCTGTTGCATTTGAATACGCTTGCAGATAGCATCAGGCAATATTCCTTCAAGTCCGTAGCCTGTGTGGAAACGGATCTCATGTTTATCCTCCACGTAAACTATCAGTAAGCCATCATTCTTATCTTTGCTACCAATACCCCAAGTACGAAATAGCTCTTGAGAGAATTCAAATAGATCACTGCTACCAATTGAGGGCAACATTACTACGGCTACCTGTGTGCCATTATTTTTTTCAAGATTGGTCAGGGTGGTATTGATAGTGCTTACAGTCTCTTGCTTGAGTATTGATGAAGGATCAGAAACATGTAGGCTGTAATTACTAAGGCGAGGGTTGGGGACGTCATTAACGCTGTAGGATGATATAGCTAGGGCACAAGATGCCATCATCAGCATGATGGCTGTTAGGGATGCCAAAGCTAAGGATTTTAACAATTTCATCTTTTAGCTTCGTTCTTAGAATGAAACCTGAGGTGCCTGTTGCGCATTAGCTTGAGCCTCAAGATAAGCTTTATTCTCAAAACCAAAGATAGAGGCAAAAATGCTAGCAGGGAAGCGGCGAATGGCAGTATTAAAGCTCTTTACGGCAGCATTAAAGTCTTTACGGGCAACTGCAATACGATTTTCTGTACCTTCAAGCTGAGCCTGTAGTTCAAGGAAGTTTTGATTGGCTTTAAGATCAGGATAATTTTCAGCAATAGCGATCAAACGTCCCAAAGCAGCAGTGATGGTTCCCTGAGCCTGCTCAAACTGCTTAAGCTCATCTGCGCTTGGTACCTGTCCTGCAGTGGTTTGAAAGGTTTTGGATCTGGCCTCTGTCAGTTGTACCAGTGTGTCCTTTTCGTGGGTTGCATAGCCCTTGACGGTATTAACAAGGTTAGGAATGAGATCGGCGCGACGCTGATACTGTACCTCAACATCAGCCCATTTACTTGATGCAGTCTCGTCCATGGTGACTAGGTTGTTATAGGAAGAAACACTGTAGAACCCGAGGATCACGACTATGGCAAGGATCACTAAAAGTAGGCGATTTTTGAAAAGTTGCATGGGGATGCTCCTGAAATTTAGATAGCAACTATATGAATTTGTAAGATCCAAAATGGAATATATATGTTGCATTATAGATGAATAAAAGGATGTTCAATGAAAATTCAAGATATTGACTTGCTTGAATAAAAACTTTAAATGTTAATTTAACATTGGCTTTAATATCAGTTTTAATTTTTTTGGCTTGTTGCAATTTTATATTTATCAACTATATTTAAAACAATGGATGTATGTTCTTTTAAATCCAAAGTATCGCTCCTAGAGCAAGGATTTGCCAATGGCCAAAAAGATACTGCGCAAGAGATGTAATTTACAAAAGGCTTACGCTATTGCCAATCCCAATACCATGAATGACTTATTGTTTAAGTATGTTTTTGGCTCTGAACGATGTAAGGGAATAACCATCGCTTTTTTAAATGATGTGTTAGGAGATGTGCTCAAGTCTCCCGTAAAAGATTTGGTGTTTACCCAGACAGAGATCCCTTTGGAACATGCTGAGGTTAAAGATATCCGGTATGACGTAAGCTGTAATCTTAAGGACGGTAGGAAAGTTCAAATTGAGATGCAAATACGTGATGAAGATGATATCGATGTCCGCACCCTATATTACTGGGCTCGTTGCTTCACCTATTCACTGAAGAAAGGGCAAAAATATTCCGATTTGCCTGAGGTGATTATTCTCAGTATTCTAAATTTTATCCATTTTGAGACCCAGGCTGATGCTTTTACTCATTGTACTTTAGTTGACACAAAGAGTAGTAAAATCATTGATGAGCATATAAGCATTAACTTCTTAGAAATTCCCAAGTTTAAGGAGCATGAGAATTTAACTAAACTTGAGATGTGGATGGCTTATTTTAATCCTAAAATCTCAATGTCAGACAAGAGGAGATTAGCTATGAATGCACCGCAAATTCAATCTGCCTGTGACAATGTAGAAAAATTCTTTAGCAATGATGAACGTTTTCAACTGTATGAGGATCACGAGCTTGCGCAATTAGATTATGAGTCCTCATTGCACAATCGTTATGAGAGAGGGCATAAAGATGGGGTTCAGGAAGGTATAAAGGAAGGTATTTCCCAACGAAATCGAGATTTAGCTATAGCTATGTTGAAGCAACATAAATACACTTTGTCTGATATTGTTTTGCTCTCTGAACTCTCCGAAATGGAAATAAAAGAGATTGCCAAGAAGAATGGCATTGGTATCTCTTAGCTTTAGGTAAGAAGGCTACCGAAATTCCTAACAAAGGGCAATGGTAGCCTTTTAATATGTCCTAATCTTGATAGGCTGCGGCTATTTGGTAGATCTTTTCACAGTCACTGCGGTGCAGTCTTACATAATGGCCTTCAGTTTTATCTTTTTCATCAGCCCCCAGCATATCTAGAAGCTTGGGAATGTCATCAACCTTTGCGCCAATATCTGCAAAGGATAGAGGCATGCCGATACGCTTTAAGAATGCTCTGAAGGCTGCAATGCCAGCTTTTGCTGTGCGCTCTGGCTTATCAAAGTCCATGGTGACACCAAAGACACGGACAGCAAACTGAGCCATACGCATGACATCGTGATTTAAGGTGTATTCCATCCAAGCTGGGAACATAACAGCAAGACCTGCTCCATGCGCCACGTCATAGAGGGCGGATAGCTGATGTTCAAGATGATGGGTTGACCAGTCCTGCTCTCTATCGACACCGCAGATATTATTGTGGGCAAGAGTACCAGCCCACATGATATTAGCTCTTGCAGAGTAATTGTCAGGTTCGGCAATGGCAATCAGCGCATTAGAGATAATTGCCTGTAGCAGTCCCTCACACATTCTGTCGGTGACATCGACATCTTGGGTATTGGTAAAGTAGCGTTCCATGATATGAGCCATCATATCTGTCACACCGCATGCTGTTTGGTAGGCAGGAAGAGTGAAGGTAAGTTCCGGATCCATAATGGAGAAAAGAGGTACGTTAAAATTGCAACCTAGGCCATTCTTAACGATAAGTCCGTCTATTTCCTTTTCGATAACTGCACTGTTTGAGCCTTCAGAGCCTGCTGCAGGTATGGTGAGTACCACAGCTGTTTTCAAGGCAGCTTTCGGGGTTGCCTTTTTTATGAAGAAATCAAAGAAATCTCCCTCATAGGGAATACCAACTGCAATTGCCTTGGCTGTATCAATGGCGCTACCGCCTCCTACGGCCAGCATAAAGTCGACGTTTTCTTTACGTCCAAGTTCGATGCCCTTGTAAACAAGATCGGCACGGGGATTGGGTTTTACGCCCTCAATTAATACGTGCTCAATACCTTCCTTGTCTAAAGATGCCTGTACCCGGGAGAGAAGTCCTGAACGTTTGGCATAGTTTGAGCCACATACAATCAGGGCTTTTTTAAAACCGTATTCAGCGGCATATTTGCCGGTATCATTTTCAGTACCGTGCCCAAAGATATAACGTGTAGGGCGGTAAAAATCGAAGTTATTCATAAATCGTCCTTGTTGTCTGTTTTATTAAGGTTAGTGAACGCCGGTTGAGCCGAAGCCGCCAGTACCGCGTTCACTGCTTCCTTGGAATTCATCAACAATGCTGAGATCGGCGTGGAGTGTTCTTTCAAAGACTAGCTGTGCTATGCGATCCCCAGGCTCGATTGTATAAGCTTCATTGGAGCGATTCCAAAGCGGAACCATCAAGGGACCCTGATAGTCAGAATCGATAACACCTACCAGATTTGCAAGCACGATCCCGTGCTTATAGCCAAGTCCGGATCTGGGATATACGATTCCCACAATGCTGGGATCCTTGATGTATACGCAAAAGCCTGATTGAGTCATGATGGTTTCACCAGGTTTTAGTGTTACAGGACTATCCAGCATAGCTCTAATATCAATGCCTGCAGATCCTGAGGTGGCATAGGAGGGCAGAGGAAACTGCGTGCCTAGTCTTTTATCTAGGATCTTTATTTCAGCGTTGAAGATGGTATTCATTAATTAAGTTATCCTTATTTATTTGCTCTTTGTGGATAGCTCGTTGAAGATCAAATCCATAAGCTCACCTGCTAGGATCTTCTTACTTTGAACAGGGAAGTGGGCTGCCATGCCATCTTGGTCAAAGATTTTAAGCTCGTTGAGATCGCTGTCAAAGCCAGTACCTTTGTTCTGAACGTAGTTTAGGGCAATTAGATCAAGATTCTTACGCATAAGCTTATCCTGAGCGTGCTCCTCACCAAGCTCAGTTTCCGCAGCAAAGCCTACGGTGAAGGGGCGATCCTTTTGCAGATGACCGACAGTTGCCACGATATCAGGATTCTTAACTAGGGTAATAGTTAGAGTATCCTCGTCTTTATTTTTCTTAATCTTCTGCGGTGCAATCTGCTGTGCTCTGAAGTCAGCAACTGCAGCACAGCCTATGAAGACATCACAGTGTCCTATGGTGCTTTCAACAGCCTGTAGCATTTCAACAGCTGATCTCACATCAATACGTTTGATATTGTCAGGACTTGCAAGAGAGACTGGACCTGCAATTAATGTTACCTCAGCTCCACGCTCACGGGCAGCCTCTGCTAGGGCAAAGCCCATCTTGCCTGAGCTCTTATTGGTAATAAAGCGTACAGGATCTAAAGCCTCTGCTGTAGGGCCTGCGGTGATCACCACCTTAAGGCCGGCACCTGATGCACGGGGCAAAAGTCTGGTGCGGGTAAGCTCGGGGGCGGGAGCTGGTTTTGGCAGAGCATCCTGTTTGTTATAGCCTAATTGTTCTACAACACTCTTAGGGCATAAAAGCGAGAGAATAATTGCCAGTATTGCCTCAGGCTCTGGCATGCGACCGTCGGCATTGACTCCGCAGGCAAGTTCTCCTGTGGCAGGCTGCATCACAAAGGCACCGCGACGGGCTAGAGTTTCCAGATTCTCCTGTGTGGCCTGATTGTGAAACATGTTGGTGTTCATGGCAGGAACAATTACCAGCCTGCAGGTACAGGCAAGAGCGGCAGCAGTCAGCATATTATCGGCAAAGCCTGCAGCGAGCTTGGCAATAGTGTTTGCAGATGCCGGTGCTACGACAAATAGATCAGCATTACGGGCAAGTGCAATATGGCCTATCTTGTCCTCATCCTCAAAGATATCAATTGGAACACTGTGTCCGCTTAGAGCCTCAAGGGTAGCAGCACCTACAAGCCTAGTTGCAGCCTTGGTCATTACCACCTGAACATCTGCCCCGGCTTTGATGAGCAAACGACATAGTGAACAGGCCTTATAAGCGGCAATTGATCCAGTTATGCCGAGAATAATTTTGCGTCCTTTCAATGGTGTGCTCATAGAAAATCACCTTCAATTTTCAAAAAATCACTAAACCTAAATGTAAATATTAGCTTTTTTATTGCTTAAATTACATTTAGTTGATCAATTCTTCTCTTTTGTGCATATAATACACATTTGCCAAAAACGCTGACGTATTGTTTTTTGTCGGAGTTAGGTCAAAAGAGCATGAATGATCATACGTCTATCATAGCTCAGAAAATTGACATAGCGTCCGGCGCGTTTGATTGCAGTGATGCCGCAATTGACGCAGACTGTACCGAGGACATACGGGAACAGTTATAAGCAAGGCTCGCAGAGGGATACGGGACTGTGACAACAGAGCAGCGTTTTTTAAATCTCTTATGAGATGAAAGGCGTTTTGCCGGGCAGAGCCCGGATATCTGCGAGAAGCTACGGGAAGCCGTAGCAGTGTCAGGAAATCAAGGTTTTTTGCATTCAAAGAGAAGTGTTGTGTCATTTCCCTTTGTTTTTTGCGCATTTGTGCTAGAATATGCGCACTTTGTATTAACCTTAAAACATTCATTTGGTTGCAGCTCTTAGGTGCTGTGACCCGTAAAGTATTTTTTGGAGTGTGAATAGACATGTCCAGAGTTTGCCAAGTTACGGGCAAGCGCCCGACTGTGGGTAACCTTCGTTCCCACGCAAAGAACGCAGCAAAGCGTCGTTTCCTCCCCAACTTGAAGTATCACCGCTTCTGGGTTGAGTCCGAGGGTCGTTTTGTTCGTCTGCGTGTTACCACTAAAGCAATGCGCATTATCGATAAGCGCGGCATTGACGCTGTTTTAGCTGATATGCGTGCCAAAGGCGAAAGAGTCTAAGGGAGGCTATTATGGCTAAGAAAGGCGGTCGCGAAAAGATCCGTTTGAATTCAACTGCTGGTACCGGTCACTTCTATACCACCGATAAAAACCGTCGCACCACCCCGGGCAAGCTCGAGATGATGAAGTACGATCCAGTTGTTCGTATGCACGTCCTTTATAAGGAAGGCAAGATCAAATAATTTTGATCTGCTGTGCCAAAAGCCCCGCTGTATAAAAACATGCGGGGTTTTTTTATTTTTAAATCCTGAGGTGGGTCATGCCTGAATTACCAGAAGTTGAAGTTACAATGCGCGGGATCAAGCCTGCGTTAAAGGATGCTGTCATTAACGCAGTCTGGTTTGATGATAAGAAACTGCGTGAGCCCTTTTCACCGGATTTAAAAAACTTAGAGGGCGCAGCTGTCTTGGACGTTAAAAGACGGGCCAAATACATTGTGGTTAAGACTACGCAGGGAAGTCTCTTAATCCATCTTGGTATGACCGGGCATCTGTCGGTGCTGAGAGCTCCATCAGATCTTAGTGCGAGATCGCGTAAGCTTCATGATCATTTTGAGCTTGTATTGGATAACGGTGTCGTGATCCGTTATAACGATTCAAGACGCTTTGGGCTTATTCACTACTATCCTCAGAATGAATCTCCCTATGAGGGCGAGTATCTAAAGGATCTCGGGCCTGAGCCTTTGGAGGATGATTTTTCGCCAGTTTATCTTTTTGATGCTCTGTCAAAGCGTAAAAAGGCCGTAAAGCTTGCCATTATGGATGCAAGAGTGGTTGTAGGTGTGGGCAATATCTACGCCTCTGAGGTTTTATTTCTCTCACGTATTAATCCTAACCGTGGCTCTAATACCATAACCCAAGCTGAGTGCAAGCTGTTGTGCAGTGAGATTAAAACCACGCTTGCTCGTTCAATTGAAAAGGGCGGAACTACTATTATCAATTTCCAAGGTGCTGATGGAAAAATGGGCTATTTTGTACAGGATCTCAATGTATATGGCCATGCAGGCAAGCCCTGTCCTGTCTGCGGAAGTACTATACTGCAGGAGGTTATCGGGCAGCGTAGTACCTATTACTGCCCGGTGTGTCAGCGCTGAGAGGAGGATTTTGCTAGTAAAAAAGCTGTTTGGCTTTTTCAACTACCGCCTGTGGAACAAAATGCTCGATTTCTCCCTTGTGGATAATGAGGTCTCTTACAAAGGTTGAGGAGATAAAGGAAAGCTCACCTAGGGATGGGAGCATTACTAATTCAACCTCAGGAGTTACCATGCGGTACATGCCTGCAAGAGATTTTTCATAATCATAATCTGCAACGGTGCGTACGCCACGAATAAGGATAGTGGCTTTTTTTTCTTTGAGAAAATCAGGCAACGTGCCACTCCAGCCCATAGCCTCAACATTACTGAGACTATCAACTGCTTCTCTTGCCATCTCTATTCTATCCTCAAAGCCAAACAGACAGTGTTTGGCTGGACTTTCACATACTGTTAGCAGAACTTTGTC
This sequence comes from Firmicutes bacterium CAG:534, assembly GCA_963650525.1. Taxonomy (GTDB): domain Bacteria; phylum Pseudomonadota; class Gammaproteobacteria; order Enterobacterales; family Succinivibrionaceae; genus Succinivibrio. Next base: position 8,196 of record CAVJLP010000022.1, read on the forward strand.
AAAGATCCTTGAGGAGCGCTCAATGAGATTCATATGCCCAAGAGTTAGGGGATCAAAGGTGCCGGGAAATACAGCAGTCTTCATAATGCTTCCTTAAATGCTATTCCTCACCTGGGCAGTAATGCTCAAGTGCCAGATCAAACGCATCTTTTACCATGTCGACAGTGATATGAGTCATGGCTTTTTCATCACGGACGCGATAGCGCCAGGGAATATGGGTATTCTGCTTACATTCTTTTTTAGCAAGCTCTCGGTATACGCTGACCCAAAGATCAGGATATCTCCACGAGCCTACTCGTCTTGGATCGTGCACGGCAAATAATCCGATAACCGGGGTGCCAACTGCAGATGCAAGGTGCATCGAGGCACTATCTGGAGATAGAACTAGGGCCGCACAGCTCAAAAGTGCTGTAAGTGCCCGTAATGAGGTTTTGCCACAAAGATTTAAGCATTCACAATGAGTTTTTTGGGAAATCTCCTGACAAAGATTCTGCTCTTTTTCATTTGGACTTCCAACAAGCACTACCTTAAAGCCGTTTTCAGATGCATAGTCTGCAATGGCAGCATAGCCTTCACTTGTCCAGTTCTTCTGGGCCTTGGCAGATGCCGGTGCGATTACAAAAAGCTTATTGTCTTTTGAAAGATCCTCGTAGGGGGCTAACTCTCTGGCACTTAATTTAAAGTCCCAGCAGGGATTGATGTCCTCAAAGCCTGCACTTTTGGCAAAGGCCATAAAGCCTGCAAGCACGTGGGGATTTGCAGGAGAGGTGACCTTTTTGTTGATAAAAAGGAACTGTCCTTCACGTGAGCGCTCCTTGTCATAGCCATATTTGGTTTTGGCCTTAATTGAGAGCGAGCACAGCGAGGATTTAAGTGAGGTCTGCATATTTAAAAGGGCATCAAAACTCTGTCCTTGAAGTGCTTTTTTCAGCTTAAGGCAGGCCTTGATGGTTCCCTCTTTGAAATCTACAGGAAGCATGGGGATCAGATCTTTACCGCTGTCATCGCGAAAAAGAGGGGCAAAGCGCTTATCTATCACCCAGGTCATTGCAACCTGAGGCTCCTTTTTGGCAACAGCACACATCATGCCAAAGGCATTGATGCAATCTCCCAGGGCGGTAAGGCGCAGAATACATAGTGATTTTGGTTTTATGCTCATATAAGGAATTTTGACACCCTCAGTTACTAATAGCAAGAAATGCAACTACTGTAACCAATAATGGGAGTCTACTAAGACTTTGAGCTGTGGCTTAATTAAAACTTACATTTAAGATATTTAGATGCACTAGGTGATGATTTTACTTTGCTGATAAAAAATTGTATTAGTCGCTACGCAAAAAGCGAATTCTCATAAGAAAATCATGTAAAATGTGACCCAGCACACAAAATACTGACATACAAACTGTTTTTGGATCAGAATAATGGCATTGAAAACCGTAAGACAAAAGGATTACACCTACCTCGTAAATGAAGAGGTTCTGGCTGTAAGAGAACCTTACGATCGTTACTTTGATCCTGCTGATCCTATGCTCAGTGATGCTATTGCCAAGGGCGGACGTGGCGAGGCTCTCATCTATAATGCTAACGGTACTCCTGTTGTAATGAGACATTACCGTCGTGGCGGTTTGTTCGGTCACATTGTCAAAGATCATTTCTTTTTGGCAGAGGCTCACTGTCATCGTGCTTTTGATGAAATGCGTCTGCTCTATCTTTTGGAGCAGCAGAAGTTGCCGGTCCCAAAGCCGATCCTAGCCCGCGAGCGTGAAATCGGTTGCTGTCTTGTACAGGATATTGTTATCGGCGCTTTAAATGCCCGTGATCTATCCTATGTCCTGCGTGAGCGCGAATTAACCCGTATTGAAATGATGCGCCTAGGTGGCATGATCAAGGCCTTCTTTGAGCAGGGGGTTGATCATACCGATCTCAATATACGCAACATACTGCTTGATGATGAAGGTAAGTTTTACCTTATTGATTTTGATAAGTGCTTTTTAAACAATCCCTCTGCCAAGCGCAGACAGGAAATCGTCAGGCGCTTGCATCGCTCCTTCCTCAAGGAAGCATCCCGTTTTCCTAATGAAATCAAATATAAAGATGAGGATTTTGCACTTATTGAGAGCAGTGCTTTATCCTAAGCTAATAAAGGCTATAATCGATCAAATAGACTACTTGCACTCAATTTAAGGGTAGTATATTTTCAAAAGTTATCCTACATCCTTACATAAAAATAATAGATGTACGTATCTTTGAATAAGCAGCCAAACGTTTACAATTTTGTTTACGCTAAAAAACACTGACATGCTAAAATGGCAGAAATAATAAAGCCAAAACTGCATAGCTGGATATACCCTTAAATATGTAAATATTCTGCCTTGCATTAGGGAGTTTGTATGAAGAAGACCGTTGTTATTGTGGATCACCCTCATTTTGACCGTTCTGTGATCACTCGTCGTTGGGTTGAGGAATTAAATAAATATCCCGATGAGTTTGTGGTGCACAAGCTTGAGAGTGTATATCCCCGTGGTCAGATCGATCCTGTAATTGAACATTCCTTAATTGAAAATAATGGCTCTATATGTTTCCAGTTTCCTATGTACTGGTTTAACTGCCCTCCGTTATTAAAGCAGTGGTTTGATGTCGTGTTGACTTCCGACTGGGCCTTTGGCAAGGGACATAAGCTTAAGGATCGCAAGCTGGCATTAGCCTTCACCTGTGGCTCAGGTGTTAATGACTATTGTGCCACCGGTAAGCATCAGCGTGAGGCTGAGGACTATCTTTTGCCACTGGTGCACTCATTTGAGTATTGCTCAGCAAAGTATGCCGGCGCCTTCAAGTTTTTAGGTGCTGCTAATCCTGAGGTTGCAACTGTGGAAAACATTGCAGATAATGCCAAGCAGTACGTGGAATTTTTACGTAGCATTGCACAGGCTGATTAATTTCATATTTGGTAATTTGCCAAAAAATAGTAATCGCCGATAAAAAAGCCGGGAAGTGCCCCGGCTTTGTCATATTCTTTTAAAGTCTTTTTAGGCTAGCGCATCAGCAATAGGCAGGATACCGCCTAGGAAGGCCTCATCTCCGTTGATGCAGAAGGACTCAAGTCCTGCAAGCTTCAAGCCCTTAACATAGCGGGCATTTAAGAAGGGGCTTGCGATAAGTCCTATAGGGCCATCGTCCTTGGTGAATTTAAAGATCTTCTGCATGGATGCAATTTCAGATCCGATCAGAAGTCCTGAGAGGAATTCACCGACGTGGGATGGTTTGATGCCGCCTAGAATGTTGGCACCGCGGATCTCAAATAGACGGGGAATGATGTTGTTCTCGTTATAGCCACGCTCAAGGCCGGCTTCATAGTCAGCTGCTGATTCCTCTTGCTCACCTGCACCTAAGCCTACCAATGAGTACTTCATCATGATGGAGTGGAGTTCGCCAGTCATAGCGGTACGGAATGATTCAACCTTTAGACCATCGCATAATACCCACTTGCAGTGAGTGCCGGGCATTAAGAAGACCTTTGAGGGTTGTTTCTTTAAGGCACCTGCTAGCTGTACCTCTTCACCGCGGATCACGTTGTAGTTATCAGGATCCTTGACACAGATACCAGGAACGATACGGATCTTATAGCCTTTGGTGTGGGTGACAGGAGTTAGGTGATCTGGGAGCTGATCAAGCTTTACTGGGCAGTCTAAGTATTGTGCATCAGCCCAGCCGTTGATAGAGCCCACCATGCCGGACATGATGACAGGTAGCGGACCATTTTTTTCCATCCACTGTGCAGTGAGTCGATCAAAGGCGCCTTCACAGTCCTTGCCACGTACCGTGGTAACACCCTCAGGGGATTTCTTCTCTTCAATCTGCTTGCCGTCAATATAGAGGAAGGCGCGGATATTAGTTGAGCCCCAGTCGATTACGATGTAGCTTTTAGATGCCATGATGTACTCCTAAATTAGTTTATTGCTTTGACAAATTCGGCAGCAGCTTGCTCTATCTCGTCAAATGCTCCTGCCAGAGCGCGTTTTTTGTTAATGATGTTGGAGCCAACACCTGCAGAACAGCAGCCGTTGTCCAGGAAAGATTTGATATTTGTAGCAGAAACACCACCTACTGCCATCAGCGGAATATGGTTGATTGGACCGCGGATAGCTTTTAAGTAATCAACGCCTAAATTACCGATAGGGAAGACCTTAACGATATCAGCTCCTGCGTTGTAGGCAGTTGCAATTTCAGATGGAGTAAAAGCACCGGGCACGGCAACCATATCCAAAGTCTTGATTGCATGGATGACATCAACATCCACGTTAGGTGCCAGTGCAAAGTCTGCACCTGCAGCACGGGCGGCCTTAGCCTGCTCAACAGTCATGACCGTGCCGGCGCCTACACAGATGGCATCACCTAATTCTTGTTTTATTAAGGCAATAGAATCAGGGGTGTCCTGCAATGAGGTGGGGGATGCCTGATCAAAGGTGATCTCAAGGCAGTGAATGCCGCTCTTTAAAATACGTTTGGCAGCCTCAAGAAGCTCCTGTCTGTATACTTGACGAGAAATTGAGACCAAGCGATGCTCTTTGATAAAAGTTAGTGCGTCCATTAGCAGATCCTGTTTTGTCTATAATACTGGATACGTACTCCATAATTATAGATTTATTATAAAACAAATTTGCTTTGACAGTGCTGACGCCAAGGGGGCTTATGTATGAAAATGAGCAGGCAATGCATGAAAACGCGTGTAAGGTCACGCTTTGGTAGCTTAATTTTGTACAAAGAGTCTGTAGAGGGAATTTTTTAAAGCAAGCTCTGAGAGGATGTCAGCAACACCATAACTTAAAAATAAAAAAGCTTAATAAAGCGCATTTGCAAGCGCTTTATTAAGATTACATTATCGAAACGAAAATTTCGTTACTTCAATTTACTAGCAGCGCATCAAGCTCATCTAGGGTTCTGTCAACAGCGCCCCTGCCTGTCTGTAACTCGTTATATGCCCTAAGACCTGCTTCCTTGCACAGGCTTAAATCACCAAGCATTTGCTTGCATTTGCTAACAAGCTCATCTGTAGTTGATACCATAAACGCTCCGCCTTTTTCAATGAGACCTGCGTATTCACCTTTGAAATTATGAAAATCAGGCCCGGTGATGGAGGCTAGCTTGTGGCAGGCTGGTTCAAGTGGGTTATGACCGCCTGTGGAGGTAAAAGAGCCACCCATAAAGACGATATCGCACATACCAAAGTACAGCGCTATCTCGCCCATGGTGTCACCAATTAGGATCCCGCCTGCAAAATCCTCGGGGATCCCCTTATTACTTTTAACGATGCAGGAAATTTTGTGCTCTTCAAGATAGGCTCTGGCAAGTCCTACCCCCTCCTTGTGACGTGGGACTAAAATCAATGAGAGCTTATCAATACTCTTTTTTAATTCCTCAAAGCATTTTATGATGAGTACCTCCTCTGAGGCATGGGTGGAGATCGCACCTAGTACCGGGCCTTGAAGCTTGTTTTTAACATCAAGTCCTAGGGCAAAGCGCTCCTTATCTTCCTTTAGATCGTATTTTAAATTGCCAGTTACGGTTATTTTTTTAGGATCAACGCCAATCTTTTCATAGCGTTTGGCATCATCAGTACTTTGGCACATTACCCTCGTAAGTTTTGATGATATGAGATCAGCTACCACATCCTTGTGCTTTAAATAGGCCTTGGTATTCTTCTCCTGCATGCGGGCATTAACTAATACCATTTTGCAGCCGGCATTTTGTCCGCTTACAAGCTTTTCAGGCCACAGCTCGGTATCGGCTGTTATGATCATCGATGGTCTGAGTTTTTTATAAAAGTGCCTTATAGCAAAGTAGTTATCAAGCGGGGAGTAGCACACCCTGATATCATCAATCTTCTTTGCAGATTGGGCTCCGGTTGTTGTTAAGGTGGTTACTACGGTATCAATTTGTGGATGTCTTTTTTTAAAGCCTGCAACTAAGGGCTTGATAGCATTAGCCTCTCCCATGGAGGCTGCGTGAAATATTACCGATCCCTTGGCAAAGGTGGGGAGATTTAGGCCTAGAAGTTGCCAGAAATCACTGCCGTAATGAGGATCACGACGACGGTGATAGGCAAGATAGCAGGCACCTGGCACCATGGCTAGGGTGGTAAGGATACGATAGAGTGTAAGTAGCGCAAGAGATTTTAGGGCCATTACAAAAGCTCCTTAAGCTTTGCAATTACATCTGCAGGCTTAATCCCCTTTAAACAAGCGTAGGTACCCTTTTCACAGGTACGCTTAAAGCAGGGGTGGCAAGGCTCGGTAGCTTCAAGACATACGGCTTTATCTGAAAGTGGTGGAGTATATACCGTGGAGGTTGAGCCGAAGATATCAACTTGGGGAACGCCAGCTGCTGCACAGGTATGCATAAGTCCTGAGTCATTGCATACTGCAGCCTTGCACATGCCAGTCATATCCAGTGCCTCCACAATAGAAGTCTGACCTGCAATGTCATAGTAATAGGTAAGATATTTCTTATCCAAAAGAAGATTTTTGATAGCGGTGATCGTTTCGCCATCCTTTTTAGTTCCCAAAGCGAGGACGGCGCCACCATTATCTATCCACCAGCGTGAAACCTCGGCAAAGTACTCAACCGGCCATAGCTTTGCAGGTCCATAGTTGGCACCACAGCCAAGTGCTAGCAATGGACGCTCGGTGGTGACTCTAAGTCTTGCTAGCAGTACATTTGAGGGCTTTTTGGTTTCAAGACGAGGATATTCAAATTGTGGCAGATTTTTAGAGCAACTTACCTCATCTTTTGGATAGGCCAGAGCAACATAGCGATCAACCATTCGTGGATAGTCGTTTTTATTGCTACGCATGTTATTTAGAATGAAATAGCGACTCTCCCCTTTGAAGCCACGACGATCGGGAATGCCGGCAAAGAAGGCAATCAGCGCAGATTTTAGTGAATTAGGTAGTACAAAGCAGGTATCATAGCCTCTTTTTTTTAGCATCTGCCCTTCACTTATGCGCTTTCCTAGCAGAAAGGCTCCATGGCCAAAGGGATTTATTAGGATCTCGGAGATTTCCTGCATGCGTTCAAGAATTGGTTTGGCATATGCTGGAGCATAGACATCGATGATGCAACTTTCATTCTGGCTCTTTAAGGTCTTAAGCAGACTTTGCATCATGACTATATCACCAAGCCATGCCGGGGTAATTACCAATATACGGTGCATGTGTCTCTCCTTTAAATAATATGGGGGCTACAGCTTTCTATAAAATCCGTGGCATCCTGTTCAAATGTATCCGTTATTTTAGCGCAAGCTGTGATGCTGTCTAATTGGTAACTGTCCTGCAAGTGGTAAAATTAGCCCATGTGCAAAAATTCTTGCTCACCTAATTAAGAGGACATTGCAATGATCATCGTCACCGGCGGTTGCGGCTTAATCGGCTCTAATATCGTAAAAGCTCTCAATGATGAGGGCATCACTGACATTCTGGTAGTCGACAATTTAACTGAAGGTCATAAGGTTGCAAATATTGTAGACTTAGATATCGCAGACTATATGGATAAGCTTGATTTTATCGAGCTTATCAAGGATGAATTTGCCTTTAATGCACGCTTTGGTGCTCGTAATATCGAGGCTATTTATCATGAGGGGGCCTGTTCATCTACCACTGAGTGGGATGGTCGTTATGTTATGAAGAATAACTATGAGTACACCGTCAAGCTCTTTGAGTTTGCCACCTCGCATCGTATACCTTTCTTCTTTGCCTCCTCTGCCTCTACCTATGGCGATGGCAATGTATATGTTGAAGGTCGTGAAAATGAGAAGCCTCTGCATGTATACGGCTATTCAAAGTTCCTCTTTGATGAGTATGTCCGTCGTCGCCTGCCGAGGGTAAACTCTCAGGTTGTAGGTCTGCGCTACTTCAATGTCTACGGTCCTCGTGAAGGACACAAAGGCTCCATGGCATCTGTTGCCTTCCATATCTATAACCAGATGAAAGATGGTGGTAATCCTAAGCTCTTTGAAGGCTGCATGGGCTATCCTAACGGTGGTCAGATGCGTGACTTCGTCTATGTTGGTGATGTTGCCAAGGTCAATCTGTGGTTCCTAAAGCACAATGGCCCTTCCGGAATTTATAACTGCGGTACAGGACGTGCTGAGCCTTTCTCACATATTGCCGATGCTGCCATTAAGTTCTTTGGCCGAGGTGAAATCGAGTACATTCCCTTCCCAGAGCACCTAGTAGGTCATTATCAGTGCTATACCCAGGCCGATCTCACCAAGCTGCGTGAGGCTGGTTGTGATATAGAGTTTAAGACTGTGGCTCAGGGTACTACTGAATACTTAAAATGGCTGACCAAGAAATAAGAGAAGGATATGAGGTATGCGTGCTCCCCAAGGAGCGCGCCTTGACTTTTGTCGATCACCTAAATTCCAAGGGCTATAAAGCTTATGCCTGTCCTGGGGCTTCTGAGCACTGGTCGGTATTTGTTGAAAGGTATACTGATGTAGGGCATGCCAAAAGAGAGCTTCTGGCATGGGCGCATAGTCCCTTTGACAGTACCTTTAATAAGGCATCCTGGGAGAGGGGCGCTCGTACTTCAAAACAGAAGATCTTAAAAGGATCACGCCTTGGGATGCTGATGTGGGATCCTTTTTCTCTCACCTCCGTAATTGAGATCATCTGCGTGCTGTTCTTTATTGAACAGTTTATAAATGAGCCGTGGATGCTTGAAACCTTCTCCTTAAATCATGTTTCAGGCTTTGAGTTGCCCTTAGATATATACCGTCTTTTAACTCCAGTATTTCTGCACTTTGGGATCATGCACATCGCCTTTAATCTGGTAATGTGGGAGGCCATGGCAAGACCTGTTGAAAGATATCTAGGTAAGGTAAAGCTTTTCTCGGTATTTATCAGTGTAGCGCTTATCTCAAATGTGCTGCAGTTTGCCTTCATGTCGCAGCTGGGGGTATTTGGCGGCCTCTCTGGTGCTGTATATGGAATACTTGCTTATTTTGGCGTAGTCTCACGAAGATCAGATTGTCCTTCAGGCTTTGTATTTCCCCGCGGCCTCATTGCCGTGTCGCTGATATTTATTGCCTTTGGCTTCTTTACCTCAGGGACAGCCAATGTGTGTCACATAGGTGGTTTGTTGTTAGGCCTTGCATGGGGCTATATCGATCTGCATCGTCGTAAGCTTTTTGTATAGCATAGTCTTGCAAAGAGTAATTAAAAGCGGAGCCTTGTGCTCCGCTTATCTATATTGTCAAAAGTCTAATTAAAAGTATCCAAGCATGGCCCCTAGGCAGTAACCGGTGGTGGTTGCAGAGAGCACGCCGATTAATCCTGGCAGGATGAAGCTGTGGTTTATAAGGAATTTGCCTATGTGGGTAGTACCTGATCTGTCAAAGGTGATGGCTGCTAGATCTGATGGGTAGGTAGGCAGAATGTAATAGCCATAGCAGGCTGATGCCATGGCAACTACAATTCCCGGAGGTGTACCAATTGCCAAAGCTACAGGTGTAACTGCCATGATGGCTGCTGCCTGAGAGTTTACAAATTTGGAGACTATGAGCAGTACCAGTCCATAAGCCCATGGAGCCATCATCATGAGATCTGTAAGATGTAATTTCAGTGCCTCAAGGTGATTGTCAAAGAAGGTATCTGCCATCCAAGCCACGCCATATACAGAAACCGCAGCCACCATGCCGGCGCTGAAAATATTGGATTTGTTGATGTTTTTAGCACCGCAGAAGATCACCATCAGCATGCCTGCAAGGAGCATCATCATCTGAATTACCAGAGTCATGGACATGGGCTTGTCATTAAGTATAGGGCGCAATGAAGGGACTGCACCTAGCACTGCAACAACAGCCACTGTGCCTATGAAGATATAAAGCGAGAGCCACTGCTTGAAGGTGAATTTCACACCAATTAAGGAGGAGGTTTCACCATAGACGTATTTCTTCTTTTCAGGATCTGCAATCAGTGCCTGAAATTGTTCATCCTTATCAAGATCCTTACCGCGGAACATGGAGAAGGTACCCACTAAAAAGAGGCCTACGATGGCAGAGGGGATCACAATGGAAAAGAGCTCGATAAAGCCAAAGGTCATGCCGTTGTATTCAACACCCTCCAAAAGAGCGATGATTGATACGGAGGCTACTGCAGCAGGTGAGCAGATAATACCCATCTGTGAGGCAATGGTAGAGGCTGCCATCGGACGCTCGGGGCGGATATTATTGCGTATTGCCACATCATAGATAATAGGGAGCATGGTATAGACAATATGGCCTGAGCCACAGAGCACGGTGAGCATCCAGCAGGTATAGGGCGCTAAATAGCACAGTGATTTAGGATGCTTGCGCAGTAGCTTTTCTGCAATTTGCAAAAGACAGTTAAGGCCTCCAGCCGATTGCATAGCTGAGGATGCGCAGATCACTGCGATGATGGTAAGGATCACGTCCACAGGGGGCTTGCCTGGGATTAAACCAAAGCCAAAGCAGAGGATCACCAGTCCCACGCCACCCATTAAGCCTAAGGTAATACCGCCTTTTGGGGCTGCATAGATAAGACAGCCTAGTACAACTATCAGTTGTATCCAAAAATCAAAACCTAATTCCATAATGTTTTTCTCTACGTTGTTTTTTATTAGCTATGGGGAAAGAGCATTAAAAATGGTAAGTCTGAAGCTAACTATGCATAACTACGAATAATTAGCCCTAATTTTTGATGCGCTAATATACAGTAACTCTACAGTTTTTGCTTTTTTGTATGTTTCGTCCCCAAAAAGGGGAGCAGGGGGATCCCTGCTCCAAGGTTTCGCTTTCCGTTTCACGAATTGGTAATGATGAGTTTTCAACTCATCCTAAGGAGGCTATGTAAATAGTATTCTGAGTTTAAATGCTAAAGGCGATGACATTGACCATGTTTTAAATTACATGCGCCTCTGCCAAGGCCTTTTTTACGAAATATCAATAATTAGCATTTCTTGCAAGATTATTGTATTTCTATATTTATAGAAGTTATATACAATAAAGCTATTGCTTAGCTTTGATGTGCATATAATGCCAAAAAAAAATTTAATGTCAATAAAAAAATTTTTAGCATATTTTCAAAGCAAGCTGATAAAACATGAATTTCTAGCAAAAACACTAAATAAAACAAATAGATAAATACTTTAGTATGCATTTATAAAAAACTAATCATATAGAATAAAATTATTTTATGTGCCGTTATATAACGATAAGTTGAGATCTTGATCCTAGTGCAGGATCATTTACCTTATGATGTTTTAAAAAGAGGATGGTTTCTAGGATATAAAATAGGTGAGATTGAGGCGAAACGACTTCGCCTCGCAGTATATGGCGCTACTTTTATTGATACATGTAGGAGAGGAATAGTACGTCTCTTACTAAATCCTGGCCTATTTTATCTTGCATGATGTTGGTAATTTTTTCACGGCATTCCTGACGCAGGCGCTCTCGTCCTTCACTTGATGCAACCGACACATAATCCTTAGCGGCAATCAAGGATAGTACGGCATCGCGGATCATAGGATTAAGACCTGCAATAACGGTAGAATCCTTTTCATCAAATAGCATCAGTGAAATCTGAATGCGGACATAGTGTAGCTTTTCCTTGGGGTTGGAGCTTGCAAGATTGGTGACAAAATCAGGCTCTAAGGTGTAATACCCAATCTCTGGCTCCTTAATTATTTGCGCTTCTTCCTCCGTCTCCTCTGTGGCCTCTTGACCGTGATCTGCAGCATAAGTCATATTACTAAGACCTAAGCTCAGGCATAGTGGAAGCAGCAGCGGTAAAAGATATCTGCGCATAAAAAACCTCTTAATTGTTATCATCATCAGACTCAGAGGCCTGACCGTTTAGGATCTTAACATCTCTAGCATTGAGCAGGGGGGCTGCTGCCGCATAGAGCTTAGATACCTTCTCGTTGTATACCTTTATTGTATTATCGTCACTGATCGTGAAATACTTATGTCTGATAAAGGTATCACACATAACCTTGAAGATTACCGGATCGGCAAAATCAGGAGAATTATCGGTTACAAGATCTGGCAGACGACGTGCATACATCAGGCATTTGTCGACAAACTGCACTACGGTCACCGTGCCATCCTGAGTATTTTTAAGGGCCGTTGCTGCCACCAGGTAGCGAATTAGATTTGGATGAATGCAACGTGAAAGGATATAGAACTCTTGATATCCATCTCCTGAGAGGCACACTAGATCATCTGATTCTGTGATATAGCCCTGCGACTTAAAGCAATCGATATAGCGATCAATAAGCATATCAAGACGGCTTTCATCAACAGGGGCATAGAGCTCATGGCGCAGGAAATAAAAGAGATTGCGCGCGTGAAGTACGATGTTCTCACGGCGTATGTGACCGTTTCTTACAATAATGCATGCAACCAATGCAGGTAGTGCAAAAAGATGCAGGATATTGTTCATAAAGTAGGTAAGTTGCAGTGTTTGACCGTAGCTTGGACGCACAAAGCGCATGTCTCCACCTACGTCATAGACACGGAATTTATTTAGCTCCATGGCTTGATCAATAAGTGTGGATGGTTTTTCATTAGGGATCAGCTCATGTAGCTTTTCATCAACCTTCATAAGCTTTAGGTACATGGCTATGCACTGACGTAGCTTAACCATGTTCATGGTGTGATCCTCATCAGACATCAGGGCTAGGGCACACAAATTGATGCCGTTTGCCTGAGCAGCACCATTTAGATTGCGGATGATGTTATCTGCAAGACGGTTGACGGTTTCAAACAGCCATGCAGGACGCTTTAGCCCTTCAGGATCGATATCCTCACGCCAGTCAGGTACCTTCTCGTCTAAAAAGTCAGGGATCTCAATTGGCTTGCCAAAGGTCACATAGCCACGTCCGTAATAGCGCAGGCGCTTGAAGATACCCAGAAGTTGCCAAGCACTTTCCTTCTCCTTTTGTTTGCCGTTAAGCTCTGACATATAGGAGCGGACTTCAGATACATGCTCATAGCCTAGATAGGTTGGAATGAAGGTAATGGGTCTTGAGATGCCACGAAGTTGGGACTCAACTGCCATAGCCACCATGCCGGTTTTTGGCGGAAGCGTGCGTCCGGTACGGGAACGTCCTCCTTCAATGAAGAATTCAGATGAGTAGCCACGCTCAAAGAGCAAGGATAGGTATTCTGCAAATAAGGTGGTATAGAACTTATCGCCCTTCATTTTGCGGCGGATGAAGTATGAGCCGCAACGACGAATGATAGGCCCTACGGGGAAGAAGTTTAGGTTATCACCCGAGGCGATCTGTGGCATCTGCAGTCCTTCGTGAAAGAGCACAAAGGAGAGCATGATGTAGTCCATATGAGAGCGATGGCAGGGGATATAAATTATTTCATGTCCGCTTTCCACAAGGCGCCTTACCCTGTCTGCGCCGATCACCGTCTGACCGTGATAGATACGTTTCCAGACATGCGAAATAATGGTATTTAAAAAGCGAAGTAGCGGATAGCGCGGATCGGCTGCCATGACATCGTATATATCACGGCCACGCTTCATAACAGTGACGTAATCCTCACCTGTGCGCTCCATCTCGACAGTAACTGCACGTTTTACTGCAGGGCGTTTCATCAGATCATTTATAAAAAGCTCACGGTCAGGCAGAGGCCTACCAACTATCAGTCTTGCCTTGGTAATAAAGTGAATGGAGGCAAAGCGACTTAAGATCTGCGTATTAGGCTGACCGTTAAAACGCTCGATGATCCTACTCATGTACATGAGGCCTGACACGATAGTGCAGTTATCTCGTCCCTCGAAAATTAGCTTGAAGAACTTACGCCATGATGGGGTGTGATTGTTAATGCCAAAGCCGTGTAGAGTTTTTCCTACATAGCCTGGGTTTCGTGACCAGATGACACTGATGGGAATGATCTGCAGATCCGTTCCTGATTCATCACAGGCTTTAAGCCATTTTGCAAAAATTTTGTCAGCACCAGCGTCCTTGGCATGAGATGAAAACATGCTAGGGTGATGCAGATATGCAACACGTGGAACTTTATAGCCATCTATCTCTAGAGTCTTAAATGGAGATGGCAGCCCTAGACGCTCTGTAAGTCTTTCAATTGCCATCAGGTTGCCAAGTCCTGATGACACGGTGACATAGGCAATGGGCTTATTGAAATTGACATTGATCTGCTTTAAGGGCTCATAGGGCACAGGTGAGCAGTTAGTTGTCAGTCTGAAGGGCCAATAGAAAAAGACCCTCATAATCTTTTGGATGGCTTTATACATAGGTTTTCATCTCTTTTGTAACTCTGATTATAGAAATTTCTAGACCTTGTTGCAGTAAATACCGATCATCAATGTCGCATTGTGCAAAATTTTTTTAAGTAAGCGTATGCAAACGGCATAAATAAGCCTTTCCTAACTGTATGCAAAATTTACCCGAAAATTCAGGCAGTTGAGACCAAAAATACGTATAGTAAGTTTATGCTAATTAGCTAATGGCAACTTAACTTATTGAAAAATATACAAAATTAGCGTTGGTCAACTGAAAAAAAGTCAGTACACTAATAAGTAAGGATGAAATACAGCGTTCTTGTTACCTCTTGTTACCAGCTGTTACCTCCATCCTTATTTTGACCAAGTACGACCTCTGTCCGGTCGGTAATCTCTCCTAAGGAACAAAGTTTTATGTCATTAAATAGAAATTGTGTTGATGCAGAAGTAAAGACTGTTAGTGATAACAGTGCTCTTACCTCGTACCGCAATCTTGTGATGATGGCCGGAACTGCCTCAGTAATTACCGGCGCATCCTTTGTATTGCTAAAGCTTATAGTGTGGTTTATGTCCTCATCCTCATCGATGTTTGCGTCATTTACCGATTCACTGTTTGACTCTTTAGCATCAGTGCTTAATTTGTTTGTATTGCGTTATTCGATGAAGGCTCCGGATGTTGATCACCGCTTTGGCCACTACAAAGCCCAGTCACTTGCATCGCTTGCACAGTCAGCATTTATGGGAGGCTCTGCAGTTTTACTAGTCATTCATGGCATTGATCGTTTCAGACATCCTCAGGCAATTGAAAATGCTCCTTTGGCATTGGCTGTAGCCTTCGGCACCATAGTCGTGGCCTTGGTGTTAGTTGCATTTCAAAGCTATGTCTGCAGAAAAACTCAAAATGAGCTAATTAAGGCCGATCGTTTCCATTACATCTCGGATATGGGGCTTAATTTCGGCGTAATAGGAGCATTGCTGTTAAGCTATTTTGGGTATCTTTGGGCTGACGGCTTTTTTGCAATCATTATTGGTCTGCTTATTTTGCGCGGAGCTTATGTTATAGGCGTTGATGCTGCTGGCACGTTAGTTGATAAATCACTTAATGTACGTGAGAATCAGGCAATTATGATGGCCGTATTAAAGACTAATGGGGTAAAATCACTACATGATCTTAAGACCCGACGCGCAGGTCCTGAGTATTATATTCAATGTCATATTGTGCTTGATCCAAGACAGACTCTTGCTGATGCCCATAATGTTGCAGATAGTGTGGAAAAAGCTATTCGCTCTATCTTCCCTGAAGCGGATATTTCCCTTCATATGGAGCCGGACACTCCTGAAATTCAGCAGGACGGGATGATCTTCGTTGAGGATCTGAAGGTGGGTTTAGCAAGCTAATACGATCTCTTCATAAAATTTAGTGAAGAGATCATAAAGAAAGGATCTCTTCACATGAATCAGGATACACCAATATCTGATCTTTACTGGAAAGAGCTTAAAGAAGAAGCAACCAAGATTGCCAGAGAAGAGCCCCTCTTAAGAGTGGCTCTTGAAAAATCCATTCTCAATTCCACAGGCTTTGATCAAGCCTTAGCGCGCGTGTGTTCCTATTCACTCTCTAATGCTATCGTAGGCCATGATGAGCTTTATCGCATGTGCATGGAAGCCTATTCATCATGCCCGGATCTGCTCGAGGCTGCTGCCTGTGATATGCGTGCTGTGATTGCCCGTGATCCGGCATCAGCAGACTCTGTAGTAGTTCCCTTCTTATTTTTAAAAGGTCCTAAGGTTCTTGAAATTTGGCGAGTGTCTCATTGGCTTTGGCTTCAGGGAAGAAAGCCTCTGGCGCGTTACGTGCAGTGTGCAATTTCTGATACCTTTGGCGTTGATATTCATCCGGCAGCGAGAATTGGCCGCGGGATCATGCTTGATCATGCTTTAGGCATAGTTATAGGTGAGACTGCAGTAGTTGGCGATATGGTTTCAATGCTACACGGAGTCACCTTAGGCGGTACCGGTAAGGTATCAGGTGATCGTCATCCTAAGGTTGGACGTGGCGTCATGATCGGTGCTGGTGCTAAGATTTTAGGCAATATCAGAATCGGTGAAGGCGCTAAGATTGGTGCAGGATCTGTAGTATTAGATGAGGTTCCTCCTCACACTACAGTTGCAGGTGTGCCTGCACGCTCTGTTGGTCGCCCGATTGAATATATGCCTTCACTTTCAATGGATCAGACCTTAGATCACGATTATTGCCCGGCAATGGGACAGGATTTGAATAAGATCCTGTAGCAATATGCCCAAAATTCATGGTATCCCAAAAGAATTACATGCTACTGCTCTTTGGGAGACCATTGTTAAGTAAGATTAAAGCGATAGGTTATTTCTTACTTTTCTTCAAAGGCTTTTGCCTCATTTTCTGTAAGTGGTCCTGGAATGGATCCCTTATTTTCTGAATAATCTGCAGATCTTAAGTCTTTTCCTTTTTCATTGGTGTCGTAAGCTCTGCCACAACTCTCCAATATGACTTTGGCCTGTTCTTCAGTAAGTTGTTCTAGCAAGACCCCATCGACGAATACTCCTTTCTTTGTATTTTGGTTAAAGAAGTAGTTTTTACCTTCTTCAAATTCAACTGGGAGATAGTTTTCGCTAAATTCTGATTCAGTCTGTAGGACATGCTTCCCTGGTTTTACTAACCTATAAAAATAGTAGCCGTCAATAGTTTCACCTACGTATTGACCGTCTACATATAAGCTTTTCTTTAAGCCATGACCTAAAAATTGACTCTTTCTAATTAAATACAAGCCGGCATAACCTTTTGGAGGAGTTGGTAAAGATTTTGCGTAAGCATGGATGGGTTGCATATCTTTGTAAATCAAAATATGGGTACATCCCGTTAAAGCAATAGCGCCCGTAGCCACTAGAAGTAGTAATAATTTTTTCATAGATGCTCTTTATGTTAATTGACCTTAGGGCATGATTTTGACTCTTTTTGTTAAGGTTTCTCTTAGGCTATGTCTGACAGTTCCTCCCATAGGAGCTATGCCTAAAGAATCCTCTTTATTTACTTCAAATCCAATGTTGGCTGCTTTTAGTTCGGCTGTACTACAGTTAATTGAAAATTCGGATACTGAAGGTAAAAAATAATCTTTTTCTGTTATCTTTCCTTCAAAAACCTTTATTCCAGCTACAAGTAACGTATATCCCATTTTTATGTGAGATGCGTAGAGATCAATTTGGTCTAAAACCTTACTTACATCACTGAAATCATCAATCATCTCATAAATTTTTAAAACATTTCTAACTAAATCCATAATAAAATCATAAATATCAAAGAGTGTTTTTATAAGAACATCAATAAAATCTATATAAGCATATATCTTATCTTTTGTTGTACTTTCAATAACATCTCCATCAAATGTTTCCTTATAACCTGCAGAGGTGTTTTTTACTGTGTTCCATTTTTTGGGTATTTTTTCCTGAATAGTATTGTCAAGCTTATAAAGTTTTATATGTGAAGCTGCGAATGAAGGAATTAAATTATTACAAATGTAATTAGATATTTTAAACCCTTTTTTTTCTTTCAATGCATATTTAGAACATACAATATCATGGATGAATGTTGATGATGTTGAAAAAATATTTCTAAGCTGTTCAGACCGTGATTGTGTCTCAAGTTTTATTTCAGAACCAATTACCTTTACAGTACCATATCCTAGTGATATTCCTGCCTTCAAAGGACCATGAAGTGAAACTCCATTATGTCCGGTTAATTTAATATTATAAGCGGACGCAGAAATCCCCTTATAAGTTGCTATTTTAAGTTCTGATGACAGCATATTAGATTGGTCTGTACCATCTTCATTTAATTGCTTTCCATTAATGGTTGATCCTGTAGAAATTGTTGTTCCATTGCTTATTGTATTAATAGTACTAAAACCGACAGAGGATGTAACTGATTTTTCTCCCTTAGAAAAAATGTTATTCCCATTTAATGTAATTGAATTATTTGAAATTAGGGAAATGTTATTAGCACATATCTCAAAATCTCCAGATACAGAATCAAATTTAAATCCAGAATGACTTTCAAAAAGAAATGAACTTATTCCTGTTTTAACAAAATCTATATCACATTCATCTATAATTTGAGTTGCAAGTTCTTCAATTCTATAAATTATACTGTTTTTATC
>CAVJLP010000023.1:0-25814 GCA_963650525.1 Firmicutes bacterium CAG:534
CTAGATCCTCTTGATCTCGATTAAATCCATCTGTGACTTCGGTGATTTTTTTAGAATAACTTGAAACTGAAGTGATATCCAAAGATAAGCGATTTTCACGAGGAAAACGCTTCATCCAGTCACCTAAGAAAGAGGTGATGAGACCTGGGGTGATGGTGCTTAGAAGATGACTAATATCACGTTGAGATATGAATTCATCAAAGTCCTGATTAAGTCCCGGTAATTTAGTGTGTAATGACCAATCAGAGGCTGCATACAAAGGCTGACGGGATTGAGAGGCACAATAATAGGCGAGGGATAAAATTAAGTCCGTATTACATTCACCAAACGTCTTGGTTAAATGCTTCGTAAGGCCAATCTTATTAGCCACATGCCCAAGCAGTAGCTCAATGCCTCCATCTAGGATAGTCGCTTTCTTAACAGGCTCTTCATTACAATCCTCTATCTCACCGCTAGATTGCTTTCTTTGGCTCTTAATGAAGTCTGACCAATTGTAAAAAGGACGTTCATACTCAGTGCCACGCAACAGGTATTGAAATTGTTCAGTATTGTCGTTGAATTTATAGGTGCCGTCGGCTCTCTTGCACCCAATGTAAATTTGCTGATCTTTGACTTGCTTTTTTCTTTCAGGATCCCATTTTTGACTAACTGCATATAGACGAATTGAACCATCTTTTTGCTTGCGTTTTGAAAGATAAAAAGCACCCATAAATACCTCTTTAACAACCGTACATAAATTGTATCTTACTTTAAGAATAAAATCAAGCCGGAACTGATTGATCTATAAAATAAAAATCATGTTCCGGCTATGTTAGTAAGCTATACGATCGTAGAATTTAGGATTTAATACGTTTTCATACTTTGTAAAAAGTGTCACCAGTGGTGACACTTTTTAACTAAAGCTACAAAATAGTATCTATATCAACACTGAATATTAATTTTTTCAGCTTATTTATCAAATCCTACAGTAACAATGTTATTGTAACCAAAAAGTGTCACCACTGGTGACACTTTTTGGAGAACACCTTTTAAGACACAAAATCATCAATAAGAAAAATTGCATTGTTCTCTGTAAAAAAGTAAAGGTTACTTCATTAATTGCAAGAAGTAATGCTCAGAATGCAATTGTGATGTCCTGATATGTTCCTGATAACCTGTTAAATTTACACAATAACTACTTTAGTAACATGTGTATATATTTTATATATACATAATAAACTACAATTTCAATTTTTCAACATTATAAAAACAAAAATCCCCTCTAAGCCTGCGCCAAGAAGGGATTTCAAATGTTCCTCAAGAATAAAATTTAAGGAAGTAAGAAGCCTACCTTCTTGTAAACATCATCCAAAGTCTTTTGTGCACGCTCTGCAGCCTTCTCAGCGCCATGCTTTAAGACTTCCTTCAGATAGCCCTCATCACTGCGCAACTCCACATAACGCTTCTGGATAGGCTCAACCATGGCCACTACAGCTTCAGCGACCTCGGTCTTGAAGGTACCGTACATCTGCCCCTTAAAGTGCTCAACTAAATCCTCAACACTCTGACCTGTTGATGCTGACATAAGCTCTAAAAGATTTGAAACCCCTGGCTTTTTGTCCCAATCATAGGCAATAACAGGAGGATTATCTGAATCAGTTACTGCACGTTTTAGCTTCTTTAGGATGGACTTGGGATCCTCCAAAAGACGGATGACATTATTAGGATTGTCATCAGATTTTGACATCTTTTTGCTAGGATCCTGTAAGGACATAATACGGGCACCAGCTTTGGGGAAATAGCCTTCAGGTAATACGAAGGTATCACCGTACAAAGCATTAAAACGCTCTGCAATATCACGGGTGATCTCGATGTGCTGCTTTTGATCATCACCTACCGGAACCAACTGTGCCTGATAGAGGAGAATGTCTGCTGCCATCAAAACAGGATAATCATACAAACCAGCAGTTACATTACCCTGACCGTAACGAGCAGATTTATCCTTAAACTGAGTCATACGGGAGAGCTCACCAAACTGGGTATAGCAATTTAATACCCAAGCAAGCTGACAGTGTGCAGGAACATGAGACTGCAAGAACAGTACGCACTTTTCAGGATCGATACCTGCTGCCATGAAGATGGATAGAACATCTAGGGAACGGGTTTCAAGTAATTTAGGATCCTGTCTTACGGTGATAGCATGCTCGTTTACAACACAATACACGCAGTCATACTCATCCTGTAGCTTCACCCAATTGCGCAGGGAACCGATGTAATTACCAATAGAAAGTTCACCTGAGGGCTGAATGCCACTGAAAATAACCTTTTTTGACATGAGTACTATCTCTTAGAAAAACTAGAAATCAGCGCAGTAAAATCGCCGAAATCATCAAATTTGTGATCAGGATGCATTGTAGCAGGATCACCGCAAAAATAACCGTAAGTGAGGAAAACGCTCGGCATTTGCGCACGCTGTCCTCCTATAACGTCATTTTCACTGTCCCCAACCATCACGCACTCTGAGGGTAAAAGCCCCAAACGACCACATACATACAATATAGGAGCAGGATCAGGCTTTCTTTGAGCCAGCACCTCTCCACCAAGAATGAAATCAAAGAAGCTGGCAATTCCCATAATTTTCAGCAGAGGGACTGCAAACATCTGAGGCTTGTTGGTACAGACTGCAAGCTTGATATCCTGAGCTTTAAAATACTCCAATCCTTCCCAAACTCCAGGGTAGATAGAATAATTACGGGAAAGACCTTCTGAATAGAAGTGATTAAAGTGCTCTCTAACCAAAGCTAAAAGAGCAGGATCCACATCCTCAGCAGTAGCATCGCGACGACCTGCTATACAACGGCTTAACAGAAGCTTTACGCCATTGCCAACGTAGCTTTTGGCCTCATCCACCGTTGGTGCTTTAACACCTGCAGCTTCACAGGAGAGCTTAGCTGCAAGAGCTAACTGCGGAATAGTGTCGGCAAGCGTACCGTCGAGATCAAAAATGATGCCAGAAGGTTTTTTATCAATCTTCATAAAGATTATGCCAAAGCCTCATGCAAAGCCTTAAGCGCAGCTCCCTTATCCTCTACCCCAAAGAAGGCTGAGCCTACAACAAACATGGAAGCACCATAATCTGATACCTCCTTGATATTTGTTGACTTAACTCCACCATCGACCTCGATGACTATCTCATGATCAAGATCCTTTTTAGCAAGTTCTCGCACATCGGCACATTTGGTAAGGCATGAAGGCAACAGCTTCTGTCCGCCATAACCGGGATTTACCGTCATCACGAGTACGAAATCAAGCACATGCCACAGATAGTGCAGCATATCGATAGGAGTGCCTGGATTTAATGCAAGTCCTGCCTTAACCCCGCGCTCACGAATATGAGAGAGCATACGCTCCACGTGAGTACAGGCCTCAGGATGGAAAGATACCCAAGAGGCACCTGCGTCAATAAAATCATCAACTATCTTTTCAGTTACCGGCTCTACCATCAAATGTACGTCAAACTCTGCATCAGGGAAGCGCTTGTGCATCTTCTCAAGAAACATCGGCCCGAAGGTCATATTCGGAACAAAATGAAAATCCATGACGTCAAAATGAATAACATCCACGCCCTGCGCAATTGCATCGCCAACATCCTTTTCAAGATTTAGAAGATCGGCAGATAAAATAGAACCTGCAATTAAAAATTTTTTACTGTCCATTAGATGGTGCTAACCCCATTTCTACTTGAATACGACCAAAGCTCTTAGAGAATGGACCTACTGCACGCAATGAAGCAGGTAAATCCTTAACATGGCTCATAGCCTCTTTAGCTGAAGCATAATCACCGGTTACCAGAACATACCAAGGCTTGCGCTCACGAGTAGTTTCATAGATCCAGTAACGCCCCGATATCGCACCTGAGGCCTCAACCACAGATGCGCGGTTACGACCTGCAATCACCTGCAGGGCATAATGCTTTGGATCTTTGGCCTTAAGCTCTGATGAGCCACCGGGAATACCATCTCCGCGAGGCTGTCCCTTGTAAGTTGCGACCTTCTTTGAAGAGGACTCTTTCTTATTCTTGGAGGCTACAGCCTGAGCCTTTTCATCATCTAAGGCCTTGGCTTTTGCATCGGCAGCCTTCTTTAAGGCCTCTTCTTTAGCTTTTACCTCAGCCTCCTGCTTGCTCTTAAGCTCAGCAAGCTTTCGTACTTCCTCAGCCTTAGCCTTGGCTATTGCTTCATCCTCGGCCTTAATTTCATCAGCATGCAGAATATTATTCTCACGCTTTAGGATAACGACATCACTGGAGGTATTGGTGTCAGTCTTATCTTCAGCCTTGGTATTTTCGTTATTTACAGATCCTCCCACTCCTGGCCGGGGTAAGTCAGGATCATTTCCTGATCCTGCCTCGCTCTTTTCAATTGCATCTAAGGTCTTGCCCTTAAGCACAACTGAATTTTTGCTGTCAGAGTTAGGAGTATTAGCCTCTAGGCCATCCTGAATATCAGGTAGCAATCCACCATCATCAACCTTGGCCTCATCTGCTGTACCATGATCACTGCTGGCTCTAAGATCTAGATTAGTTCCATGTCCCTGACGCAGAGGATCAGATGAGGTTTCTTTGGCCTTTTGCGTATCCTCAGCAGTAATTCCTGCCTTACTTAACGGATCCTGCTTAGGCTCTTCCTTAGGAATAGTAAGCGAACTTTGCTCTTCCGCATTAGCGATACGCTCTTTAAGCTCATCCTCATCTGAGCCAAATAACGAGCTCCCCATAAAGAGCGGAACTAAACAAGCAGCCGCAATGGCAAGACACACTACAGTAATAAAAATTCCTGCAGAACCATGCTTTTTCTTGGTTGCAGCGCGTAATTGCGCCTCATTCTCAGGCGGTGTACCGCTCTGAGCTAATTTTGGATCATCCATTAGAAGCTCCGTTTGTTTGATAACTTTACTAACATTACCCTTACATGCCTCTAAATACTTAGGCAGGTTAGGAGAAATAGAATTGAATTCACGCTCAAGCCCCGCGGCTTTGAAATAGGATTGTACCAAGCTTAAAGACTCTGCTATGGTCAAAGGAGGCATTGCAATCTCCTCGACACTGCCACGGCTAGGAATTTTCTGAACTCTCTGCGCCCAAAGAGGATGAGATGTCACCAAAAAGGCAAAACGTCCTCCTCCTAAGGTCTGCTCATACAAAGCCTTAAGCTCTTCAAAAAAGCTCGACTGCACCTTATCAATATCATCGGCCACAACTAAAATTCTGCGACGGCCTGGAATTGGGATCTTATGCAAAGTATCTGCTAGATTTAATCCTAAATCCCATTTGCTATCAGGCAAAAGCTGCATTAAAAATAGCTTTCTTAAATCCTGCAGTGATTCATCGCCTGTGCATGGTACAAACAACACCTGATACTTAGCATCAAGCTCAGATATCACTGCCTCCAAAACTCCCGTGCGACCACTGCCACTGTCACCTGAGAAGATCACAAAACGCCCAGGATCCTTAAATTTGGCAATAAGATCCTCGGTTATCTTGAGGCGAGTATTTGGAACGCGGGGCAGAGTTTTCACTTTGAGGCCTTCAAAGAATTAATAAGCTCAATTACCTCAGCATCGGATACGTCAGTATACAAACCAACCTTTCCCAAACTTTGAGGTAATACATATCTTATAACACCTTGACGTACTTTCTTATCATGACGCATCAAACGTAGAAAATCTTCTGCATGCATGCTCTCAGGAATTCTATCTGGAAGCTTGCAACGTACGATTAGAGTACGAATGCGATCAAAATCATCTTGGCTGATTAAGCCACGCTTTAACGACAAGGCTGACGCAATCACCATACCAAGACCTACACCCTCACCGTGAAGCCATGTGCCAAAGCCAAGGAATGCTTCAACTGCGTGACCAAAGGTATGTCCAAAGTTTAAGATAGCACGCAAGCCATGCTCCTCCTCATCCTTGGATACGACCTCTGCCTTGATCTCGCAGCATCGCTTTACTATATGAGTGATCACCTCATTATCATGCAAAAAGACCTTGTGGGCATGTTGCTCTAGGTATTTAAAGAACTCCTCATCATAGATGATGCCAGTCTTCACGATCTCACCCATGCCACAGGCTATTTCACGCTCCGGCAGTGTCTTTAGCACACTAATGTCTGCAGCAACGGCCTTTGGCTGATGGAAGGCACCGATCATATTTTTGCCCAGAGGATGATTTACAGCAGTTTTACCACCAACAGATGAATCCACCATGGCCAAAAGCGTAGTTGGGATCTGAATAAAAGCAATGCCTCTTTGATAACAGGCTGCAGCAAAGCCTGCCATATCACCTACAACACCACCGCCTAAGGCGACGATAGCACCATCTCTGCCGAAGGAATCTTCTAAAAGAGCAGTTTCAATTTGCATCCATGAATCGATGGTCTTATAGGCCTCACCGTCCTTTAGGATGCACTCACTGACCTTAAAGCCTTCTGTTTGCAACTCTGACTTTACTCTGTCCATATACAAAGGTGCTACAGTGTCATTGGAGACCACCAATAAATCCTGCACCTTAGGCAGAGCTTTTTTGGCAATAGCGCCATAGTTTAAAGAGCTATCAATATAGATTGGATAAGAACGATCGCCCAAACCAACTGTTATTTCTGCCATTTTTATTCTCCAAGCTCTGCGCGTATTAATTCAACACAATGACGGACATCATGGCTACCACTGTCTATAACAAAATCGGCAATAGAGGTATACAGAGGATCACGGAAGGTAAAGATCGATTCAACACGCGCACGTCTGTCGTCTGCATACAACATTGGTCTACCATTATCCTTCTTTGTACGCTGATACTGCGTTTCAACATCAGGTCTTAAATACACTACTAGACCATTTTGCTTTAAAATCTCAAGATTCTCTGGTGTGACGACTATACCACCACCGGTTGCAATTACAGCCTCATACTTAAGACCATCTTTTAATGCCTGAGTTTCTCTTTGTCTGAAGCCTTTTTCTTCTTCCTTAGCAAAGATATCAGGAATACTCATACCAGCAGTCTCAGCAATGAGCTCATCCAGATCTAAAAATGGCTTTTGCAGCATTAAAGCTAACGCCTTACCAATGGTAGTTTTGCCTGCGCCCATGGGGCCTATCAGAAAGATCCGCTTACTTATGCCTTTCATCACAGTCCTTAATTTATATAGCTAGCTAAAATCTAATTTTCTAAATGGTAGAATACAGCATTATTTAAGATTTCGGAGTTAAATGTGATTTTTCGTTTCGCTCGCACTGCTTTGTGGACCTGTCTTTTTATGGGAGCAGTGTCCTCTGCAGCAGGAGCTGGTCTATATTACAACGCCTTAGGGACTCTACCTGATGTATCTGAGCTTAAAAAAGTAAGCTTTGAGATCCCTATGCAGATTTTTACCAAAGATGGTAAGTTAATTGGCGAATTTGGTGAAGCCAAACGTATACCTGTTCCCTTAAATGAAATTCCATTAAAACTACGTCAGGCCTTCTTGGCAATTGAGGATTCCCGTTTTTATGAACACAGTGGTGTCGATCCCATAGGCATCGCTCGTGCAGCCGTGGTTGCTCTAGCAAATGCCGGTAATGCAACTCAGGGTGCCTCAACCATTACCCAGCAGGTTGCAAGAAATTTCTTTTTAACTCGTGAAAAAACGCTCAAACGTAAGATCCGTGAAGTTTTCATCTCGCTACGTATAGAACAGGTCTTAACCAAGGATGAAATATTTGAGCTCTATCTAAACAAGATTGCTCTAGGTCATAACGCCTATGGTGTGGCTGCAGCTGCTCAAATCTACTATGGCAAGGAACTAAAGGATTTAACTCTTGCCCAGATGGCCACCATTGCAGGACTTCCAAAAGCTCCATCAACTCTAAATCCGATCTCAGCTCCTGAACGTTCCCGTGATCGCCGCAATACTGTTTTAGGACGTATGCTAGATCTCGGCTTTATTAGCCAAGATGAATTTAATGAAGCAACTAACGCTCCCTACAGAACCTTCCTGCATGGAGCACCGCTTGAGGCCTATGCACCATATGTTGCAGAAAATGCGCGTCAATTTGCCATCAGCCAGTATGGTGAAAATGCCTATACCGACGGATATAAGATCTATACCTCGGTTGACTCTAAAATTCAAAATGATGCTCATTATGCCGTCTTCAAAGGCGTAACCGCCTATGATACCCGTCATGGATACCGCGGTCCTGTTACCAGACTTTCAGATCAAAAAGATTTTAACAACACTGACGTTGAGCGAGAAAAACTACTGCGCTCATATGATAAGTATCACTTCATCTCACCTGCAATTGTAGATAAGGTAAGTGACGGTGAAAAATGTGCATACATATCTCTGCGTGGAGATAAGAAAACACGCCTCACATTTGAGGCCATGAAGTGGGCAGCTCCTTTTAAATCAGACAGATCCCAAGGAGCATCTCCTAAGAAGGTCTCTGATGTAATGCACGAAGGAGATGTTATTTTCGTATACCTCAATGAAAAGAATGAGCTAAGACTTACCCAGCTACCAGAGGTTGAATCCTCACTTATAGCCCTTAATCCCTACACCGGTGGTATTGAGGCCCTAGTTGGTGGCTATGACTTTGAAAAGAGCAAATTTGATCGCACCACCATGGCCAAGCGTCAGGTGGGTTCTAATTTCAAACCTTTCCTGTATTCATCAGCTGTTGCCAAAGGGATCTCTATTAACTCACTCTTTATGGATGAGCCCCTAAGGACCTGGGATCCAGGATCCCGCACCTGGTGGGAACCTAAGAATACCCCTAACCGCTATGACGGTATTATGACCTTGCGTGAAGGTCTAGCGCGCTCTAAGAATGTGGTATCAGTACGTCTTATCCGTCAAATAGGTGTTCCCAGTGCGGTAACTCACGTGCAAAAATTTGGCTTTAACATTCCCCGTTCACAGCAGGTTGAATCCATGGCCTTAGGCTCAGTTGAGGTAACTCCACTTGAGCTTTGCACCGGATACTCAGTCTTTGCAAACGGCGGCTACCTGCTCTCACCATACTTTATTGAAAAAATAGAAAAAGACGGACAGGTAATTTTCCAGACAGATGTAAAACGCGCCGATCCGAATGCCCCCGACCGAGTTATCAACGCTGTCGAACTAAAATATGATGACACTATCCCCGAGGATCCAAATCTGGCCCCTCAGGTGCTATCACATGGTAATGCCTATATCGTAGCTGACATGATGCGTTCTGTTATCTATGGCGGTAACGGAATGACCGGTCCTTACTGGGGAACTGGTGGCAGGGCATCAGCAACCACCGGACGTCAGGATCTACATGGCAAGACAGGAACCACTAATGATGTCCATGATGCATGGTTCTCAGGCTTTAACGCCAATATCGTGGCTACTGCATGGATGGGCTTTGATACCGATCGCGACCTTGGACATTCACCTTCAGGTCCCGAGGGTGGTGCTTATTCAGCACTGCCGGTGTGGGCTGAATTTATCAAGCTATCACAGCAGGGTACTCCAAACAAAGATCTCATAAAGCCTGCTGGTGTCATGCAATGCACTAACGAAGGCATAACAGATCTCTGCCTCAAGGGTAGTCAGGCAATATCTCAGGCTTCCCCTGAAGACTTAGGACAATACTCTGATGAGAACGGAGGTGATGCAACTCCTACACCTGCAGCGGCACAGCCTCCTGCAAGTGGCAGTACTGACGATATTTTCTAGTACTGTATTCTGCTAAAAAGTTCTAAAGGCCCAAAACTTATGTTTTAGGCCTTTATATTTTGAAAAATACTTCTTCAACAACATCTTTCATAGATAGTAAGACAGCTTTCTACGGGCACAATCTGAATAACTCTTTGTTATACAAGGCATTATATTCAAGAGCCAACAAGATACCAATTAATCAGCTTTGTAACTACGCAAAAAAGCTCGCTAATTAATACACAGGTATGAACCAATATGATCCAAATTAAGAATTTGGCAACTTATCAGAAGGATGTTCTTGCCAATTTGGTTCCTACAAAAACGGCTACTCCATATTTGAGGTTAGTGAAATGACAAAACTGCTCTGAAGAAGCATATTTTTGCACCTGAAGCATAGCCTCATTATATTTTCTCTCCACAGCCGCTTCGGAACCTTCAGCAATACCAAGATATTTAAATTCAATCAACCACATCTTACGATCATTGCTGTCACTGTTTTCCTCAATCAACAGATCATAATAACCTTGTCCTAAGGCTTCAGCATCTGATATTGCTTTAAAATCCGTTGTGCAAAGACAAAAGCTCTGAGTGATTGCCTGTACCACCATCTCAGAAAATTTAGATAAAGCATGAGTACCGGTGTTGCGCATCATCATTAACGACACATAATTGAGATAAGGTCTAATATCACCATCATGCATTGCCATATAAGCCTGCTTTAATGCAGGTGTAAGCACCAAAGCAAGATCAGATCCATCCAAAATACTTCTTAAATAGTATCTAAAGAATTGTTCCTTGACAGCCTTATTCGGACAACATAGTTCTAAAGCTCCTTGAGCTGACCATGTCAGAAATCCCATGTAAACGAAAATTGACAGTATTTCGTTTCGATTGAATTTCTTGATTTTATTCATATTAATACTAGCTGGCAGTGCATCCATATGAATACGTCTATCAGTCAAAGCTTTCTGACAAATTTCAGCTTTAAAATGCTCTTCATTGCTTAATCTCATAAAGCCTTCTATCTTCGTGATATCCATGTTCGCACTAGAATCAAAAAGAACATCAGGCTCGACGTTTTCCACGACAATTTCTTGTAAATAATCAAGACACATCGATGGATTGAAAACGGTAATCTCACTTTTGCGACTAAAACGATAACCGTTGTATAAATCCTTCATACGACTAAGTATTTCGCAAGCACTATGTCCATACTTATCAAGATCAACAGTCTTATTTATTAAACATAAAAGCTCATCTGAAGTGAAACCAAACATACCGGCAAATGCAGGCTTATCACTAAGATTTGTGGCAATATTAAATCCAGAGGAAATTGAATCTAATGATATTGACGTTACTCCCGTTATAAAGACCCTATCAATAACACTGTCCGTACCATCCTTTATGGCAGCATAGAATGTTTTTAAAAATCCATCTTCAGAGGTCATAGTTCTGAAGACATCATCATCTTGAGATAATACTTCATTAGCAAATTGGTCATATTCATCGATGATGATATAAATGTCAGGTTCATTTATGTCTAGCACAACATCCGAACAAAAATCTCTAAAAATAGTTGCCGGATCATCTTTTCTATCTTGATAGTAATTTAAGGGAATACCTTCATAAGGATATTTTCTAAGAAAATCCTTAATGCCATTAAGAACCGTCTTTGTAAAATTAGCCATTAGATCAGGAGACTTAATAAGTCCTGAGAAGTTAAATCTCAATACACGATATTTTCCCTGTGATGGCGTCTTATGATCGTGAATGTAGGTTCCAGAAAATAACGTATCAAATTGATCTACCTTGGATTGGTCATAGTAATCGGCAAGTGTATTTATAAATAATGTCTTTCCAAAGCGACGCGGACGAATAATAAAAGGATAATCTATTTGATATTTTTCCAAAAGCTCGATAAACATGGTCTTGTCTACGTATGCATTGTTATTCTTACGTATTTTGCTAAACAATGATTTATTGCAAGGCAATGTCAATAAATTCTTGTCTGCCATATTCATCTCCACCAAACTATTATCTATGTCCTCCTATCATAACTAAGTTTTCAATAAAAAATCTGCAAATAACCAAAGAGTCAAAAACTTATCCCTCACAAAACTAAAAAGCCTCGCAATCTTTTAGATCACGAGGCTTATTTTAGGAACTAATTCCTAGGTGATTTTGGGGATGAATTACATCATGCCGCCCATACCACCCATGCCGCCCATGCCAGGAGCACCAGCAGGAGCATCAGCTTCCTTCTTAGGAGCATCGGCAATCATGCACTCGGTGGTGATCATGAGGCCTGCGATGGAAGCTGCATATTCCAAAGCAGAACGGGTAACCTTGGTAGGATCCAAAATACCCATCTGGATCATATCGCCGTACTCACCGGTAGCAGCATTGTAACCAAAGGTGTCATTGCCATCACGAACCTTGTTGGCAATTACAGAAGCTTCTTCACCAGCGTTGGTAACGATCTGACGTAAAGGAGCCTCCATAGCAGTCAAAGCAACCTTAATACCAACGTTCTGATCCTGATTGTCACCTGTTAGGCCGGCAATCTTCTGAGCAACGTGCATCAAAGCAACACCGCCGCCTGCAACAACGCCTTCTTCAACAGCAGCGCGGGTTGCGTGCATAGCGTCCTCAACACGAGCCTTCTTTTCCTTCATGGCAACTTCGGTAGCAGCACCAACTTTGATAACGGCAACACCGCCAGCAAGCTTAGCAACACGCTCCTGAAGCTTCTCACGATCGTACTCAGAGGTGGATTCTTCAATCTGCTTACGGATCTGAGCTACGCGATCAGCAATGGCTTCCTTATCACCAGCACCCTTAACAATGGTGGTGTCATCCTTAGTGATGACAACCTTCTTAGCCTGACCGAGATCATCGATGGTAGCCTTATCAAGCTCCATGCCAAGCTCAGAGGAGATTACGGTACCGCCAGTTAGAATAGCGATATCCTGCAACATTGCCTTACGACGATCACCAAAGCCAGGAGCCTTAACAGCAGCAACCTTGACAATACCACGCATGTTGTTAACAACCAAGGTAGCCAAAGCTTCGCTTTCAACATCCTCAGCAACCAAAATCAAAGCCTTACCGGACTTGGCAACAGCCTCAAGAACAGGAAGGATGTCACGGATGTTGGAGATCTTCTTGTCGCAAAGGAGCAAATAAGGATCATCAAGCTCAACAGTAGAAGTGTCAGCCTTGTTTACGAAGTAAGGAGAGAGGTAGCCACGGTCGAACTGCATACCTTCAACAACATCTAACTGATCTTCAAAGCCCTGACCATCTTCAATGGTGATAACGCCATCATGACCAACCTTTTCCATAGCCTCAGCAATGAGGTTACCAACGGTTGCATCAGAGTTAGCAGAAATGGTACCAACCTGAGCGATAGCCTTCTCATCGTCGCACTTAACAGAAAGCTTCTTGAGCTCTTCAATAGCTGCAGTAACAGCCTTGTCGATGCCGCGCTTTAGATCCATAGGATTCATACCAGCAGCAACGGATTTTAGGCCTTCGTTAACAATAGCCTGAGCCAAAACAGTAGCAGTAGTAGTACCATCACCTGCTGCATCATTAGCCTTAGATGCAACCTCACGAACCATCTGAGCGCCCATGTTCTGGAACTTGCCCTCAAGCTCAACTTCCTTAGCAACGGTTACACCGTCCTTGGTGATAAGAGGAGCACCGTAAGCACGGTCCAAAACAACATTACGACCCTTAGGGCCTAAGGTAACCTTAACTGCGTTAGCAAGAATATTTACGCCCTCAAGCATCTGAGTGCGGGCTTCGTTACCGAAAAATACCTGTTTTGCTGACATTTTATAATCTTCCTAAAAATGAAATCTGTAGATTAGTCTTCAACGATTGCCATGATGTCGCTCTCTGACAGGATGATAACATCCTCGCCGTCAAGCTTCTCTTTCTTAGAGCCGTAGCCCTCGTTGTAGATCACGGTGTCGCCAGCCTTAACAACCATCTTGGCAACCTGACCGTTCTCAAGAACACGGCCCTCACCAACAGCGATAACTTTACCGCGAGTTGACTTCTCAGCCTGGCTACCTAACAAAATGCCACCAGAGGACTTTTTCTCCTCCTCAAAAGGCTTGAC
This sequence comes from Firmicutes bacterium CAG:534, assembly GCA_963650525.1. GTDB lineage: Bacteria > Pseudomonadota > Gammaproteobacteria > Enterobacterales > Succinivibrionaceae > Succinivibrio. The sequence goes on from CAVJLP010000023.1 coordinate 13,827, forward strand.
GATAACGCGATCATATAAAGGAACTAATTTCATAGGACACCGCTTAAATAATTCTCATGCGGACGATTAATGGCTCGTCCAACCGCCTGACGTTTTAAACGTCTTCACTTTTTACAGATATAAAAATGGGGACGAATTATCCCCATTCAAGTAAAAATTTAAAATATTTTTTATCTAATTGATATTACTATAAAAAAAGTTATTTTTTATTCAATTCTGACTTAGCCTGAGCCTTATATTTGGCAATGGTTTCAGATGCTTTACCAGTCTTTAGCGCAAGTTTAGAACGGGTAGTAATAATCATACCCAAAACAACAATCGCCCCACCTACAAACTGTGATACAAAAAGTTGTTCTCCAAGTAACAAAAAGCCGGTGATGGCTCCTGCAAATGGCACCACATAAACAAAGGTACCAGCCTTACTTACTCCGACTCTGACTGCTGCCCAGTTCCAGCCTAAAAAAGCAATAACACCAGAGAACAAAACCAAATAAGCAAACGCAAAATAATCAGTGATATCAAGAGGATCTACATGCGTTTCATCAAGTGCAAAGCCATAAGCAAAGCACATCAACGCTCCACAAAATGAGGACCATGCAGTAGCGGCTGCAACAGAGGCTTTCTTACTTAAAAACCACCCAGTCACGGTATAGCATGACCACATAGCCTCGCATACTACGATGATAAGATCGCCCCTGTTAAAGTTTAAGCCAAGTAAAATATCCAAAGAGCCATGTGACACAATTGAAAGTGCCCCAAGACATGAGATAAAAATTCCTAGCCATCCCTTAAGACTTAGCCTCTCACCTACAACCAGAAAAGCTAATACGCAGGTAACCGTAGGACCTATGCTCTCAATCATGGCGGTGTTTGATGCCGTGGTATAGCGCACACCAGTCATAAGCATGGTGTTATGTAAAAAAACGCCAAACATTCCCATAAGTGCCATGATTAAAAAATCATGCTTGCTTGGTCTTAATTCTTTAATTTTGCCGGATACGATGACAAAGGCAAACAGAACAAATGACATTAAAAGAAATCTCATTGCGGTCAGAAAAACCGGTGAGATCTTCATTGCAAGCATTTTGCCACATGCTGGAGTTGCCCCCCAGATGATACACACAATCACCAAAGCGAGATAATACTTACTCTTTGACATACCCAAGGACCTCTATTTAAGGAACTTACGAATGATCTTTCTCTCTAGCGACTGAAAAATAGTAATAATTATTTCTGATCAATCTCTTCATCATGGATCTCTGTGCACGTAGCATCAATAGTACGTCCACCTGAGCTGTCAGCTGACTCAGAGTCATTTGCTCTGGTCCTAGAAGAGCTGTAGGAAAATCCTGAAGATTTCATAGCATGAGCCTGTAATCTCTTATTTAAAAATTCCATCACCATTTTCTGCACAGGAGGCAGTAACAACAGCACCGCGATGATGTCAGAGATAAAGCCAGGAAAAATAAAGAAGAAGCCTGCAATTGGAGTCCACAGGATCTGCAAGGAAGGATTTGGATTGTTCTGAAGTTCCAACAATGCCATTTTAAAGCGAGCCTTCACCAACATAGCACCTATTACCATGAAAGCAAAAAGCACAGTAATAGTGGCAAAAGCACCTATAGCAGATCCGACCTTAATGATCACACCAAGTTCAATTAAAAATAAAAGTGCAAAAGCCAGAACAAAACGACCCATAAAGTCTCCGAATTTCTCGAGGGCTAACTCATTTTTCGCTATGATAATACATAGCAAAACTAAAACAAGGACAGTATGCGAAATAAGCTACATGCCACGAATATGTTAAAAACTTTTCTTTCTATTATCATCTTTGCATTTTGTCTATATGTCCTCCCGGCCAATGCAGACTCTACTCTTAGTAATGATCTCTTCGATCTAGGTGTTACAGCTGAGCAACCGCCGCAAAACTCCACACCATTTACAGCTCATGGCTTCTTTGACAAAAACACTGGCAGTATAAGCTTTGAAATAACTGCAAAGAACGGTGCCTATATTTATAAAGATTCTCTTGAGATTGAGGGAAATACCGCAACCGAGCTTGTAATGAATAAGCTACCAAATGGAACCATGCATGAGGATCTAAACGGGAAAAGTGAGGTGTTCTTTAATACATTAAAAGTAAGTGCCCTGCTGTTAAAAGCCAATGATGAAAGCGAAGCTAAGCTTAGCTATCGTGGCTGTGACAGTAATGGTATTTGCTATCCACCAAAGACAGTTACAGTTAAGCTTGAATCCTATGTAAGCCCCGCCTCTATCAAGACTAGCCTCAGTTCCCAGATGGCATTGGAGAATGACACAAAAGAAGATGATATGGAGCAGCTCTCTTTCTCAGCTCTTTTAATGCATCTGGCGTTATTTACTCTATTAGGTGCAACACTTGATCTCACACCATGCGTATTACCTTTGCTTGGGATCTTTTCTGCAATGATCATGGGACAAGGAGCCATAAGATTAAAGCGCGCGCTCAGTCTAAACGCAACCTACCTTCTAGGGCTTATTGCCTCCTATACTTTTTTAGGTTGGATCTTTGCATCCCTAGGTATGAGGGCCCACATTTTCCTATCATCAACCATCTTTACTCTGGTATTGGGCCTGATTTTTATAGTACTGTCATTAGACTGTCTGGGAGTTATTACCCTGAAAACGCCTAAGCTTTTAAACGACAGAATTCAACAAAAGCTTTCAGCACAGAAAAAAGGCAGTCTTTTTTCAGCGCTATCTTTTGGCGCACTCTCAGGTCTTATGACTACCCCCTGTACCTCAGCTCCACTTGCAGGGGCACTGCTGTATGTGGCAAAACAAGGAAATATTACCGCTGGCACTTTAATGTTTGCTGCGATCGGACTTGGTATGGGCTTACCCCTTGTAGCAATCGGACTTTTTGGATCACGTTTTCTACCAAAGCCTGGCGCCATAACCGGAACCATAAGGGAACTTATTGCACTGCCGCTACTTTTTGCAGCATTTATGATCATGCAACCTCTTTGGGATTACAACCGCATAGTCCAAATTATCTTTGCCTCAATTTTAATGCTGCTTTTAGTAGTGATCTTAATGAAGGCTACTCACTGCATCCCCAAAACATATTGTGCAATAGTGGGAATTTTCTATGCTGCCTGTACAGGCTACATCACCTATGAGGCACAACCTCATGAAGCCACACTGCCCTTTACCAGTTTAGCATCACTGTCTGCACTTGATAATTATCCATCTCAGAAGCTATACATCAGTTTCTCGGCTACTTGGTGTGGTAATTGTCATGTGATGGATGAAAAGATCTATGGAAAGGATGCGTTTAAGGCCGAGCTCAAAAAACAAAATCTTAATGCTATACGCTTTGATCTAACTGATCCAGATAACGAGGAAGTGGCTAAGATCGCCACGCATTTTAAAATCTCAGGAGTTCCTGCAGCCTTGATTGTAAGAGACGGTGAGGTAATAAGGCGTATCGATGGATACCATGAAATAGACGATGTAAAAGCTTTTATGCAGGAAGATGAATAGCCTTCAGAAAAAAAATTGGGGAGTATTACACTCCCCAACTTATTCATATTAATTCAATTATTCAGCCTTGGGGGCCTCAGCTGTAGCACTAGGAGTAGCCTTCTTTACAGCCTTTAAGGTTACATTGAAAATCAAAACGCTGTTAGGAGCGATGGCATCACCTGCGCCAGCCTCACCATAGGCAAGCTTTGAAGGAATATAGAATTCATATTCAGAGCCGGCATTCATAAGCTCAATACCCTCGATCCAACCAGGGATCATATTATCAAGAGGGAAATCAACACCTTCACGCTGCTCATCAAACACCTTACCATCGATAGTGGTTCCCTTATAGGTTACAGTGACAGTATCGCCCTTCTTGGCAGTTTCACCATCGCCCTGCTTGATAACCTTGTACTGAAGACCAGACTCAGTGACCTTTACGCCATCTTTTGACTTGTTCTCAGCTAGGAATTTCTCACCATCTTCAAGGTTTTTCTTAGCAAGCTCAGCCTGCTTCTTCTGCATGGACTCTTTTAGTTTCATATCCAAAGCATGGAGAGTGTCCTGAATATCCTTATCTTTAAGAGCATTAGAGCCCTTTAAGGCATCTGCTACACCCTTTAAGACGATCTCCTCATCCATAGGAGCGATAAATTCCTTTTGCTGCTCAAGCATGTTCTTAACGTACATGCCGATAGAAGCACCGATAGAATAAGCTGATTTCTCTTCAAATGAGCTTTCCTGAGTGATAGGAGAAACCTTCTTCTCGCCACATGCAGTTACAGCAAATACGGTAGCAGCTAACATGGAAACAACAGCTGCTTTCTTAAATAACTTAGTCAAAATTAACTCCAAAATTCAATTCTGCTAGAAGTGCTCAAACGACTTCATAGCAGGTGCGAAGATTTTATCATTAAACATTACACGTAGTTGTCCACTATCAGTAATAGTACCAATACGTGTAACCTGATCGCCACATTCCTCAAAGTATTCCTGTGCATCCTCTTCAAGATCAGATGGAATGGTGAACAAAAGTTCATAATCACCACCGCCCCAGGCTGCAAGCTTGTAGCGTTCAACAGGATCTGCTACATAATCGTAAAGCTCCTGAGGCAGAGGCAATTTATCTAGTTGCAAATCAGCCCCAACTCCACTTAATTTTAGAATATGCATCAGATCACCTACTAAGCCATCTGAAATATCAATTGCACATGATGACAATTCACGCTCTGCAAGATCTCTGGCAAAAGCGCAGCGACATTCAATATGCATTGATTTATAACAAAGTGAGCTTAGAACAGACTTATCCAAGGGAATACGCCCATAGCCTGCTTCAACATAAAGTCCCGGCAGACCTAAAGTACCGGTAACATAAATACCATCGCCAACTTTGGCGTTTGATCGTTCTAAGGCACCCCAACGCAAAATACCATAAGCACTTATCGTAAAAGACAAAGGCCCCTTGGTGGTATTACCGCCAATTAAGGCTACATGTTCACCTTTGGAAAGCTCAAAGAGTCCCCTAGCATACTTTGTTAAAAAATCTTCATTAGAATCAGGCAACGTCAGGGAAAGTGTAAAAGCGCGAGGTTGTGCGCCCATAGCCGCCAGATCAGAGAGATTGACCAATAAGGACTTATACCCGAGTAAATAAGGATCGGTACCCTTGAAAAAATGTATCCCCTCATTTTGAGTATCAGTTGTGATCGCCAAGCTCTCATCGCGGCCAAAAGACATAAGGGCACAATCGTCGCCTATACCTAGCTCGACGTTTTTGCCCTTATCATGACCTGAGAAATACTTTTTGATGAGATCAAACTCACCTATCATTTCATCAAAGCCTTAATTCTCTACTTTTTTATTCTCAACAGTACGGACAGCGCGATATACCTTATCGAGAACACCATTTACGAACTTATGTGAATCCTGCTGAGCGAATTCTTTGGCAAGAACTATACCCTCGTTGATAACAACACGCGGAGGAACATCCTGACGATATAGAAGCTCAAAGGTAGATAAACGCAAAATAGCCTTATCTACTTCATCAAGATCCTTGATAGGACGGCTAGTAAACGGCTCATAGGTCTCATCTAGGTGGTCACAATTGGCAATCACACCTGAGACTAAGTCATGGAAGTAATCGAGATCGGCCCCCTGAACAGGTTGCTCTTCTAAATATTGTTTTTCAATTGCCGCAGCACTGTCACCAGTCATCTGCCAAGTATAGAGAGCCTGCAATACAAAATGACGAGCTCTGTGACGCATGGCAGGAGTTACTGCACCTTCAGTTGAATCCATTATTAAACCTTTGTTATATAAATTAAATCTGCTTTAAAACATTGACAAGTTCAAGAGCTGCGGCTGCTGCCTCTGCCCCCTTGTTACCCATCTTTGAACCGGCACGCTGTACAGCCTGATCAAGATTGTCAGTAGTAAGCACACCATTTGAAATCACCACACCGGTCTCAAGAGTAACCTGAGTCAAGCCCTTAGCGCACTCATTGGAAACTACCTCAAAGTGATAGGTAGAGCCACGGATCACACAGCCACAGGTGATGATTGCGTCATATTTGCCGCTCTTAGCAAGCTTCTTGCACACCAGAGGGATCTCAATGGCACCTGGTACGTGGACTAGGGTGATGTTGTCCTCAGGAACCTCGCCCTGACGCTTCAAAACGTCCAAAGCTCCGTCAACCAGACGCTCACAGATGAAGCTGTTGAAGCGGGAAACTACAATGGCGAATCTGCCATCTCTGCAAGGCAAGCCGCCTTCGATCTTGGTAAGAGACATATTATTCCTCGTCAAAATCCGTTTTCAATAAGCGTCTCTAAAGTGAGTCCGCTCTCATTATTATTCTTTTGTTCATCTCGTGCTGTGATTAAGCGCTCTAAATAACGCGCAAGTACATCAGCCTCAAGATTCACTCCCTGGCCAACTCTCCAGGAAGCAAAATTGGTTACACCGCGGGTATGAGGGATCAAGGTCAGACGGAAACTTTCATCACCTACATCATTTACTGTAAGTGATATTCCATCTACCGTAATTGAACCCTTATATGCAATATAACGCATCAGATCTTTTGGACAGGTAATCACCACATCGGTGGCATCAGAGGTTTTAGTAACTGCTGATACTATGCCGGTTGCATCCACATGCCCCTGCACTATATGACCACCCATATGGGTTGACGGAGTGACCGCTGCCTCAAGATTTAACACATTTCCGCGAGCATAATCTTTAAAGCAGGTGTGTTCCATGGTTTCATAGGAAACATCCGCTGTAAAAATCCTATCCTCAATTGATGTCACCGTCAGGCATACACCGTTGCAGGCTATAGAATCTCCAAGCTTGACGTTCTCTGTTTTCATAAAACCGTCAGGAGTTTCAACACGGATCACAGCACCTGCGCCCTTACGCTCAACGCCTAATAAAGTTCCTACACCTGCAACGATTCCGGTAAACATCAAACCTCCGTCAGCTCATCGTACTGCTTGGCAATGCTCTTGCTAAGCAGACGTATGCGAATATCGTTTTTAAGCTTTTCCACATCGTGTAGAACTAAGGATTTTGCATCCTTAAGCTTACGGGGGGATGCAATATCAATAAATGCGCTTTGAGCATCATTGCCTAAAAACTTAGGAGCCTGATAGATATAAAGCTCATCTATTAGATCTTCATTTAACAGAGCATTGGTAAATGTAGGACCAGCTTCAATCATTACATGGCGGATCTTGAGTGTACCTAAATACTCAAGTAGGCCTTTAAGGCTTAGATAATCACCATCTTGGCATCCCTGCAGACGCACAATTGACACATGCTCATTAAGCTTGGTCTCAGGGATACTAAGCATATCCCCCGCCTCAACAATGATAGTTCTGCCATCCTTGAAGATCTTAAATTCATCAATATCGCGACACTTATTGCCACTAAATTCATCTAAGATGCCATCGGTATTAACCACAATCTTCAAAGGCTGCCTTAAATCACTCTTTGGAACCTTCGCCTTAGCACTTGTTGGAAGCTCGTCATAGCGGACATTCATCAAAGGATCATCGGCAATCACGGTTTCCAAGGTGGTAACGATGCAATCACACTGTGCGCGCAGATCCTGCACATCCTGACGAGAAACTTCGTCGGTGATCCATTTGCTCTCGCCATTTTCAAGAGCAATAGCACCGTCAAGACTCATGCCTATTTTGGCTGTGACAAAGGGAGTTGGTGAAACGATAGCTTTCATGAAGGCTCGGTTTAAAAACCACGCTTCCTTTTCCATCACATGCTCAATGACATCAATACCGGCATCACGCAGAATCTTAATTCCCTTGCCTGATACCTTAGGATTGGGATCACCTGCTGCAATGAATACTCGTGCAACCCCTTCCTCAACTAGACGTAATGCACAAGGAGGAGTACGACCGTAGTGGGAACATGGCTCTAAGGTAACATACGCAGTGGCACCTTTGACATCACCACCTGCATTATTAATAGCCATCACCTCAGCATGAGGTTCACCTGCTTTATGATGCCAGCCTTCACCGATTATCTGATCTCCACGTACAAAAACACAACCTACCGCAGGATTGGGATAGGTTGTGTAGAGACCGTGGGATGCGAGCTCCAAAGCTCGCATCATATAACGGCGATCAGACTCCGTAACCGGGGTCGTCATTGTTAATCCTTGTAGACAGGAAAACGCTTGCACAGATCAACTGCGCGAGCCTTGCACTGCTCAATAACAGCTTCATCTTTGTAGTTATCAAGCACATCACAGATGATGGATGCCAATTCCTTGATCTCAGCTTCCTTAAAGCCGCGACGGGTGCAAGCTGGAGTACCAATACGTAAACCGGAGGTTACGAAAGGAGAGCGCTTCTCACCAGGAACGGTATTCTTATTAACAGTGATGTTAGCACGGCCCAATGCAGCCTCGGCATCAGCGCCAGTCATCTCAAGATCGGTAAAGTCCATCAAGAAGAGATGATTGTGAGTGCCACCGGAGACTACCTTGTAGCCACGCTTCTGAACTTCCTCAGCCAAAAGCTGAGCATTCTTTAAAATCTGCTTTTGATAATCAACATACCAAGGCTCCATGCACTCCTTGAAGAGTACAGCCTTAGCTGCAATGATATGCATCAGAGGACCGCCCTGATTACCAGGGAATACAGCTGAATTGATCTTCTTATACAAAGCTTCATCGTGGCAATTTGACAAAATAAAGCCTGAACGAGGACCACCTAAGGACTTATGAGTAGTGGAGGTTACTACGTGAGCATAGTCAATAGGAGAAGGATAGACACCAGCTGCAATCAAGCCTGCAACGTGAGCCATATCTACCATGAGATAGGCGCCGACAGAATCAGCAATTTCACGCATTCTCTTCCAGTCAACGATGCCTGAATAAGCAGAGAAGCCGGCAACGATAACCTTAGGATGATGCTCATTTGCTAGAGCTTGAACCTGCTCATAGTTAATCTCACCGTTTGCATCTACATCATAGTTTAATGAGTTGTAGACCTTACCTGAGAAGTTAACCTTATAACCGTGAGTTAGGTGACCACCAGATGCTAAAGATAGACCAAGGATGGTATCACCAGGCTTACACATAGCAGCATAAGCACAGGCATTTGCCTGAGAGCCTGCGTGAGGCTGAACATTAGCAAAATCACAGTGGAAAACCTGCTTTGCGCGATCAATAGCAAGCTGCTCAACCTTATCTACATACTCACAGCCGCCGTAATAGCGCTTATTAGGATAGCCTTCTGCATACTTGTTAGTAAGCTGAGAGCCCTGAGCCTCCATCACGCATTTAGAAGCATAGTTCTCAGATGCGATGAGCTCGATGTGGTCTTCTTGGCGTTGATTCTCGTCAGCGATAGATGCCCACAATTCGGGATCAAATTCTGCAATTGATTTGGCTTTGTTGATGAAGCTCATTTTGATTTCCTCTTAGGATGTACCAGTGGCAGAAAAAATATGTGAGGATTTTAACATTTTTAGGGTGTATTTCGGCAAAAAACCGCATTTGAGCTCTTGTAAAAAATAAAAATCCAGGGATTTTCAATAATATCAAGTGTAACGTCCCATTCATTTTTACAATTAAAACAGGTGATCAACGCACCAGTTGCTGTTTCAAATTTAAGTTCGTCTTTTTCCCCCTTCATTGATAAGGCGATTCAACCATAAATAAACGTTTTAACATCACATCTGCTCTTTGAAAATTTGAAAATATGAATGTTGCAATTAACTCTGCACAGTAATGAGCGTGAGTTTTATAGGGCAAAACCAGAGATCATCTTTAAAGGATCCTTGGAGATCACCTTACTGATCCCCCACAGCAACGTCAAATGATGGCTAAAAGATGTAGTACCCTATGATTTTATCCTCTAGTAGTCGCTAGATTTTTTCTTATGATGAACAGCATAGAAATACGATTTTTCAACATTTAGTCAACTAAACACAGGAAATTTGCAAATGCTTATCCGATTCGTGAATTTGTGCAACAGGTTGTTGCATAAATATCCAGATGATAACATCAGTTTAATCCGCAATTAATTAAACTCCAAGAGAGTTTTGCGGTTTATAATCGCAATAACTATTATCCTTAAAAAAAATTGCGGTATACCTTATACAAACAGAGGAGATTAGATTGATATACAGATCTTTGTATGTAGATAAGATTATGGCTTATGTGGATACGCCATTTGTAAAAATCCTTACGGGCATACGACGCTGCGGCAAATCAACGATTCTAAAAATGATTATGGAGCAGTTGAAAACGCAACGAAATATTCCAGAAGTGCGCATTATCAGCCGCCGTTACGATTCAATGGAATATGAGGATATGACGGCCAAGCAGATGTATGCTGAGCTAAAGGATAGTCTTTTGCCTAATGGTAAGACCTATCTGTTTCTCGATGAGGTGCAAGAAATCAAAGGTTGGGAAAAGGTAGTCAATTCGCTGGCATCAGACTTTGATGTTGATCTGTATGTAACAGGATCCAACTCCAGAATGATGTCCTCTGAAATCTCTACCTATCTGACAGGACGGTATGTATCTTTCCGTATTTTTACGTTGTCATTTGGCGAATATCTGATATTTAAAAAACAGTATGCTGAGGTTAAAGAGCCGAAAGCTGAGCTTGCCAACTATATACGTTTAGGCGGATTTCCGGCAACGCATTTGCAGGCATATTCCCAAGATGAGGTATACACCATCGTGCGAGATATTTATAACTCCACGATTTTTTCGGATATTGTCAGGCGCAATCAAGTAAGAAAGATCGATCAGTTTGAGCGAGTGGTCAAGTATACCTTCAACAATGTAGGTAATACCTTCTCGGCAAAATCCATTTCAGACTATCTGAAAGCAGAACACCGTGCATTGGACAACGAAACGGTCTACAGCTACTTAGAAAAATTGGAAAAGGCATATCTGCTACACCGCTGCTCCCGCTTTGACCTGCAGGGTAAGGAAATTCTAAAAACGCAACAGAAGTTCTACCTTGCAGATACTGCTCTGCGTTACAGCGTTCTTGGCTATAATGCCGACAGCGTGGCGTCCAGTCTTGAAAATGTGGTGTACCTAGAACTTTGCCGCAGAGGATACACTGTCCATGTTGGCAAATCCAACTGCGGAGAAATTGACTTTGTTGCAGTACGCCAAAACGAAAAGCTCTATGTGCAAGTGTCGCAGGAACTTCACTCTGCAAAAACAGAAAAAAGGGAATACGACCGTTTGCTGGAGATTCATGACAACTATCCCAAATATGTTCTCACCGCAGATGAGTTTTCAGGAGGCAACTACGAGGGGATCAAAACGATGCACATTGCGGACTTCCTACTAAGCTCTGAATTCTAAATTTGAAGTCCATAAATTCTACAGTCATGTATCTTGCGAGCTGTTATTTTCGTGATGCAATGACGGATATTTTCTTTTGGAACTTGTAAAAAAAATGGTGCTATTTTAGGCACAACACCAAAAAATAGCACCAGTTTCATCAACAAAATCTAGGATCTAGACTTTAAATCCACGATCCCGACTTTGCTACTATCAGAAGGCATAGCTGACATGTGCATTAACTGCATAGTCATCAGTGTTATCTGAGCCTGAGTATTTAACCCCCAAGCCAAATGATGCGTTCTCAACAGCTGCATCAAAGTTAACCCCGACGTGATATGAAACATCATCCAAAACATCAGATGAAAGCTTCACACCATTGCTTGCGCCAGTGAAGCAGGTATTGCCATCCGCCTCAAGATCGCCTGTATTGAACGTAACACCAGCATCTAAGATGGGTATTAAACTTCCAGCTACCGGAGATCTACTTAGAAAGAGTCACGCCCACAGGGAATGACACCACGTTCTGAACACGAACAGCCGCCTCCTTCATGTGGCATCTCTTAGGAACTGCGCGGTTATAAATTATACAAATGTATCTATCTAAAACTATGCTTGTGCTTTAATCGTGTAGTTCCATTCT
>CAVJLP010000024.1:0-19518 GCA_963650525.1 Firmicutes bacterium CAG:534
TTCTACTCTATTAAAGAAATAAGAACCTGTCAGAGGATAAATACTTTAAAAACAAGCAGTTAAATATAACTTCCATTAATATTATTAATTTCTATTTTCTTCAGTAAATACAGATCATTATCTTTGCTATTTATACTGTGAAATTTATATATTAAGAATTGATTATCAATTATGAAATGATTATGGAATGGATATAGTTTTACGTTTTACTATAAAAAAAAATCCCCTGCGAATGGAGCTTTCGCAGGGGTCTAACAATTCTTAACATCGTTAAGAACTACAGCAACTTAGGATGACATAGCTATCATCTTCATGATAGTTTTTTTAAAATGCCAAAAGTAGATCCTTTGACATTTCAATGGTTTCATGTCAAAAACCATTCTGAAATTCTATGCATATTTAGCAATGCATTGATCTGCTTTTCGTGAGAATTCCTTAAATAGTCTGACGGTAGTTTTTTTTACTCTAAGCATTTTCCCCAACCTGATGATACGTCCGTTAGGAAGTTCTACAGACTCATTAAGTAACATCAAACGAGTTAATCCGTCAGCATCTTCTCTTTCAAGTACCAGACAATCTGCAGCTTTACCGTTTATGGTGTATACCGTTGCAAGATTTCCAGGCTCAAAATCATATTCATAACGAAAATTCATAAAGTAGCGAGTAAGAGGTAAGCCTGGTCTTACAAATTGTTCACAGGCTACAGCTTTTAATCCCAGAGCCAGACAATCAAGATCCTTTAAACCGATCTCCTGCAGTCCCTGCTCATACATCCCCAGATACCTTGCATCTGAGCAACTAAACGCTTCCCCTTTTTTAGGAACATTTAGTAAATCTTCTTGTCTATGGTGAAAGTTTAGAAAACGGAGCTTGCCGTCATTGGTTCTTATTATGATCCCCAATTCTCCGGCATTGTAATTCCAATTCCAATCATTCCACGATGTAGACAACATCTCTGAACCTTTATGAAAGTTTTCTTTCGTTTTTGTTTAGGTTCATTCTAGGTTAAATTCATACTAATGTATAGCGAAATTTTAAGTTTTAATCAGTTTTTTTGATAATCATTTATACGGGCAATATTTAGCTTTAAAAAAATTTCTTATTCCGTAAAAAAAACCGGGATTTTATTAGGCGCCCTATTTTTAATGATCTTTTTTATCTTCAGTTTAGTTATATTTTATGCACTTTTTATTTTTAGAGCCCCTGCATTTTTAATATTTTTTCTTTATTTGAGAGCCTGTTATTTAAATATTTGCATTTATTCAGGTATTCAATACCACTGTTAAAAATGCGATAATAATGTCGCTGTCATTTGGGCAGCTTTAGGAGTGTTCATGCTTTACTTCACATCGGATCTGCATTTTAGTCATGCAAAATGTATCAAAGACTGTAAGCGTCCTTTTGGATCGGTTGAAGAAATGAATGAAATGCTTATTCAGTATTGGAATGAAACAGTCAAGCCTCAGGATGATATCTATATTCTAGGTGACTTTTCCTTACATCTTCCTATTGACAGTATTCATGCCCTTTTTGAGAGGTTGTGTGGGCATATCCACTTAATCTTTGGCAATCACGATCATGAAATAACCCGTCACCGTTATTATTTCCGGGACGTACTAGATTCGATGCATGCCCTATCCACACTGCGTATAGCTGGCGATAAGAGGCTTATATTATGTCACTATCCTCTTTTATACTGGTGTGGTGACTATGAGGATCGTTTTATTCATCTTTATGGTCATTTACATAATAATGCGCATGACAATTTCATAGCATCCCACCTGCGCAATGCCTATAACGTAGGCGTTGACATGAACAACTATCATCCAATTTCAATTGATGAAATCCTAGAAAGGGTCAAAAAGCATAATGATGAGCTTCCCATGTCTCAATGCTTTAATCCCCCTTTATCTATGCGTAACGCAAAGATAGATCTTAAAATATTGCGTGATCTTGAGAAAGCCTTTGATGAAGATCTGACCGAGGAATTAAAACAGGATAAAAGTTAACGCTCTTACCTCTTAAATAACATCAATACTCAAAACTGAAAACATCAAGGCTTTTAAGGAAAAGAATTGAATTGTATGAAGAAGTACTGTGGCTGATTTTACTTAGCGTGCCTTTTCTTCTGCCAAGGCATACAGAAAACCAATCCACCATTTTCATCAAAGCAGCTGAAATTAGCAATCAGATGACGAGCGATAATACCTGTGAGCAGTGCTGCAGCTAAGGTTCCCTCACGAACACCAGCCAGACGATGCAAAAATACAAAGGATAAAATTACTGCTGAAGCTACAATCGAGCAATCAAAGAAGGTTTTAACCCTGCCAAACTCAATTTTAAACACGGTACTGATAGCATAGACAATACCCTCACCTGGAAGCATCAGTACATTGGCTATCACCTGCATAGCAACTCCCATCGCCAGCATAACCTCACCTGACAGCAATACCACAACATTGATGAGATATACATCAGATTGAGTCCAAGCAAAAAGCTTCATAAAGATGTCAAGACCTGCTGCAAAGACAAAGGTAACAGGAAGCTGCAGAAGCTGAATATGGCGAAAGCGTCGGCGCAACAGGGCTGCCTGAGCCACGATCATAAGAGCATTTAGAACAAATGTTAATTCACCTAAAGTAAATGTAGTGAACTGAGTTACTACGAAAGGTGCAGAGGATATTGGTGGACTGCCTAGGGTTGAACGGGTTATAAGTGCAATTCCACAGGATTGAATAATTACACCGATGATGAAGATTAAATAACGAAATTTAAGTGACATGACCTTGTCTCTCCTAAGACAAGGCGCATTTTATCAGATCATTGGCATGAGATCAGACATTTAAGGAGCTGTGAAGAGTCTTAACCAGCTCATCATAGATATCGATAAAGGCTGCATGACGTTCAGAAATGAAGGTCATTCCCTGAGGCTTTATCTTCTGATAATCAGAACGGCTTGAGCCAACAATTCTCGCAGCAGACTCCAGCTGAGAGGCAAGATAGTAGAGTTTTTCACTGCCAAGCTGTCTGGAGGAATTCTTAAGCGAACACATCAGCATTGCATAATATTTCCAGTTAGCCGTAGCAAAGGCCTCATTAAGCTTATAGCGGCGATCACCTGAAATATGGCAGAAAAGATCACAGGCCTGTAGATAGCGCTGAAGATCATCATCATAATTGGCAATCCCCTTATCAGCATCTAGAAGCTGCAAAGGCTTTGGCTCAGGCGCACTCAAGGAGGCCTGCTGTTGTTGTACCTGCTCCTGATTAACCTCACTGCTGCTATCCTCAGAAGACTTTAATTCGGCACTTACCTCCTCCTGAGGCTCTTGAGTTCCTAAATCAGATGTCTCTTGAGTCTCGTTATCCGTACTTCCCTTAAGATACATGGCAGCGGCATTTAACGGTGCTACTTTTTCAGGGCTTGTAGCCACATTATCCTCACTGGCTAATGCATCCTTTGGTGGTGTCTTTTTCTTTCGCACAAGAGAAATCTTGCCGATCTTATCTTGGGACATAATACGCTGAGGGATGCAGACTGTAATGGTTGAGCCCTTATTAAGAATGGTCTGTACATCAATGTAACCGCCCATGATCTTTAAGAGGTTATAACAGATTGAAAGTCCGAATCCTCTGACAGATCGATTACTGCTTAGCAACTCCTTTGCCGGAAGCTCATGGAACACGCCTAATCTTACAGCATCCTCCATCCCTCGACCTGTATCAGTAACTATTACCCTAAGCTTGAGCAGATCATCCTTGATATCTCCCCCTACTCTAAATGTAATACTTCCGTCTTTAGTAAATTTAACGGCGTTATCCAGAATATGGGTGATAACCTCTGAAACTCTGGTCTCATCACCAAAAACCTTGCGCGGCAAATTGGGATTTATCCCTAAATCCAACCTAAGACCTGCAATTCTACACTTTCGGTTAACAAATTTAATGCGGGAAATAAGTAACTGACGCAGATCGTATTCCTTCTCATCAAGTACAAAATCCGTCTGTCCACCATTTAACTGCATGATGGAATGCAATGTATTCTGCAAGCTGTTAGCAGTATCCTCCACGCTCTCTCTAATATTCTCCAAAGCCTGCGGATCGTGGTGCTCCACAAGAGCATGCGCAGCCTGCAGGATCTCCTGCACCTTAGGATCTGCTCCTCTTATTACCGACTCTAAAGTTTCAGATCGAATCTTAGAGGCTAAAAATTTCAGCTTTTCAAGAGCAAGGACATCATCTCTTTGCTTATAGGCAATGCCGTTACGATGCATAAGGTAGAGAGTTGAAAAGACAATAAGCAGTATCAAAGAGAATACATACCAGCGTATATTGGAGACAGGAGGCTCCAACTCCATCTGCGGAATAAGTCCTGTAAGATAAAGATTAGTATTTGGGATCTGAGATGAAAATAAAATACAGTCCTTATTCATCTCATCCCTAACTAAAGCTACGGCAGCAGCATGCTTTTTCATCGTCTGCTTTAATAGCTGAATATGCTCTAAAAAAGGTACAGATTTGAAAAGCTGCTCTTTCTCTGCTGTAAGATTAAGAGAGTTTACTATTAAGCCATGCTCATCAGATATAAAAACAGTGCCCTTTCCCTGATACAGAATAGGCAGAAGCTGAGGCAGAATATTTTTACTTATGAAGCGATACAGCACATATCTAACATTGCCCTTGATAAGTATAGGAGCTGTAAAAAGTAATCCTAGATCATTGTAGTAGCCGACATTGGTAGTCCCAGCCATGGATAAGCTTATTTCACGGTATTTATAGGGCTCAATATACTTTCCTGCAATCTGCAATCCGGTAACAGAAATCAGACCGGCATTTGCACCGTACATGCTTCCTGCAGTTTTGACGGCATTTTGCAATTCCTCTTTGCTGTCAGACTGAACTGACAAGGCAATACTTTGCAGGGTTGAGAGCTCCCTTTCAAACAGATCTGCTTCAGCCTGGGCAGATCGCATTGCAACATTCTGCATCTGTCCTAATAAGGAACGCTGAACAATACTGCCTTCAAGATGCAAATCAAGTCCAAACACCGTCAGTATTAAAAAAAGGCACAGCAGTACCACCAGCGCAATGCGTATGGCAAAGGTGCGCGTATTATCCTGACGGGACTTTTTGTACGATTCAATAAAAAGATCGTAAGGATTTTTAGGATCGGAAGGCGGTGCTACCTGACTTTTGGCAGAGTCTATTACAACTTTATCTTCATGATCTAAAGATGTCGCATTCTGAAGTCTATTCTTATTTTCTGACATGAATAGTCTCCACTCCTGCTACCAAATAATTCATATTCAGTAGCTCATGCGAATCTTCATTACTACCTTCATGGCCGTGCATAATGCCCTGATTGTCAACGATAACACCTGAGAAGACAGCTTTCTGGCCTTTTTCAAGTGCGATCTTGTTTTCATCTACTAATTTGCGTACAGACTTTGGAACTCTTGCAGAATAACTAGCAAGTCCGACTGCGCCACTGTCAATTCCGGCCCATAAGGGCGGTACATAATTTTGATCCCTCTGTGAGCGCAACAGCAGGCGGTAATAGGTCTCCCAGTCACATAGAACTGAGGTTAAGGCACGGGATGAGTACCCTGCAAGAGGCATGCTCATACCGATAAAATTGATCTTGTATCGTTCACAGGCTCTGGGGACATATTCCTCATGCTGATGATACGTAAGCACATCTGCTCCTGCCTTTTTAAGCTCTAAAACAGCGTCATCCTCTTCCTTCTCTGATGACCAGTCACCAGTCCAGCGCAATAAAACCTTAATATCCTTACGGACACTTCTAGCACCTAGGGCAAATGCATTGATCCCACGTACCACTTCAGGTTCGGGACGGGCTGCGACATAGCCTAAAACATGTGAGTGGGAGACCATGGCTGCCAGCACTCCTGATAAATATCTGGCCTGATAAATACGGAAGAATACAGGATGATAGTTTGGGGCCTCCACACTTAAGTCAAAGCCTGAAAATTGCACATAGGGATGACTCTTCATATAGCTTGAGAACTTCTTTGGATCATCAGGTCCGGTAAGTACTATGAGCTGAGCTCCCATACGCAATAAATTATCACAGGCTGCAAACAAATCCTCTTCCCTCTCACCTACACCGTCTGCAGTTCTAAGCTCAAAGCCCATTGATACGCATGCACGACTTGCCGCATCAAAATTGGCGCCATACCAACCATCAGCATAACGCTCACCGGGAATAATTATTCCAGCAATCATCGGCTCCTGGCTCTCGTTGCGCCAGAGAGTTGCACTTGCGACCAATAAAATGAGCAAAATAATAGAGCGCAGCGCACAGGGGAGGCGACGCAATATACTTTGCAATCTTAAAAGAAGCTGTTTAAAACTATCCTTCATCAAGGTACCACATAAGTCCCATCAACATACCAAGCATTGCCACCAAAAGCTTCATTTAATAAGACTTCATTGAAATTTGCTCTTATTGTTCCCTCTGTGTCCTTGATCGGACCTTTAAAGACGACTGCACCATTACGTAAATTCTGTTCAAACTTTTTTAAAACCTGTATAACAATGCTTGGCATGCGATTTGAGTAATTTTCAAGACCAATGGTGCCTGAAGCAATATCATATACTTTTGTACCGCTAGAGAGCAGACGGCCACGTTCTAGAGCTTTGGCAATATCGTCAAAGATCTGATCAGTTGAAACCTTTACCTGAGTTATCATGAGCGATGGATCAATTGTGCGGGAATCCTCCATGAATCCTACATACGGCAACCCGCGTTCTACGGCTCTGAAGGAAACTCCTGCATTCATCAGGAATGATGCCACTGAATCAACCTGCCAGATATCAATCAGTCGGTCAGTCGCCGCCTGAGCTAGAGCCTCTCTGTCTGATGATCCCGTACGGGTTACATATACCATAATTCCAGGTAATGCCTCCTTTGCTCCCAGAACAAAGGCGTTAACTAAGGCATTACAAAGAGGAATATCATGGGAGACAACCAGTCCGATGCGTGCTCTTTGGGAAATTGCCGCAGCAGCATATCCTGCAAGATATGCACCCTGAGTAAATTTAGGAACATAGGCTGAAAAATTGGCATAGCGTTTTGCAGTGTCAAACAGACCAATGAACTTCAAATCCTGATTGGCCTTCACCATATCCTCAATTTTGCTAGAACTTCTAGGAAAGGCAAGAATCGCAGTGTTAATACCTCGACGACGTATGCTCTCTATAGCCTTATTTAAATTGCTGTCATCTACATTCTGCAACGTATAGATCTTGGCAATCTTGGCATCATCAATTGAAGCCTTTGTATCTGAGAAAACAATACGATTCCAGCCTGATCCATTAACATTACCTGGTAGAAACAAGGCTATTTCATCCAAGCTATTCTGCCCGAGGAGCTGTTTACTCTGAGCAAACAATAGATATACCAATACACAGAAGATTATCGGTACCACTATTACTAACAATAAAAAATGCAGTTTACGGATCATTTTCATCCTAAACATAAGGCTCTTGTTCTTATTATTGGCAATGGATCCTGAGCCAAGATCTCATGGGGCTATCGTGCCACTGCCTGCAAATTTTTTCTAGTGTATTAGATCACGAAACCGTTTTCATATACTTATATTTTACGGCACAACTTTAAAAAGCTGTAATCAAAAGGAGTATACAAGGCTTAACTTTTAAGCTTCAGGCATTATTTTGCAAGCTGCAACTCTTCTTTTACAAAAAAGACAGAGTCTTATTCATTAAGACAGCTCTTATCATCACCGCCCTATGCATACATAACTTTATCTCAAGTCTTCCGCTCTGTTTTTCTAGCCTTTTGTAAATTTTGTGATCATATTGCTTGCATTTATTTTAAAAAAAGCTCATAAAATTAGGAGGTTAGGAGATTTACAGTCATGGCTTTTGTAAAAGATGCCAATTACTATTTAAAAAGACTTGCTGATTTGCCCTATGACTTTTCAAAGTCAATAAGTGAGCTAAAAGCTGAAGCTATATCAAAGCGTCTTACAACATCCTCAATAAGCGAGCTGGTGCAGAGACTTAAGCTTGAAGTAACACCGGATAACTACGCCTCGGATGTCAAGAATACACTGTCATCCATTATTAATCTGCTTGCCCATTTCAAGCTGCGTCTTGTACCGCTTTCTCTGCCTGTTAACCTCGGCTTTGAAGAAAGCATCTTTATAACCCCCTCTCCGGATGTTACCAATGATGAGGATATAGCCCTAGTCACAAATATTGTGAAATCAGGACGAGCCCCACAGAATTCAGATCTTGTTCATATATCAAGAATGAATGAGAAAATGGCAAACTACAATATTATGCTCCGGGTCTTTGAGGCCCTGTTTGTTGTGTGTCAAGGACCGCTTGAGCCACATCAGCGTATCTTCATCAATGAGCTTTTATCCGAGTTGCCAATGCCTCAGGAAGGACGGGTATATCTTAAGACCTGCTATACCTATGCAACCACACACAGTCCTCACAGATGCGATTATAAAGATCCCTCTCATTGCTTTAAGGCTCTCTCTTCTGATAAAAATGAACGCATATGTAGCATTCTCTCTGAGATCTACGCAAAAGGTGGTGGCAATTCACGCTTAGATGAAAGCTTTCCCAACATTGAACTTTTAAGAAAGCTTTGTAGCAAAATTCACATGATGCGCCTAACTCCGAGCTTTATCACAGCTCCCTTGGAGGATCATCCCAAAAGCTCCCGCATAAAGCCACTAAGAGAGCCTCAGCATCATCAGAAAATCAATAATGACGCTGAACCAACAGGTGTTACAGATAATCCAAATGAGACTGCGCTTAAGGCTATAGCTCTTTTAAAAGAACATTGTGTGCTGGAAAGCCCTATTATCGAACTTATTGCAGACAGACTTAAGCTCAATCAGGGCATGTTTCCTAAGAAGCTTCCAGATTTTTCTAAGATAGAGTTTGTGCGTCTTAAAGGATTAAATTACAGGCCCTCAGCCTTTTTCTACTATACAAAGGATCTCAATGAAAGCCTGAGCTTTCCCATGATGCTTTGTTCAAATCAAAACAAGGAGGATGCCCTGCTTGAGCAACAGGCGCTCCCACTTTATAAGGCCTTGCTTAAGAAAAGTGTCAAAAAGGATGAGGCTGATATCCAGAAAATACTGGGCTGGAACTACTATTTTGCACTCATCATAAGGCCTATTTTCGATCAAGATGCAAAGCAGGGCCTTTTGCTGGCACTTGAGGCTATAGATGAGGAATATGCAGTAGCTGATAATGAGCTCTCAAGCCTCATCTGCAGGCTCTACACCCTCCACAGACTTTTTTTTACGCCCTTTAATCCTAGTGCTGATATCAAGGATGATAAATTTCTGCGTGGCCTGTACGAGGCACCTGAGCTTTTAACACTCTATCTATTAAATGGTTTTCTTGCTACCCAAAGAACAGGCACACAAGAAGAATTCTACGTAAATACCAAAGATTTTTTTAATCTGCAGCAGCTACGCTATATTGTCCGCACCAAAAATGTTTTAAGACGCTTTGGCTCACAGAGTCATCCTAGTGCCTTTGGACTAAGACGGATCCTTGAAATTCTCAACAAGGCCTTGCCACCTAAAACAGGACATATAGTAAGTGCCACCGAGCAAGATCAACACATACGCTATAGCACAGGCCGTATGCCTTATGCCTTGATAGATCATGCGCTCACCTACCATATCATGAGCACTATTTTATCAGTAGGACCGCTTTCAAATGCGCTTAAGCTCAGAATAGTTCCACCCAATGATGACGAATGCCAGATAGCATCAGAGCTTTTAAAGCAACATCTTGGGGAAATACAATATCTATCCTCCCTGCCTACGGGCTCTAAGGATACGCTTGCGGCGATTCTGTCAGATAAATGCAGTACTCAGGAATTAAATAGTATCAAACGCTCCTTAAGTCACTGCTGCTTTAGCTCTCTTGATGAATTAAACGCCAAGCTACGCTTTAATCCGTCAAAGGAGGCCTTTGCCTGCCTTGAGGAAGCACTGGCAAAGTGCGGTCTGCTATTTGTGCCGATGAATGATGCACTACCTGCCACTTTGCGCAAGGAATTTAAAAAACGTACCCTGATAGATCTTCCACAAGATATCAAGCTTGACGAGGATTTTATAGCAAGACTGGGGGCAGCCCAGCTTGCACTTATTATCTGCCGTCATATTTCACAAGGAGGCGTGGCAACCTCTGTACTTGCAAATGAGCTTGCAAACACTCAGCAGGAGCTTGCACTGGCACAGGAATTTCTAAAAACTCTTGATGACGAATGTAAAACTCTTGCCCCCCTATCTGACAGCTTCTATATCTCACTTTATGAACAGAACCGCGGTAAGGAAACATATGCAATCTTTGCTGGATTTTTAAAAATGCTCATGAAGGCAACACTGCAAAATTCATTTTTCATGGTGTATGAGCAAGGGCGCTTTGAGCATGTATTTTCTCTTTTGCACCTGCATATTACAGAAAAAAATACACAAAGGAATGGGCTAGGCTCCTCAGTGTTTGACAATCTTAATACCTCACTTATCTCATCTCGCATCAGAGAAAGTCAGGAAGTTGAGTCTGTAATATCAAGGCTTCGTGAAGAGGAGAATTTAAGCACTTCCACAAAATCGGCACTGACAGGACAAAACCCAATTGACAGACTGCTCTCAAGCAATAATGTTGATGATCAAGATCAAAGTACAGCAAACAGCATAGATGCAATCTGTACCGTTCATCAAGACACAGATGAGGTAGTAGTACTGCCAAATAAAAAGAAAACAGTAACCTTTGATAGCAAAAGCAACTCCTTGTCGATGCTGGTTAATGCTATCAAATCACAGCACACCGATGTAATGGATGAAAATGAATTCCAAGGCTTATGCTTAAGTCTAGGCTTCATGTCAAAGGATGCTGCAATTGAAGAGCTTAATGATCGCTGCTTTGAGGAATTTAACGAGCCGTTGCTTGAGGCCTCCCCTGAAGAAGGCTTAATTTATATCACCACCGATCTTCTGCCAAAATTCATAGTAAGCAGCAGTGACCTTTAGCTTATTACCAAATATCTTGGAGGGTGCAAAAACGCTGAACTGAGAGGTAAAATGAAGTTAGGCTCGTGGCCTTGATGAGAGTTGAAATTTAAGCTACAGCTAATCTTGCCAAGACAGAGTAGCCTTATGAATACTGAGAAATTTATCAGCCAAGCTAATCTTATCCCAGGCGCCCTTTTAAAGCATATCTGCAATTGCACATAACCTTAGCAACTAAAATTTTTTATACGCATCCAAAACTTAGTTAGAGAACATAGCTAAAAAGCTCTTAAAACTGCAAATATAGCATTTTGCTACGCAAACGTTTGCAATTCTAACATTCCTGTTATATAGAATTTTTAAACTTAAATACATTGTATCTTCATAATAAGATCAAAAAATTTTTTTCAAAATATGGTATAAGAATTGCTCCACTAATCAGCATCATCCGCACCGTTTTTTTTAGTTACCATAGATACTATCTTTCCACCATCAAGCAAGGTTGTGATGGTGTCACCTACATTAACCTGTGAAAAAACAATATGATGGCCCTTATTATTTAAAGTCACGCTATAGCCTCGTTCAAGCACAGAAAGAGGATTTAATGCAATTAAGGAGGCATTATCAGATGCCAGACGCTCCTTGAGGGCTGCGAGTTTTTCTTCAATACCACAATTGTTAAATCTGGTGATGAGCATTGAAAGATAGTTTGCTCTATTTTCACAAATACTGATCGCATCCATACTTAGACGATGAATTAAATCGCTTAAATATGCCTTTTCTTCATGGATCAGGGTTAACGGATCACAGGCACTCACGCGCGCATTCAGCTCTGATAAATGAAATTTGTAGTCATTTAAAAGCTTGTCAAGTGCTATCGATCCCCGATTTATTAAATTTTGCAATCTTTGAGCCTGCAATAGGAGCTTTCTTGCCGGATCACAATAGATTAAACGGGCCTTAAGCTTGTCATAACAGATCCCGTAGGGATCTATAGTGCGCATCAATGCATCCTCAAGACGCGTCATATACCCCTTAATGGCAACTTTTAAATCATCCGTGCTTACAGCTGAGATAAGCTCGGCTGCTGCTGTCGGTGTGGCCGCGCGCACATCTGCGGCAAAGTCGGTTAAGGCATAATTGCGTTCATGACCAACAGCCGAGACGATCGGAATTTTAGAACATGCCACAGCTCGAGTCAGAGCTTCATCAGAAAATGGCAGTAAATCCTCATCAGAACCACCTCCACGCCCGATGATAAGCACATCGCAACAGTTCTCCGCATTTGCAAAAGTAAGGGCATCGATGAGACTTTGCGCAGCTCCTTCACCCTGTACCAAAGCATCGTAAACCCTTATTTCAATACCACGGTTACGGCGGCTTAAGGTAGTTGCAATATCATGTACCACCTGACCGTCTTTAGAGGTAATCACTCCCACACGATTTGGAAAAAGCGGTAGACGCCGATGATGCTGATCAAAAACACCTTCCTTTTCAAGCTTTTCCTTTAATAGCCTGAGCCTTTCCATGATGATCCCAATCCCAGCTATGGACATTGAATCCACCAAAAAATTAAAACGTCCAGTCTTAACCCAGATAGAGCTATTGCCTGAAATTACTACCTTCTGTCCAATTTGAGGGGTAAATGCAATCCTAGATAAGGCAGATTTAAACATGACGCAGTCAATTGACGATATTTCATCCTTGATGGTGAAATAAAGATGAGTGCGCAGATTAAGAGCCGAAATTTCTCCCTCAATATATGCTTTTCCTAAATTTTTCAGACAGTTATTTGTTATTTCAGCAAAGCGGCTGACACTTAAAATCGTAACGTTACTACTCATAGCGGCCTCAAATTCCTCAAAAACATTGTCAGCTTTTCTCCTTGCACCGTCAAATAAAACTCTCAGAAATTCAGATCGTCGTCTTGCACCAAAAAGGTTCAAAGTAATTACGTAATTTTTTTTAATTTAGCGCATTTTATTACACAGATTAGATGTATTTAGGATCCAAGATATAGTTGCGTTGAAGTTGCGCAATAATTTATTGATTTATAACAGAAAGTCTATTTTTGTTTGAATTGAACACGCAACGCCGTTGCGTAAAAATTTCGGGGTTACACTAGGCCTTAATCAAAACACAAATGTCAGTTTTATTAAAAGAGCTGAGGCTAAGAAAAGATGGAACATAACAGCAATGACGGACAAGAGCAGAGCTTAAATGAACTTAAATGCCTGCGGTCAAGATTAGGAGATGATCTGATGCTCATGCTTGAGGATACTAACATCACCGAGATCATGCTCAATGCTGACGGCCAAATCTTCATAGAAACCATCGATGGGCAGATCCTAAACAAAGGCAGCATAGAGATAACAACCGCCCGTAAAATAGTCCTAACCATCGCCTCAAAGTTTGTCCCCGAAGGCTTCAATGCAGACAGACCGATCATTGACTGCCAGATCCCAGTTGGCAATGCCCGTTTTCACGGCTTACTTTTTCCTCTCGTTGCCGCGCCCTCTTTTAGTATCCGCCGCCACCTATCCCAGATCCTAGATTTTGAGCAGTTGCTTGAAAACGGCATGATCGATGAGCAGTGTGTACAAATTCTGACTCAGGCACTGTGTAACAGACGCTCAATGATCATCTGCGGCGAGACCGGATCCGGGAAAACCACGCTACTGTGCAGTCTGCTAGCAACACTTAAAAAACTCTGTCCTGATGAACGCATAGTCTCAATTGAGGACACTCCTGAAATCCCGGCGATCTTAGCAAATACTCTTGCCACTTATACCAACGAAAAAAATAATGCCCAGGTGTTGGTACGCTCCGCACTCAGAATGCGCCCTGACAGGATAGTTATGGGCGAAATCAGAGGAGCTGAGGCTCTAGATCTCATAGACGCGCTGACTACTGGCCACAAAGGCTCGATGGCCACGATGCATGCAGGAAATCCGCAGCAGGCGCTACTTAGATTGACACTATTAGTCTCACGTCATCCGCAAGCTCCGCGGCGAATTGAGGAAACAGTGGCAAATGCAATAGATCTGATAATACAGCTCTCAGCAAAGCCTAAGCGCTATATAAGCTCCATTGTAAAAGTCTGCGCTTTTGAGCATGGCAACTTTATTACCACCATTCTTTATCAGAAAAATAAGGATCCTGTCTGACAACAAGAAATCAAAGGAGGCAAAAAGAGAAAAAAACATATTTAAAGTCTCTCCAATAGGAAGGCTTAGGCTTTGAGATGCCACGTATTTTCATAAAAAAGGAGGAATAAGACCTGCGATATATCAACTTTACGGCTGCAAGCTACTTTGCAACCAATTTTTAAACAAACAAAGAATAAGGAGATTGCATGTCACAGACAAAATTGTCAGATGCAAGCATCAATAAAAGGCTGCTCCAGCTCTTAAACAGCAAAGGCAAGCTTTTGAAAAATAAAAAGCAATTATGCACCTACCATTACACTCCTAGGCTTAATAACAATAGCCTTAACAAGCTAAGACCTGCCAGCTTACGTCCTACAAATCAGGACAAGCTCTTTGAACAACGTTACCTGCAAGCACTGTCAAAACTAAAATTGTGCCAATACCAGCTTACCAGAATTCAACCGCATTTATACCAGATGTCAGGCACCAAAGAGCTCCCCTTGCAAAATTGCCAGGCGCGTTTTTAAAGCTAAGGCTTGTTTATTGATTATGAACTCTATATAAATCTAAGGAGCAGTAATGCGAACTTTAAAAACATTCATTATTCTGTTGGCCCTTTTTGGTGCCATGCCTGTATTGGCATCAGAAACCAGCACCGGCGTTCTTCCCTATGAAAGCTGGCTCTCCACCTTACAAAAATCACTCACAGGTCCCGTAGCATTTTCTATTTCTTTAATCGGAATTGTGTCCTGCGGTGCGACGTTGATCTTTGCAGGCGGAGAGATAGGAAGGTTTTTAAGAACTCTTATCTATCTTGTTCTGGTAATGACGCTACTTGTAGGCGCCAACTCACTTATGACACGTTTCTTTAACGGCGCGGTGATCGCACAGGATTACCAAACGCAGTTTCACGAGGATCCTGTAGTGCTACAGGATCCTTTCGTGAAAAGCAGTCACACCAGAGCCTATACCCAGGACTTAGGACATGAACTTACTTTCTTCTTAAATGAAGATCGAGGAGTGCTCTCCTAAAACAAAAATCCTTGCTACAGCAGATAAATAAAACAAACATTCAGGATCGCCTGACATGCAGCAGGTGATCCTTATAAAGGAGCATATATGCAAAACGAGAACAATTCACAGCACATTTATACCTCCATTCTGCGTGACTGGCTTTTTTTAGGCTGCGATCGCAACATGATCATGCTGATAATTCTAATTGCAGTTGTAACCGCCTTTATGACTGCATCCATCATAGGGTTAATCATGGCATTGTGCATCTTTCTCACAGGCTTTGTAGCCCTGCGCAAAGTTGCCCTGATCGATCCTCTCTGGCGTCAGGTCTACACCAAAGCACTGCGCTATCAAAAGTTCTATTTTGCCAAAAGTCCACTGTACAGCAAAAATCCAGTAAAAACAGTACATCCAAAGATCCCATAAAACCAGAAATAAGCAGATTTTTGAGAGAGAAAAATGATAAAGCTTGCATACTTTTGCTGTCTATGTGCTGTACTGCTGGCCTTTGGTGTCCTATATCTGTGTTATTGCACAGCAAGTATCAGATCAAAAAATCACAGCATTCACGGTCTTCCCGAGCTGCTGCCTTGGGCAAGTCTTATTGATGACAACATTGTGCTTTTAAAGAACGGAGCACTTATGAGCTGTTACAGCCTGCATGGTATAGATGCCAGCTCTTTATCATCAAAGGAGCTTATGCACCGCCGGGATCTGCTTACGGCAGCACTTTTAAAGATGGGTGGCAACTGGGCACTGTTTTTTGATGCAGTAAGAACTAAAACGCAGATTAATGATAATTCGTATAAGGGCCCCATTGCAGGCAAAGCGCTGGATAAGGCACATACAAAGATGCTAAAGGAACAGCAGCTTTTTGAAACATCTTATGTAATAAGCATCATTTCACGTCCTACCTTTATCCAAAAGAACGATCACGCGCGCATAAATGAATTTAAAAAAGAGCGTGATGCACTGATATCATCCTTCAGTCCCTGCTTAAACATTAAAGCAATAAAACAAAATGATCCTGAATGCTCCTCTCTGCTATCCTTTTTAAAATCCTGCCTTGAGGGTCGTAGTCTTAAGGTGGCTCGTCCTAAGGAAAAAATTGCACTTGACGCGCTACTTGCAACAGCTGATTTTCAAACAGGATTATGTCCAAAAATTGGCAACAGTCTTATTGCATGTGTGGGAGTAGATACCTATCCCTCCGCCTCATCTATGAGTATGCTTGAGACCTTATGCTCATTACCCTTTCCCTGCCGTTTTTCAACGCGCTTTATCTGCAATGACAGTATTAAAAACAATCTACTCCTACGTCATCATCGACGTTTTTTCGAGCAGCGTCGCAAGGGATTTTTAAATCAGGTCTTAAACGTGGAAACTGATCGTACAGACAAGGATGCAGAGGATCAGATAGATGATATAGAACAAGCCATCTCCCAGTTAAATTCCAAGACCGACAGCTTCGGGGCCTTAACTCAGCTTATAGTAATTACAGCAGATTGCTTTGAAACACTGCAAAAACGCTGTCGCATTGCCATTAGTGCAATAGAAGATCTTGGCTTTGGTGCCAGAGTTGAAACGATAAATGCAACAGAAGCCTTCTTAGGCTCATTACCTGGAGAGCTTGTCTGCAACATACGCCGGCCTGTCATGAGCACAAAAGCTACAGCCGATCTTCTGCCTACAAATACCATCTGGCATGGAGAGAGCATCGCTCCCAACAAAAAATATCCAAGTAAAGATCCTCTGCTTTTGGCAAAGGCCCAAGACGATGGTTTGTTCTATCTTAATCTGCATACCAATGATACTGGCAATACCCTAGTCTCAGGCCCACCGGGATCTGGAAAATCGGTATTTTTAAATGCATTGATCCTCTCATTAATGCGTTATGAGGGAATGAGGATCTGGGCCTTTGAGCGTGGATATTCACTATCATCATTATGTTTGGCCCTAGGCGGTACCCATGTGATCTTAGACGGCAGCGTCAGATTAGGCCCCTTAACAGAGCTTGAAAGTCTTGAGGATAGAAACCGTGCTCATGATTTTGTAAGACAGCTGCTAGTTGGCAATGGCAAGCTTAACGCAAGTGATGATCAGACACTCAAAAATGCACTAGAGATCCTGTCATCAAATTCCAAGGATGAACGGACCTTAAGCACCCTTGCTGACTATTTATCAGGCTCAAAGGAGCTCTTAAACTCCATAAAACCTTATTTATGTGACAGCGGTGACGGGATCCTAGATGGTACCGAGGATCCTGGGTTTAACGGTGTTCTTTGCGTTTATGAATGTGCCAGCCTGCTTGAACGCCCTCTTCAATCTGAGATGGTTTTACGTCATCTTCTGAACAAAATTAGACGCGAATGCGAAAAGACCTCTACACCTAAGGCCATTATTTTAGATGAAGCATGGTTAATGCTTCGCGATGAAACCTTCGTAAAGGAATTAATAACCTGGCTTAAAACGCTGAGAAAGCACAATACCATCGTGGTTATGGCCACGCAGAATCTAAGTGATCTTAAAAGCTCTGAACTTGCTGAGGCTATCTTTGATTGCATAAAAACAAGGATCTATCTGCCAAATCCGGATGCTACACAGCCTTATTTATCAAAATCCTATCTTCAGGCTGGCTTAAATCAAGAACAGATAGAGCAGATAGCCAAGGCTATTGCCAAAAAAGAGCTCTTTATTCAAAAAGAGGATCATTTCACCAAATTCTCACTCATTTTGTCAGATGAAGAAAAACAAATCTTCACCAAATCAGGAGCTGAAGCGCTAATTGAGCTTAGCTCTAATGACAAATTTACTTCCTTACAGGTAAAAAGCTGTTAACAAGGACGGAGCATGAAAGAAAACACCGAGAACCAAGAGCCTAAGGTAACCCCAGGCTTTGATACAGATAATCTGCTACTACATAAGGTAAGACTGACTCTTATGCCACTTTGTATTGCCTTAACTGGCGCATGCTTTGGCCTTTTATCGCTTGCAGCTTATCTCTATCAATCATCAAAATTTCAGATAGTCCCGTATGTGATCACGGTAGATAAACAGGGAGCTGTGATCGCCCGTGATGACGTTCATGGCTCATCGCACATTCCTGAAATTGCACTGGCATCAGATCTCAGTAATTTTGTTGAAATGCTAAGACTTAAGACTCAGGACAAACAGCTCATGACGCATGCAATCCATACGGTCTACGCACGATTAAAGCCAAGCTCTCCTGCCTTAAATGTGGTTGATAAGTTCTATAAAGAGCAAAGCTATAAGCAAAAGAATGTCAGTGCTGAGGTCACAGGCATCATGCGCATGTCCGATTCATGCTTTCAAATTGACTGGCACGAGACTTTAAACGGCAGCAAGCTTGAAAGCAAGCGCCAGTACCTAAGTGCACGTATAAGCTACGAGCTGGTAAGACCTAGCAATGACTTTCAAAGCCTCAAGCTCAATCCTCTGGGAATAAGAATCAATGAGCTGGTAATAAGTCCGCGCGGCAAGACAAAAGATGATAACACTGATGCATAAGAGCGCAGCTCTTGGAGACTCACATGAATAAATTATGGCTAATCGTGGTAAGTATAAGCTGCATTTTTATAAATAAGGTTGTAGCAGATTCTGATTTTGAAAACTATGCCCTAGAGACAGATGTCTTCACTCCAAGCGAGAAGGAGCAGAAGGCTTTAAACTCCTTAAAAACTACAAATGCCCGCTCACCTTCGGGGATCTCATCAAAACCTGGGGAAATTGTATTTAACTTTGGCGAGGGACATCACAGTGTTGTCTGTGCTGTATTAGAGCTTTGTGATATTGCGCTAGAGCCTGGTGAGAAGATCCTCGGAGCGCAAATTGGAGATTCATCACGCTGGAGTGTGGACTCTGCTCAATCGGGCTCTGGCAAGACTCTTACTGAGCACATCATCATCAAACCCTACGAAAGTAATCTTAAAACATCTCTTATGGTGACAACTGATCGCAGAGCCTACCATCTGTCACTGCGCTCATCACTAAATGATTACATGCCGCAGGTTCGCTTCATGTATCCAGATGACAGATTCTCGGCTTTTACCTCAACAAGACTGCCTTTAAAGACAGCCTCCTCACTAAGTAGCAGAACCATCATCTCCAATGCAACTACAGATGATGATCAAACAGAAGATGCACCAATAATAAGGAAAAATTCCACCGCTTCAAGAAGTGAAGATTTTGAAATATCCGGGGATGAGGAAATATGTCCAAGCTCGGTAGTGTTTGATGGAAAGCGCACCATCATCACTTTACAGCAAGGATCCCTAACTATGCCGGTATTAATGCTACAG
>CAVJLP010000024.1:19634-25588 GCA_963650525.1 Firmicutes bacterium CAG:534
AGATAAGGAGGTGAGTGCTAACTATCGTCTTAAGGGAAACAGCTACATCATTGATGGCTTAGTCCGTAAAGCCATACTAAGAACAGCCCCAGCAGACGGCGGTATGGAATGTGAAATAACTTTTTTAGGGTAGAGGCAAGAGTATGGAAGGCACAAATCACATTCTGCAGACAGGGCATATCAACAAAAAAAGTGCCATATTAATAATAATTACAATTGTAATAGCAATTATTTTCGCCATTTTTTTTATCCCGAATGTATTTCCCGATGAACCTAAGGAGCAGATCAACAAAGAGAGTGAACCTGACTTTACTCAGGCGATGATAAATTTAGGAAATAAACAGCTAAGGCGCTTTGAAAAGGAGGAGGAAGAGGCCTTAAAAATAGATGATCCTGAGGAGCTTAGGCAAAAGGCACTGGCCCTTGAGGAAGAGGCACGACAAGCCAATGAATACGCAAATGAGCTTTTGGGCAATGCACCACCTGACGACAGCTCGTTTAAACAGGACTATAACAAGTATTTGGCTTTGGATAACAAAGAGTTAAATATTCCTGATGAGCAGATAAATGTACAGCAGCAAAAACAGCAGACAGAACTTGCTCAGCAGAGAAAGGAGCGCTTTAAGGAGATCCGTCATGCTCCAACCCGCCTGAATTTAAACGCAAATAAAAATGCTGAAAGCACCTCATCATCTGTAACCACTCACAGCATCAAAGACAGCTTCAATAACCATCTTGATAACGTTTTTTCAAAGACCGCTGGTGATGACAATAGCTCACGTCAGTCACGTACCATGAATGATTATCAGGTATTCAATCAGGGTGGAAATTATGAGCTTTCATCAAAGGTTAATGCCTTAAAAAGTCCTTGGTGTCTAAGACAAGGCAGTGTGATCCCCGCCATGCTTACCTCTGCCATCAATTCTGATCTTCCAGGCCTAGTTACCGCACAGACCACAGTTGATGTCCTCGATTCTATTACTGGCACCGAGATCCTGATCCCCAAAGGCACGAGGATCACCGGTGAATATGGAGCCTCTCCTGGATATGGTGAAGAGCGTGTTTTTATCGGCTTTCAAAGACTGCTCTTTCCTGACGGCTCAAGTCTTGATCTAGGCTCAATGCCTGGTCAAAGTGAGGATGGCAAAGCAGGATTTGATGCCGACGTTAAGTCTCATTTCATGAAGGTAATAGGCTCGGCATTGCTGCTCTCGGCAGTAAGCGCCGGTGTAAGCGTAAGTCAAAGCCGGCATTATGATGCAAACGGTAGGGAAAAATATGGCGAGGCCCTAAATTCAGCAGCAACCTCATCCCTAGGCTCAGTGTTATCTCAGGTAATCGAAAAAAATCTGTCGCTATCACCAACATTAAATGTAAAGCCCGGCTATTCATTCTCAGTTGCAGTTGCCAAGGATATTTATTTTAACGCCCCTTGGGGATCACCTGATTTTGCGATCAATAGCTGATGCATCGTGTACTTTTCGTACGCAAGCAAAATTTTTTAATATAAAGTATTTGTTTTACAAAAGAATTTATTAAAAACTTAATAAGGAGGACGCAATTTCTTCTGCGATCTGTTCGCAGACTATCTTGCGTAAATTTTATGAAAAAAAGCATTCTGCTCTTACTTATGCTGATGGCATCTAGGTGCTATGCCGATGATCAGACCCGCCTGCTTAGGGACATCTCCTACAAAATGAGTGAACAGCTAAGCACGCTACAGCAATGGTCCAATGAAAATAACAAGCAGGCGCAGATCCTTCTTGCACAGTCTGATACTGCAATGGAGCTTGCTGATATTGACCACCAACGCCCCAACCTACAAACCTGGAACAATATCAATACCCTAAATCAAAACAGCTTAGGTCTATTGCAGGCCTCGCAATCTCTGTGGGACAGTTACGGATCCTTTAATGCATACCTTGCATCCTATAAAAAAGCAGAGGCCTGGCAAAAATGTCGTGCCACCAATAAAAATTGCTCCTTTCGGGACGTTTTAAACACGATGGATACCAAATCTGTAGAAATAGCGACAAAAGCTGTACAGAACGCAGAGGCCAGTAAAAATACCATCGCCACCAAGATCCAAATGCTTGAATCCCTGTCCTTTGAAGCCCGCTCTGCTCAAGGCTTAGGCTCAGGTCTTGATGCCCTGTCAAAAGTAAATGCTGCATCTGCTGCATCCTTAGTTGACCTCAATAACGGCATTAATACCATGCTCCAAATTCAGGCTCACGAAAGTGCTAATGCACATACCTTGGCCATTGCTCAAGAGGAGGGATCTCGTCAGATCCTTGAGGGAGGACATTACGTTCAATCACCACATCTACAATTGAGGATCAGCGATTATGTTAACTAAGATCTTTACCCTACTTGTGTTTGTAATTATTCCAGGTGAGGTGTTTGCACAAAATGCAACGGCGTTATCACCAGATGGTCTGCTCAATTACTCTGCCAACCTTTTTTTAACCTCGGCTCAGCAATATATCTACCCAATTAAAAGCGCTGCCCAACGTCTTTTCTGGCTACTGCTTTTAATTGCGGTGGTACTGCACGGCATAAAGTTTGTATTAAATCCCAAAGGCATATCCTCATTTGTGGCTATCTTTACACAATTCGTACTCATTGCAGGCCTATTTTATTTCTTGCTACAAAACGGCTCGGAAATCGGAGCATCAATTGTCGATTCAATGATCTCCATTACGAACACCAGTAAGGTTGGCCCCTCGGAAGTACTAGATATAACCTTCAATATCGGCCGGGCGCTATCTGAGCATAAGGCAGGATCGCTGTCTAACATTCCGGTATCTATTATGATCAATGCGGTGATTTTAATATTCTTCATTGTAATGTTTCTGGTCACCGTACGCTACATCACACTCTATTTATGCTCCTATATTTTCTGCATCATCGGAGTGTTTGTACTAGGCTTTGGAGCGCTTAATTCAACCCGTTTTATTGCCGTAAACTACCTCAGGATCACCTTTTCTCTAGCCTGTGAGCTAATGACGATGATCCTTGTGTGTAATATAGGCTTTTCAATTCTTGACAGGATCCTAGAGTCATTAAATTCCCTAGATGCAACAATTACTTTGCAGGATTGCTGTGTAGTGCTATTTACTGCGATCTTTATTCATGCGCTATCAGCCGGTCTTCCAAGAATTGTCGGGTCCCTTTTCATAAGCCATCCTGGAGCTGGAACCATTTCCTTCTCAGTTCCCGGGATCCCTGCTGTATTTAAACAGAGCAAATAGGAGTACGCTCATAAAAGATATACAATGCTTAAGATCGGTTACGGTGGTAACTGATCTTTTGTTTAAGGAGTATTGATGCCAACCCCCTATATTACCTGTCTTATGGAATGCTCTGTTGATGGCCGACTGGATAAAGATCGCTGGAGCAGACTTTTTGATACAAGTCATGAAGAAGTAAGCTCAATTTACTATCAAACACTAAATTCACTTAAGCCTGAGGGAAATCTCATTGGTATGAATACTGCCAAGGCTTTCTTCAAACCAGACATTTTTACCCCAAAAAAAGCATTTTTAAGTCCCGTAAGTACAGAAGTTTTTCGCGGGATCCGCGACGAGGTGATGATGACTGCAATTTTTGACTTTGCAGGAAATCTGGCCTACAAATCAAACAAGCTCTATGAGAGCAACATAATTGTGGTTCTAGGAAAGAAATGTGTAAGTGAAGAATACCTGCGATATTTAAGAGAGCATGAAATATCCTATACCTTTGCAGGTGATGACGGGCTTGATGTAAATGCCGCACTCAAATCTCTTCACGATGATTTTGGACTACACAAGCTAGTACTTGAAGGCGGTGGTACTTTAAACGGCAGTTTCTTAAACGCACAACTTATTGATGAGCTTGTTGTGGTGATATATCCTGGTATTGACGGCTTATCCGGTGTCAAATCGATTTTTGAATATAAGGGGCCTGATAATCTCTATCCTGCACATAATGCATCACTTGAACTGACAGAATGCAAAGCATTTAAGGGCGGCATTGTGAGGTTACGTTATAAGATCCATCATTAACGTAAGTAGCATCTATATCTGGATGTGTTCTATACAAACGAGGCTTAAAATCTTTACTTGCTTATATTTTTGAAAAAAAATAAAAAAAATGTTGCATTATCAAAAATTGTCAGTATAATGAGCCTCGTTCCGTAAACAACGGTGAGATGTCCGAGTGGCTGAAGGAGCACGCCTGGAAAGCGTGTATACGTTAACGCGTATCTCGGGTTCGAATCCCGATCTCACCGCCATCCTCAAGTTTTCATACATTCTTGCACATCTGCATATATAAAGACATTTATTTAAAATCAGTTAGTTAAAACACTTTCTATATCTCCACACATTCTTATATCACCGGTCAAAGGTATACTAAAGGTATACAGAAATTTACTTTTACAGGTATACTTTTGTCCATAATTACGCAAATTGAAGATTATGTTTTCAACGCCAGCATCATTGAGATAGAAAGACTACAGAAAGTATCAAACCTCTTTAAGCGTCCAAAGGCTGAACATAGAGCTACTATCCCACTTAATGAGGTTAAAGCCTTCTTTATAGTGTTGGCTCCCAGACCGTGTAGGCCTAAAATCGCATTGACTTACTAGAGTAGCGCACGGAAGCTATGCAAAGGAGGTTTCGTGGATGAGCAGATGAAGTTTTAGCGCTATCTCACTTTAAAAAAGTGTATGGCAGATCTTTGCTGTCTACAAACTATAATAAAAGAGTAGGACAATGGGGACAAATAATCATGAAAATATGGCCTTTTTCTTTATTCCAAAAGCAAGATATTTCTCAAATGCCTTTGATAACTATAGGAAATAATGGTGCTTATGGCTTAAATCCCGCTAATAAAAAGGTTAGTCAAAATATTCTTAATTCATTAAGGGAAATGGAAAATATTCCAGTACAGCGCTCAAAGAAGAAAGAATAAAAATGTCAGCTTTGACAATACTTATAATTTAAGTAGTGGCTTCGTTTTTACATCACACTATCCTTTAGCCAGATTAAAACAAATTCATTCTACAGGATGGGCGCTATATCTCCATTCTTTTATATGGGGATTGGCTTTTAGTGGAGTTTCTTTTGTTGTTACAGGTTTTCTGGATTTATTTAACAAACTTGATTTTTTGAAGACTGTATCAATCCTTGAATTGATAGATCCTAAAGGTTATCTGTTTGTTGTGTGGGCACTTTTGTCTTTGTTGTTGACGTATACGATTGGTTGGGGGCTAAAAATTATGCCCAGTCAATTATTAAAGAGCAAATGGTACAACGCTATAACCACAGACCAGTGCATTCAAATAACTTTATCTTCACGCAAATTTTATATAGGGTACATCATCACTGTAAATAGTGAAGATATGCTTCATAATGCCGAATATATTTCTTTATGGGTTGTAATGTCTGGTTATAGAGATCCTGACAATTTAACTATGATCATTACAAACAATTACTTTGAGCAGTTCAGGGCTATTTTTAAAGACAAAAACAATAAAAATTATTCCCTAATTCAAGCATTGCAAATAATGAGAAAACAAGACGGCAATATTAGCAGTGATAAGGATTTTGAAATTAACAGAACTCGCCAAGAACTTCAAAAATACACTATGCTCATCCCTGTAGCAAATATCGTAACTATCGCTAATTTTGATCCGAAAGCCTACAGTGTAATTAACAACAATAATGTTTAAAAGATTAAATCAGGGCGATTGCATGAATTACTCCTCACTAGTAGCACTCTTTGACAATATAGTTGCTGGCTTAGAGCGATTGGGAATACTTTCTCCTAGCTCTGCAGAGGCATTTAAGGCATATATCAAAGACAAAATCTGCCAATGGAGCATCGGCCTTGAGGGTTACGCCGCCTTTATGTTGCTTTGAAGCTAGTATCACAGCACTGAGTTAATTACAAAATTCATATTTTTAAAG
>CAVJLP010000025.1:0-24717 GCA_963650525.1 Firmicutes bacterium CAG:534
GAATATTGACAGCAGGTACGCCGTTAAAGCGCTGAAGCATAGGAGGTCCATAGGTCCATTCAGTTGTAGCAAAGGCTGAGAAGGGCACCATTTCACCTTGGTTATTCTTCACATACCATTTGTTTAGATCTGCTTCAGTCATACGAGCATCAGCTTCACCTTGGAGGTAAATCTTCTTAACACGACCACGATCCATGAAGTTATCAAGATACTTAGAGCCCCATGCAACAGACAAGGTAGTATTGATTTCATCAACACTTAAGCCTAGGGACATGGCCTTGTCGTAGTCAAGATTGATTTTAAAACGAGGGGTATCATCCTGACCATTAACACGGACCTGAGTAAGCAGAGGAGATGCAGAGGCTGCGGCCATGTACTGATCGCGTACCTCCATCAGCTTCTCGTGGGTAGCACCGCCGTTGTTTTGCAGATACAGATCAAAGCCTGAGGCGGTACCTAATTCCGGAATTGCTGGAATATTAAAGGCATATACCAAACCTTCACGTATGCTCAATAACGGGAATAATGCGCGCTGTGAGATTTGATCTGGATGCTGTTCACGGTTAGTACGTTCAGCCCAATCCTTGAGTTTAACGAAAGCCATACCCGCATTTTGACCTTGTCCTGCAAAGGAGAAGCCCAAAACGTACATCATAGAATCCACGTTATCTTTTTCAGCGGTCATGAAGTAGTTGGCGGCTTTCTCCATAGCATTTCTGGTCTTTTCTATGGTAGAGCCAGCAGGTAGGTTAGCCATGGCCATGAGCACACCTTGATCTTCGTTAGGGAGGAAGGCTGAAGGAATGTGCAAGAAGCCCACAACTAGCAAAGCGCAAATGCCAACATAGTAGACAAGATACAGCTTAATACGACTTACTACCTTGCTTACTTGTCTTACATAAGCATTAGACATGGCGCTAAAGAAACGATTCCACAGATCTAGTAACTTATAGACCGGGGTCCAAAGTAGCTTGAGATTTTTCTCGGCAAAGCGCACTAACTTATTTTTAGGAGCAGCTTCGCGTTCAGCCTGTGACTTAAGCATGGTGGCACAAAGTGCTGGAGTTAGGATCAGCGCAATTAAAACCGACAGCACCATGGCCGATACGATGGTAATTGAGAATTGTCGGTAAATAACGCCTGTTGATCCGCCGAAGAAAGCCATAGGGATGAATACGGCAGAAAGCACCATGGCAATACCAACTAGTGCGCCGGTTAATTCATCCATGGATTTCATAGCCGCTTGCTTAGGCGTGATATTTGGATCTTCAGACAAGATACGCTCGACGTTTTCAACCACAATAATGGCATCGTCCACCAATAGACCAATTGCCAATACTAGGCCGAACATCGTTAAGGTATTAATTGAGAAATCACAAGCCTTCATGATGGCGAAGGCGCCTAGTAGCACTACCGGAACGGTGATTGACGGGATCAAGGTTGCACGGAAGTTCTGCATGAAGAGGTACATAATGAGCACCACCAAAATGATAGCCTCAAATAGCGTATGTACTACCTCATTAATAGACTCATTAATAAATTCGGTGGTATCGTAGGGATAGATCACCTCCATCCACTCAGGGAAGTAGGGGGATAGAGTATTCATCAACTCCTTGATACGGTTTGCTGTATCTAGGGCATTGGCACCTGCGGATAGACGAACTGCAATACCTGAGCTCACCTTACCGTTATATTTTGAGT
Organism: Firmicutes bacterium CAG:534; assembly: GCA_963650525.1. Classification (GTDB taxonomy): domain Bacteria; phylum Pseudomonadota; class Gammaproteobacteria; order Enterobacterales; family Succinivibrionaceae; genus Succinivibrio. The sequence continues at coordinate 1,702 of CAVJLP010000025.1, forward strand.
CATAGTTATATGATTCCTCGCCTAGCTCAATGCGGGCTACATCCTTTAAATAGACCTTGGTACCATCAGTATTGACGCGTAAGAGCACGTTCTCAAATTGTTTGACCGTTTCAAGATTTGACTGACCGGTAATTGAGTAGTTATATAAAGTGCCCTTTACCGCAGGAGTACCGCCTAAGGAACCGTAGGTAACCTGAGCATTTTGTACTTTAATTGCAGCAGAAACTTCGGAAGGGGCGATCTTAAGGTTATTTAGCTTATCTGGATCAAGCCAAACACGCATTGCATATTCGCCACCAAAGACCTGTACGGAGCCAACGCCATCAATACGTGATAGCGGCTCTTTAACATTGGCCACTAGGTAATCTGATAGATCAGCATTAGAGTGAGCATCATCTTTGGATACAAGTCCGATAACCATTAAGAATGCATCAGTGGACTTGGATACATCAACACCGTTTTGCTGCACTACAGATGGTAACTGTGACTGCGTTTGCTGCATCTTATTTTGCACCTGCACCTGTGCAATATCGGCGTTGGTGCCAGGCTCAAAGGTAATTTGAATTGAAGAATTACCATAGGAGTCTGAGGATGCATCCATATACATGTAGCCGTCAAGACCAACCATGTTTTGCTCAATGATCTGCGTTACAGCACGCTCAGTGGTGGTTGCATCAGCACCAGGATAGGAGGCGCGAATGGATACTGAAGGTGGTGCAATTGTTGGGTATTGAGATACCGGCAGGGTATGGATGGACAAAAGACCTGCAAGCATGATCATGATAGCGATCACCCATGCAAAAACAGGTCTGTTAATAAAGAAACGTGCCATGAGTTTTTACTAACCTCTTAACCGTTTTACTGCGCAGCTTGGGCTTTTTCTGCCTGAGCCTTTTCCATTGCTTGAGCCTGCTCTGGAGTAAGTGGAGTTACTGGAGCACCCTCGCGGATCTTTTGCGTGTTGCTGATGATGACCTTTTCACCACCCTTCAAGCCTTCTTTTACAAGGTACATACTATTGTTAGAGGCTCCTAATACTACGTTGCGACGCTCTACGATGTTTTGATCGTTTGCAAGTAGGACATAGGTTGTACCGTTAGCTTCGCGCTGAACACCTGCTGCGGTAACTACAACTGCATTTGGCGTAGTACCTTCGTTGATATCGCCACGGAGGAACATTGAGGGAAGTAAAGCATGATCTGGATTTGGAATTAGGGCACGTAAATTTACCATGCCGGTACTTTCATCTACAGTTACCTCGGAGAATTCCAAAGTTCCCTGATAAGGATATTTCTCACCGTTTGAGTAATATACATCTACGGTAGTCTTTCCGTTTTCGGCTTTAAGCTGTCCATTAGCTATGGCCTTACGCATTGCAAGATTATCCTCAACGGTTTGGCCTAGGTCGAGGTAAATAGGATCAAGCTGTTGGATGGTTGCAAGCGGAGTGGTCTGACCGTTGGATACTAAGGCGCCTTCAGTGATATTAGAGCGACTAATGGTACCAGTTATTGGGGCATAGACCTTGGTATAAGCTAAATTGATATTAGCTGTTTTTAAAGCAGCTTCAGCAGATTGTACGGCAGCTTTATTTGAAAGATAGGTTGCCTGAGCATCATCATAATCCTGCTTAGATACAGCCTTTTGATTGAGCAAGGATGCAAAGCGCTCTGCCTTAAGCTGTGAGCTGTGAAGAGTTGCTTTGGCTGAAGCAAGTGCTGCCTGAGCAGATGCCACCTGTGCCTCGTATACTGAAGGATCAATTTGGTAGAGTTGGGTGCCCTTTTGTACTACTGTACCTTCTTCAAAAAGACGTTCTTGAATAATGCCTGAAACCTGCGGACGTACCTCAGCCTTACGGGTTGAGTTAGCTCTGCCGGTTAAATGGGAGATGACCGGCATATCCTGAGTGGTAACAATGCTTACATCAACAGGAGTTGCAGGCCTTGCTCCTTGCTGAGTTTCCTTAGTGCATCCCTGCATGGTAAGAGCTAATGCTACGGATGCAGAAATAAGGGAGAGCGATCTTAATGAAATATTCATGCTTGATCCTAGTCCTTGATATGGGAGCAGTAATTTCGTCAAATTGCTGCCAAAAATTAAAACGCTTAAATTCTTTTGAAAATCTTGGATGCGTAATTTTATCTACACTTCGTCTTTTTTTAACTGTACAACTTTTGAAAGTTGTCTTAAAAAAAAGGGACGCAAGAGTCCACGAATATCGTAAAAAATCATACATATATCAGACTTAGCGTGACAGTATATCACAGACATACATTCATAAATGTATGTTTGTAAAATAAAACATACATATATGGATGTATCTTTAATAAATATGCTAGAATGCCGCATTCCCCCAAACATACATACACGGAGGTATGTAAAATAATGGCCAAAAGAACTCACGAGGAAGCTGAGCGTACGAGACAGGCAATTTTGGAATCTGCTTTTCGTTTATTTTCAAGAAGAGGTTATGAGAGCACCTCATTATCGGATATTGCAAGATTTGCCAATGTTACACGTGGTGCTATTTATTGGCACTTTAAGGATAAGGGCGATATCTTAGTTGAAATCTGTGAGGGTTTTTGTGGAGATAAAAATGGGCTCTCTGATCTTGATTTCATCAAGCAGGCTGCCGATCCTAATGAGCCTGATCCCTTAGGCAAGCTTAAGATGTGGCTTTTGCGTATCAATGATAATGATCGCGTACAATTCTTTACTTCAGCTCTTTTTGGTTTGGTAGGTAAGATCATGTCAGGTGCTTGTGGCTCAGATAATGTACGTGAGCGTCTAAGCGATCTTTTTAACAAGCAGGAGGCTTTTGTGCAGCAGGCCTTGGAAAATGCTGTGCAAAAAAAACAGCTACCGGCTAATTTGAATGTGGCACTGGCAGCTGAGATGATCGGGGTTTTCTTCTGTGGCTACGTTACCTTTATGCGTGATGGTAATGCTAAGAACATCCAAAATAATTTTAATCAGGTTGTGGACATGATCCTAGGCAGCATGCTCCACGGTGACGCGGGGTGCCGTCTGCATTAAGTCCAATTGAGCCTGCATCAATACCCTCCGAAGCCACCTTGGCTGCAGATTGAGGCAGGCTTACAGGGCGTCCTTGGGAATTGACCTTTACATAGGTGTAGTGTGCCTTGGTCACCATGTGACGCTCGATATGCTCATTGATGCCATCTTCGTCTGAAACTATTTGCTTAACCCACAGTTCAAGCTCAATGGTAATGGAGCTGTGTCCAAGTCTTGTGCAACGGCCATAGCAACAGACCACATTTCCAACCTTCACTGGCTTTAAAAATGACATACCATCTACCGCTACTGTAACCACGCGGCCACAGGCAATTTCTCTTGCTAAAAGAGAGCCTGCAATGTCCATCTGTGACATGATCCAGCCACCAAAGATATCTCCTGCAGGATTGGTATCTCCAGGCATGGCCAGAGTTCTAAGTAGCAGATTGCCGGCAGGAGGCTCTGGGGTTTTGATTTCGTTATTAAGGCTCATCAATGACTCCTTATTTCTGTTTAAATGTCACTTTAGCTTTTTTTTCAATGGAAAGTAGATTTAGTTTAGCTTAAAGCGCATTCAAAATAGTGTTAGCCTGTTAGAATATTGCCACAATTAAAACGAGGTTATGCATGCAGGATCAGGCAATATCACTAGAGTGTCAGCACGAGCATTTACTCAAGGTTTCACGTACCTTTGCGTTGACTATTCCCTTGCTGCCAAAGGAAGTGGCAATTGAGGTATCAAATGCCTATCTCCTATGCCGTATCGCTGATACCGTGGAGGATGATCCCAAGGCCAAGGCTGCAGATAAAATCATCTGGCTTAAGGATTTTGCTAAATTCTCCTTAAGTCTCTATGAGGATGATTTAGAGCTTTTTGAGCTTGCAGAGCGAGGCTACAGGCTAGTTAAAGATGGTGCTAAGGCCTCAGAATTAGCTCTAATGCAAGATTTTGTCGGTGTCATCAAGCTTACGCGTACTTTTCCCATTGCCATAAGACGAGTGCTTGCCCGCGGAGTTGCGATTTTGTCATCTGGTATGGCTTGTAGTCTAAATGGAGTACAGATCAAAACTCTTGCGGATGTCGATGAATATTGCTACAGCGTTGCAGGTGTAGTAGGAGAGCTTTTAGCCTATATCTTTGCACTTAATTGTAAGAATATAGATAGAGAACATTTGCTTTCTTTAAGTGTAAGTTTTGGTGAGGGCTTGCAACTTACTAATATTCTCAAAGATAGGTTAGAGGATGCCTCCCGTGGAGTATCCTTTTTACCACCTGATGCAAAAACTGAGGATGGTGTACAGCATTATGTAGCTATTACCAAGGGACATCTTGATGATGCCTTAGACTTTATTTTGACTATTCCAAAAAGTGAGCTTGGAATAAGGAAATTCTGTCTTTTGAATATTTTAATGGCTGAGGCTACGGTAAAGCTAATGCATGCTGATCCTAAGGGAGTGCTTAAAATTACTCGTCGAGCAGTTAAAACCTTATATGTAGCAACCTCTATTTGTGCTCGTTGTAATTTTTTTATGAAAGCTCTATATGCCATAGTAGGTATGGGGCTTGTAAGCGAAAGACGCGATGCCGCGCTTCTTCGTAAAAATGTATCCAAATGGGACAGAGAGTCCTTTGATATCTTAATTGAGGATCAAAACGATGCTTAAGAAACTTGTTATTACAGCCTTATCTGCAGCCTTGCTCTTAGCAACCTCAGTATCGAGCTATGCTAAGGACTATAAAGAAGGAGTGGATTACGAGATAAGAGGTAATGTGAAATCGGCATCTCCTGAGATCCGTGAGTTTTTCTCTTTCTATTGTGGCCACTGCTTTATGATGCGTGATCAGTTTGCTAAGGTCAAAGAGCATTTTAAAGATCAGGCAGAGTTTGTGATGAATCCGGTGTTTGTGCTCGGTGGTGATTTTGGTGTGTATTCAGAAACAGCCTATGCAGTAGCTAAAGTTGCAGGTGTTGATGAGCAATTTTCTGAGGAGCTATTTAATTCAATTCATGTAGATAACGAGGATCCTCAGAGCCTTGATTATTTCTTTGATAAGCTAGAAAAGGTAGGTGTTCCTGGAGCTAAGGCCAGACAGTCCTACAATTCCTTTGTGGTAAAGGGGATGGTGGCAGCTTGGGATAAGATGGTAGATTACGCTAAAATCGAGGCTGTACCTGAGCTTATGGTCAATGGCAAATATATGGTTAAGATGGATGATATAAATTCTGTTGAGGATTTAGAGAACGTAGTGCAATATCTCCTAACCTTAGATTAATAAAGTTTACAGGGCCAGCATATGACCCTGTAATCTTATGAGCGCTTGTTATTTTCCCTGCCTATAATCATTAAGCATAGTCTCAATAAGCTCATCCTTTTTAACCCATAACGCCTTAAGGTTATTGGTAAAGGCACGCTTGTATTCCTTATTTCCTAGGTAATCACCGGTCATTTCGTCAGTTACCTGCATGACCTCAATATTGGCACGTACTGCCTTAAAGCGTCCTAGCAAAAGATCGATAAAGCCCTTATGCGGATAGCTGTTTTCAGGATAGACCAAGGTGGTGTTTAAAATACAATCGATATCCTTACCGATCTCGCCTAAGGCTACGGCCACCGATGCAGCCTTTGGTGGCATGAGATGCTTATAGCTTGAGCGCTGTGCCTTAGCTTTTACGGGAGTGTAGCGCGTGCCCTCAACGAAATTGATAAGTGAGGAAGGATGGATAGCAAGACGCTTGCAGGCCTTTTTGGTAGTCTCCATATCCTTTTTACGAAGCTTGGGATTTTTAAGAAGCTTTTCTCTTGAGTAGCGACGCAGAAAGGGCATGCCTAAGGCATAGCAGGCAAGGCCTATGAAGGGAATATAGATAAGAGAGTGCTTCATAAAGAACTTGGTAGTAGGGATCTTGCCACGATAAATATGGCACAGCACGATGATATCTACCCAGCTTTGATGATTGGAAATTACCACGCAGGACTTTTTTATCTCAGGAATTTTATCTCCTGTGATCTTCCAATCTATTTTGTTGGTAAGTGACATGATAAGAGCCACATTTATCACCCATAGGCGGTAGAGATAGTAGTTGATGCGGTCAATAAGGGACACTATGGCATGAATTGGTAGCAGGAATCTGAAAATTCCTAGGATCATGATCGGTGTTGAAATAAGGATCCCGTTTAGCGCAAGTAGCAGACAGTTAATGATCAACAATATGGGGCTTGGAAGAAAGGCCAGCATGTGTTTCATCCTATGTAGAAAATTTGCGCTATTTTAGCAAATTTAGCGAAGTTAATAATTTTTGCATAAAAGGGAATATATGATTAATTATGTTCCGCAAAGTGGTATATAATCTTATTTAAATTTTTGATGAGCAGTTCACGTCTATTTATACTCATCAGAACACAATCTAACGGCTGTGCTACACTCAAAAACTAGGCGTAACAAGCCAATATAATGTTTAGTGAGCATTCTTAACGTCTTGTGGGAATGCTTAAAATGCAAAAAGAGGTATTAGAAATGGCAGATCATCCTGAGTCCCTATGGTATAACGGCAAAATGGTTCCTTGGGACAGCGCAAAGGTTCACGTTACTGCTCACGCTCTCCACTACGGCTCTGCTGTGTTTGAAGGTATCCGTGCTTACAAGACCGATAAGGGCCCTCAGATCTTCCGTTTGAAGGATCACATCAACCGCCTCTTCAACTCCGCAAGAATTTACCGTTTCCCTGTTGGCTACACCAAAGAAGACATCTGCGAGGCTTGCAGAAAGTCAATCTCTGCTAACAACATGGAGTTTGGTTATATCCGTCCTTTGATCTTCATGGGTGAAGTTGGCTTAGGTGTTAAGTTCAAGAAAGGCGTCAACGCTGATGCTATGGTCTGCTCCCTTCCTTGGGGTGCATATTTAGGCGAGGAAGGCTTAAAGAAGGGCATTAGGGTTGCTGTTTCCTCTTGGAGACGTCTTGCTCCTGATACCATTCCTACCGAGGCTAAGGCTGCAGGTAACTACCTCTCCTCAATTTTGATTGCCAACGAAGTAACCGGCAATGGTTATGATGAGGCTATCGCATTGGATGTCAATGGCTACATCTCCGAAGGCTCAGGTGAGAACGTCTTCATCGTCAAGGATAATGTACTCTACACTGCTCCTTTCACCTGCGGTCTGCTTCCTGGCATTACCCGTGATGCAGTTATCCACTTTGCTCACGATCTGGGCTATGAGGTTGTTGAGAAGAGATTGGCTCGTGAGGCTGTCTATGGCGCTGATGAGGCTTTCTTCACCGGTACTGCAGCTGAGATCACTCCTATTGCCTCAGTTGACGGCTTAGATGTAGGTCCTGGTCACCGTGGTCCTATCACCGAGGCTCTACAGCAGCACTTCTTCGACTATGTCCAAGGCAAGGTAGAAGATAAGTACGGCTGGTTAACCCCCTGCAACGATTAATTAGAATTTAATAACTTCAGACCCCGCAGATTCTATGTGAATGCGGGGTTTTTATTAATGGATTTGAAAATGGCTAACAACTATCGCTCTAGTATTACTTATAAAGAAAAGAAGATGGCCGGCGCCCGTGCCCTGTGGAAGGCAACCGGTATGAAGGATGAGGACTTTGGTAAGCCTATCATTGCCGTGTGCAATTCCTTCACTCAGTTTGTTCCAGGTCATGTGCATCTGCATGATATCGGTCAGTTGGTGGTCAAAGAGATTGAAAAGGCCGGTGGTATTGCAAAAGAATTTAATACTATCGCTGTTGATGACGGTATCGCCATGGGCCACGACGGCATGCTCTACTCTTTGCCATCTCGTGACATCATCGCTGACTCCTGTGAGTATATGATCAATGCCCACAAGGCCGATGCCATGGTATGCATTTCAAACTGCGATAAAGTTACCCCTGGTATGTTGATGGCTGCTATGCGCTTAAACATCCCGGCAATCTTCGTCTCAGGTGGTCCTATGGAAGCAGGACGCATGAAAGGCTGTGATTATAAGGTTGATCTTATCGATGCCATGATCGTCTCTGCAGAGCCTGGCGTATCAGATGAGCGTGTCTCTGAGGTTGAATATGCAGCCTGCCCTACCTGTGGCTCCTGCTCTGGTATGTTCACTGCTAACTCCATGAACTCTTTAACTGAGGCTCTAGGCTTGTCCTTACCTGGCAACGGATCCTTAGTTGCAACTCATTTAAACCGCAAGAAGCTCTTTGAGATGGCTGCTCACCGTATTGTAGAGATGGCTAAGGCTTATTATGAAAAGGGTGATAAGTCAGTACTTCCTCGCTCCATTGCAACTCGCAACACCTTTGAAAATGCCATGTCCTTAGACATCGCTATGGGTGGTTCTACCAATACTGTTTTGCATCTTTTGGCTGTTGCTCAGGAAGCCGGTGTTGACTTTACCATGAAGGATATCGACGCCTTATCCCGTAAGGTTCCTCATATCTGCAAGGTATCTCCTTCAACCCATGAGTATCATATGGAAGAGGTGCATAATGCAGGTGGCATTATGAACATCCTAGCTCAACTTAAGAAGCATCATTTGCTGCATGAGGATTCCATGACTGTTTCAGGTATGACCCTAGGTGAGCAGATCGATAAGTTCGATATCGAAAAGACCACCGATCCTGAGATCATCAAGTTCTACAAGTCAGTTGGTGCCGGACGTCAGTGCATCGAGGCCTTCTCTCAGGAGACTTATGTAGACAAACTTGATACCAACCGTGAATCAGGCTGTATCCATGACATTGAGCATGCTTATTCAAAGGATGGCGGTCTTGCAGTGCTTCATGGCAATCTTGCTGAAAATGGCTGTATCGTCAAGACTGCAGGTGTTGATGCCTCCATTCTTAAGTTTGTAGGTCCTGCACGTATCTTTGAGTCTCAAGAAGACGCAGTTGATGGCATCTTAGGTGGCAAGGTCAAGGCAGGCGACGTCGTGATCGTCCGTTATGAAGGCCCTCGTGGCGGCCCTGGCATGCAGGAGATGCTCTATCCTACCTCCTATATTAAGTCTGTAGGTTTGGGCAAAAAGTGCGCCTTAATCACCGATGGTCGCTTCTCTGGTGGCTCCTCTGGTCTTTCAATTGGTCACGTGTCTCCTGAGGCTGCAAACGGTGGCAATATCGGCTTGCTTGAGGAGAACGATATCATTGAGATAGACATTCCCAACCGCTCCATTCACATGGCAGTATCTGATGAGGAACTTGCCAAGCGCCGTGCTGCTATGGAGGCTAAGGGCAAGAAAGCCTGGCAGCCTGAAAATCGTGATCGTAATGTTTCCTTTGCTCTGCGTGCTTATGCCAAGATGGCATCAAGTGCTGACAAGGGCGGTGTCCGTGATCGTTCCAAGCTTGAGGGATTGTAATGGCAGACAAACAATATGACGCACAGGAATATCTGCATAAGATCCTGCTTGCGCGTATCTATGATTTGGTGAAAGTTACTCCGCTACAGAAGCTTGAGTCACTTTCATCAAGACTAGGCGTTAACGTACTTCTAAAGCGTGAAGATCTGCAGAAGATCCATTCTTTTAAGTTACGTGGTGCCTATAACATGATCAAGGGGCTAACCCCAGCTCAGCTTAAGGCTGGTGTGATCACTGCATCTGCAGGTAACCATGCTCAGGGTGTGGCTCTGTCAACCCAAAAACTTGGTGTACGTGCAGTCATCGTCATGCCTACCACTACCCCTGATTTGAAGGTTGATGCGGTACGTCACTATGGCGCTGAAGTGGTGCTCTATGGTGATAGCTTTAATCAGTCCTATGATTATGCTCAGCAGCTAGCCCGCAAAAAGGGCTTTACCATGATCCCTCCCTATGATGATCCTGAGGTCATCACCGGTCAAGGAACCATTGCCCATGAGATAGTAGGTCAGTGTGATGATATTGATACTATCTTTGTGCAGATTGGCGGTGGCGGTATGGCCTCTGGTATTGCCGTATACATCAAGGCGCTACTACCTGAGATCAAGGTAGTAGGTGTTGAGGCTGAGGGCAGTGCTTCTATGAAGGCTGCACTTAAGGCCGGCAAGCCTGTTGATATTGGCTATGTCTCACACTTTGCAGACGGCGTAGCCGTATCTAAGGCCGGTACTGAGACCTTCAGAGTTTTGAGCAAGTATCTAGATGACATTGTTACCTGCTCAAACGATGAGATCTGTGCTGCCATGAAGGATATCTTTGATGATACCCGTGCTATTGCCGAGCCTTCTGGTGCCTTGTCTTTGGCAGGCCTTAAGAAGTATGTGCGTGAGCATAACTGCAAGAGTGGCAACTTCGTGGCTATTCTCTCTGGTGCCAATGTCAAGTTCCATACTCTGCGCATGGTGGCTGAGCGTTGCGACGTCGGTGAGATGACTGAGGGTATCTTATCAGTTGAGATCCCTGAAACTCAGGGCTCCTTCTTAGAGTTCTGCAAGACCATCGGCTCTCGTACCGTAACTGAGTTTAGCTATCGTCATGCTGATTCTCAAAGAGCGCGCGTGTTTGCATCAATTGAGCTTACAGGTGGCAAGAAGGAGCTTGGAGAGATCTCCAAATCCTTAAAGAAGAAGGGCTATCTGGTATCTGATCTTACTGATGATTCAATTGCCAAGGATCATGTGCGCTACTTAGTTGGTGGACACTTAAATCCCAAGATTTCAGAGAAGTTATTCCTCTTTGAGTTCCCGGCAACATCAAATGCCTTACTGCGCTTCCTTGAAACCTTAGGTGATTCCTACAGCATTTCACTGTTCCACTTCCGTATTACCGGTCTTGAGTTCTGCAGTGTGCTGTGTGGCTTCGATGTCACCGATAAGGAAGAGGGTGTGATGGAGTTTATCAAGAAGATTGGTTATCCTGTAACCGAAGTCACCTCCAACAGCACCTACCAGCAGTTCTTAAGATAGGGAATAGATGATGATGCGTAAGCTTGCCCTTGCTTGTAGCCTGATCCTAAGCTTTGCATTTCCTTGCGCTAATGCAGATGCTAAGGAGCTTGGCTTTGAGATGCAAAGTGATGGCAATGAGGTTACTTTTGTCAAAGGTGATGGCTCAGCCAAGGCTGCCTTACGCATTTTAATGCCCGTAAATACTTTAAGCACCACCAAAGGCTATGCCCAGTACGTTATGGACCGGTATAGCGGGTGGAATTTGACTCCCGTGCTTGATGTGCGCGGCTTTTCATTTAGGTATGTGGATAATGCACCTTGTGCAGGACTTGTTACCTATTTTGATGGACGTTCCTTTCTGCTTTTTACAAGCTGTGGAAAGATAGACTCCAAGACACTGCAGGAGCTCTATTCTAAGGCTGATAAGGAGCTTAGGATCTCAGAGAAGCTAAAGCGCGAGGGTAGGGCTAACTTCTATTAAAACCTTGCTTTTATAAAAAAAGGCAGATCCTAAGATCTGCCTTTTTTGTGTTGAGGCTGCTAGTTCTTTGCTAGCACTTTGTTTAAATTGAGCTCAGTATCCTTTGCAGAGTTTGCCTTGATAAAGTAGTCGGCAGCCTCGGCGTAGTTTTGCTGTCGTGCAAGCACTTGACCTATCTTGTTGTAGATATCAGCCGTAGGTGAGAATTCGAGTGCTGCACGGTAATCATCAAGTGCTTCCTGCAAAAGTCCCTCACGCAATTCAAGATTGGCCTTGGCCTTAAGCAGTGGAAGATTTACGCCGCCTGAAATGGCATCGCTCTTGTTGGTGATGTACTTGAGCACGTCAGGAATGCAGGCATCCCATTGTGATACGGCCTCTAAAAACTCAGGATCAAGCCCATTTTTCAAGACAGACATCGACATGGTACGGGCAGTGGCAATATCCCCCGTCTGAATAAGGCGCTTCGTGTAAAGACCAATTGAGCCGGGATCTTTTCTTGTCTGCTTGGATAAGCCCTTCCACAGCTGCTGTAGCTCAGATGCATTCTGAGCCTTGCTAAGCCTGAGCTCAAAAGAACGGGCTTCAATGGCGGCGGCCTCATCCTGCGTAATGAGTTTGTGCTTTACGAGCTCAGATGAGATCTCAGCAAGCCTGCTAACATCATTTTCGTGCTGATAGCACAAAAGATAGAGACGATAGATAAGCTTGTTGCGCTGATTAGGACGAAGGGCTGACAGATCATCTAAGGCAGCCTTTGAGTTATTGATACGAAGATTAAGCTTGGCTCTTACTATCTTGGATGCAGCCTTAGCATCATCATTAATTGCTGCGGCCTGATCAAGGTAGGCACGGCATTTGTCGTATTCACCATAGTTAAAGGCAGACTTAGCTCCAACAAACAGGGCATGTAGTGGCAGATCCTCGATGGCACCGCTCTTATCAAGCAGATTTAAGGTCTTGCCATAGTCTCCTTCCTCATATGCAAGATAGGCATTATCCTGCAGGGTCAGTGCTTTTTGTCTGCTACGAAGACGTAACCATCTGGCAGTTCCCTTGGGAATATGAATAAAGCGCTTGATAAGACTTAAGATAAGGTAAAGCACTGCAAGTGCAATAACCGTTATTACCACGGCACTTACAAGTGAGGTCTCAATAATATAGTTGCCGGCGGCAATATGCACAAAGCCCTGTGACTCGGAGGTCATAGGACCTGCAATAATTGCAATGCATAAAACTGCAATTAAGAGCACTAGTTTAATCATTTGACGCTCCCGTTTTCAGTCTGCTCAGTATTTTCTGTGCTATTTACTGAAGGTGAGATAACCTTAAGACGCGAGGTGGCCAGATCTTTAAATGCCGTGTAGCTTGAAAGTACTGAAGGAACATCAACCACTACCTGCAGATCTCTTACAGATTCAAGTGCTGCAAGATTAGCCTTGGCAGCTTCAGAGGATGCATCATAATAGCCCTTGATGAGATTTATTGCCTGATTGATGTTGCTCTTAAAGGAGGCAGCATCGCTGTGGGTCAGGCTTTGCTTTGATAATAGCAGCAGTGCACGGATGTTCTCGCGCAGTGTTTCCTCCTGAGCTGATGAGAGAAACTCTGAGAGCGCGTGATCATCGCGGCGGCGGATCTCAATAAAACGTGAGGAGAAGTCCTTTACGGCACGCCACAGATTGCTCTGCCAGTTGGTGATATCGGATACTAATCCTGCATCATCCTGTTTAAGCTTGTTTTTGGCACCGAAGCTGTCATCCATGCCATTTAAGGTCATGGCACTTAAGTTTTCACAGACGCTGTCAAGCTTAAAGAGGATCCCGCGCTTATCAATTGAAGGGATGTTGGCAAGTTTTACCAGATCTGAGGCTATGGCCTTGCGTATGGTAATAACCTCTGGATCTTCAAGCTTCAAAAGCAGGGCATCAGCATCCTTAAGGCACCAGATGGCAGCAGTGGTATCAGCTTGGAATACTGCAGCCTGATAGGCAGAATTGACAAGGAAGTATGCCTGGGCTAGCTTCCAATCATCAGGATTGCGCTGCTCATACTGAGATAGTTTGATGCTGGCATCTGATAATTTCTGATCGGTGGCATCAAGGCGGGAGGATATGCCTGCAATTTCTGCTTTAAGACTTTGATTTTCATCCTTAAGCTTGTCATTAGTTTCAAGGAGGGCACTGATACGTTCATTCTGTTCAGAGAAAGTAGCAAGTATCTTATCTGCACGATCGGCAGCATCCTGTGAGGATGCTTTGACTGCGTTTGATTCAACCACCGCCTTGTTCAGTTGCTCAGAGAGGAAGAAACCGCCGGCGGCAGCACCTGCGATAACTAATACGGTAAGGGCGGTAAGAATACTTACGCGGCTTTTGACATGTTGCAGTTGTTGGTTAACTGTTGTGTCAGCTACCTTGGTGTTATTAGTGGTGGTAACGGCCTGTGAGCGTTGTGCCTGCTCTTCTTTTTTTAATCTTTCAGCCTGCTCTTCAATTACCTGAGCCTCGGCCTCTAATTTAGCACTCAGCGCTTCCTGCTTGTCGTCTTTGGTGTTGTCCTGCATGTGACACCTCAATATTAAAAATTTGGGGCAATGAGATCCTTTTATCTGATTGTAAAGATAAGGAGGTTGGACCTGCCTGCAGTGATTTTAGCACAGCCAAAAGTTACAAAGTTTCGATGTGGTTGCAAAAGCGCTCTAAAGCACAGATGAGTATAATAGGAGTGTTTTAGGCAAAATGAAATTTACATGCAGATCACCAAAGAAGAAGCCTCTTTAAGATATGAGCGCTATATAGCTATCAATGAAGAACGCCTATCTGCGGCCAAGGAGGTCATGGACAGGCGTACGCGCAATATTTTTGAGCAGGTTCCGGTGATGCTCAATTATAACGATCCGCATATTCCGGGCTTTAGAAACAAAGATCTTCCCTATGGTATCGACGGCTTTGTGCCTAATGCCTATCAAAGTAGCTGGATCTCAAAGTTAGGTGTAGATCCTAAAAAGCCCTCCTCAGGCTCCCATACCATCAAGGCTCTGTACTGCATGGGGTCGACTGCATCTATAGGTCAGGGTAAGGCCTCGGATCTTGATCTGTGGGTATGTGTGGGCACTGATTTGTCTGATGAAGAGACCACAAGACTTCGTGACAAATGCTCCTTTATTACCTCTTATGCAGCATCCTTAGGAGTTGAGGTCAATTTATTCATCACCCCAGAGGATCGCTTTACGCGAGGCATGTCAGGTGAAATGGATACCGAGGATTGTGGCAGTGCGCAGTCGTTGTTCCTTCTAGATGAGTTTTATCGCAGCTCACTTAGGATCTGTGGCCGCTGTATTATCTGGTATCTTATTTCCCCTGATGAAGAGCTTAATGACTATCATGAGGCTGTGACGGCATTTAAAAACAGCGGCTTTGGAAATCATGATCTGTGGTTTGATTTTGGCTCAATTACCAAAAGCTCTCCTTCTGAATATTTTGGCTCAGGGCTTTGGCTTTTGTATAAGGGTATTGATTCTCCCTTTAAGGCAGTGATGAAAAGTCTGCTTATGGAAGCCTATGCTGCAAGCTATCCAAGTGCCGAGTTAGTATCACTGCAGTTTAAGCGCCAGCTTTTTAAGAACATTCACAGTGGCCTGAGCGTTGATGCTTACTTTCTAATGTATCGCCGGGTATCAAGCTATTTAAAATCAATTGATGATTTTGAACGTCTCGATCTTGTACGCCGTTGCTTTTATCTTAAGGTCTGCAACTCCCTTGAGGGTATGCCCGAATGCAGGCAGAAGCTTGTAAGAATAAGACTGCTACGCCGCCTGTGTGTCCTGTGGCAATGGAATATAAGAGAGCAAAATCCTAACGATATTTTAAAAAGACGCAGTGTTGAGGGGGTATTGGATACTGAGCAGCAACTCTTTGACTCCTTCATGAAAAGCTATAAGGCCCTGCTTGGCTTTTCTGTATCTCACGGTATTGAGTATGCGATCACCTCAGATGATGCCGGGGTACTATCAAGAAAGCTCTATGCAGCCTATGACTGCTATGCAGGCAAGATCCTTCATTTAAGCCGTTCTCTTTTAGGATCGGTTACGCAAAGGGCGCTTTATTTTATCTACACAGGAGATGACAGACTGTGCTTTAAGGGGTGGCATGTATATGCATCTGATGATCCATTTACGCTCTTAGAGACATCTGAGATCTATTCTTGCAAAACATTAACCGAGGCCGTAGTTTGGTGTGTATATAACGGCATCTGCGATCATGAAACTAGGATTTCCTGCAAGGGCCCTAAGAATTCCTTTTTGCACTCAAAGATCAGCCGCTTGATTGATCAGCTGCTATCCTTCTTTGAAAAGGCTGATTTAAATGTGGTACAGCAGGATCTGTCGCGTCCACGTCGCCTAAGAGAATGCCTAGCTCTCATTAACTTTGAAGATGATGAGACTGCGGATGTCTCAATTTCAGTAGGGGCTGCCGAGGGCTCCTCTTTAAGCTGTGGACATGATAAGCGCTGTCTTATTGGATCAGTTGCGGCGATTACCGTAAATTCTTGGGGTGAGGTTAACTGTCATCATTTTGCAAATGGTGAGCAGGGCGTAGTAGAGCTTATGACCTATGTGATGCGTCAAAATGCCAGAGATGAAGTTGACAGCAAGATAGTAAAGCGCACTATTTTCTATTCCTGCTCGGAAAACTGTGCCGAGCTTATCCGTTATGATCTAGAGGAATTATTACGTGAGCTTGCATGGTGTGCCCAGGACAGTGATTCAAGCTACAGCTTTGATGTGGGTACTGAGACCTACACCGCTCGTGCCTCAGGCTCCCGTGGTATTTCAATTACACGCCATTCACCCTTTGGTACAGTAGATATTACGGTGCTTACGCGTTATGGAATGCGTCCTGAGTATGCACTGCAGGTGCCAAATGCAGTTGAATCCTCTGCCTCCTTTGGAATTACGCAGTACTTCTTTGCACCGCTTAGGGAGAAGGGACACTGGGATATCTATGTTGCCGATGAGCAAAATAAGGTCACAATCTTTAGAGATTACATTGGCTCACGCTCAGAGCTTGTAAATGCGGTAAACCGTTTTGTTACTCGTCAGACTGAGGATCATACAAATTATGCCGTGAACTTTAATCTGCCGCAGTATTTTGTGCTCTCTCACGATTTTCGCTCCATTCACCCATTCTCAATAAGACTTTAGACGGGCTCTTTATTTGCGTCGTGAATGTGCGCCTGATTTGTAAAAGTAAGTTGGTATTAACTTCGTGTTATAGTTTACAGATTGTGAATTTAATTTCGTCACAGGCGCTTAAAGCCCTTGTAGACGATAGTTCAAAGCTTAAGCTTTGGAGAATAGTATGAATTTTAAGTTATTTGCAGCCCTTATATTGCTCTCAAGTTGTGTTGTAGGTTGCGGCATCAAGGGAGCATTGTATATGCCAGCCCCTGATGAGAGTGTAAGTGCAGTTGAAGAAGAGACTGCAAAGGATAATCGCTCTGATAAAGCCTCAGCTGTAAAGAAAGAGGAACAGGAGAGCAATACTGCAGCTACTGTTGATGAAAGCCTGACTGATGCAGATAAGGTCAGCTCCGCTCTTAACAGCGACAATGTAGGCGATAAGGCCTCTGCTACCACCAGATAATCAACGCCCGGAGATAAAAATGGATTATTTTAATTTTAAAAATGGCAGCTTGTTTGCAGAGGATCTTGAGGTAAAGGCTCTAGCAGAGCAATATGGTACTCCGCTTTATATCTATTCAAAGGCTACCTTAGAGCGTCACTATCACTCCTTCGAGCGTGCATTAAGTCGCATTCCGCATCTTGTGTGCTATAGCGTTAAGTCAAACTCCAATTTAGCTCTTATTCACCTGATGGCAAAGCTTGGCTCTGGCTTTGATATCGTCTCTGAAGGTGAGCTGCGCCGTGTGATTGCTGCAGGAGGTGATCCTGCAAAGACTGTCTTTTCAGGGGTTGGTAAGACCGACGCTGAGCTTGAGTTTGCCTTAAAGTCTGGTATCCGTTGCCTAAATGTTGAGTCTTCTGAGGAACTTGATGCCGTATCTCGTGTGGCAGCGCGTCTTGGAGTTAAGGCTCCGGTTGCCCTGCGTATCAACCCTGATGTTGATGCTAGAACTCTTCCTGCAATTTCCACAGGTCTTAAGAATAACAAGTTCGGTATTTGCACCGATGAGGCCTATGAGCTCTATTTAAAGATGGCACAGGATCCTAATTTAGCTGTTGCTGGTATCGATTGTCATATCGGCTCCCAGATGACCTCCTGTGTTCCTATTTTAGAGGCTGCAGATAAGATCATTGCCTTCTATAAGCGTCTGCAGGCAGCCGGTATCCATGTTGATCACATCGATTTAGGTGGCGGTCTTGGTGTTACCTATGATGATGAGCTTCCTCCTTCACCTGATGATTTCTTTGATGGCATCTGTGAGCGCTTTAAGGATCTAGACTGTGCTCTCTATATTGAGCCAGGCCGTGCCATGGTGGCTAATGCCGGGATCCTCGCCTGCAGTGTTATCTATAAAAAGCACAATGGAGACAAGCAGTTCTTAGTAACTGACGGGGCCATGAACGATCTTATCCGTCCTGCTCTCTATAACGCTCATATGACTATCGTCAATGCCAAAGAGTATCCAGCTGAAGATGAAGTTAAATATGACGTGGTAGGTCCTATCTGTGAGTCAGATGATTTCTTAGGTAAGGACAGAATGCTTGCAGCTAATGTAGGTGATGTATTAGCAGTACGTGGTGCCGGTGCCTATGGTAGCTCTATGTCTTCAAATTACAATTCCCGCCGCCTGGCAGCTGAGATCTTAGTTGATGGGGAAAAATCCCATGTAGTACGCAAACGTCAGAGCTTTGAGCAGATGATGGAACTTGAGCAGATCGTAGACTAAGGATACCAAGATGCTGTTGAAATTTACCAAGATGCAGGGCCTTGGCAATGACTTTATGGTAGTCAATGCTGTGACCCAGAAGTTTTTCTTTAGCCCAGAGCTTATCAAGAAGCTCTCTGATCGTCATTTCGGTATTGGCTTTGATCAGTTGTTGGTAGTGGAGCCTCCCTATGATCCTGAGGTTGATTTCCACTATCGTATTTTCAATGCCGATGGTTCAGAGGTACAGATGTGTGGCAATGGTGCCCGTTGCTTTGCACGTTTCGTGCTTGATCATGGCTTGATTAATAAAAAGGAGATCAATGTTACTACCGTGTCAGGTCGTCTAAAGCTCATTGCCAATGATGACGGTACGGTTACAGTTAACATGGGTGCACCAAACTTTGCCCCAAGTGCTCTGCCATTTAATGCAAAAGAGGAAAAGGACAGCTATGAGGTAGCTCTAGAGGATGGTACTGTGGTAGCAGGTGGTGCTGTTTCCATGGGTAATCCTCATTTTGTAACCTTCTGGAATGATGTAAAGACTGCACCTGTTGAGAGTTTTGGCCCTCAGCTTGAAAGCCATAAGGATTTCCCTGAGCGTGTCAATGTAGGCTTTGCTCAGGTAACCTCAGAGCATTCCCTAAATTTGCGTGTATTTGAGCGTGGCTGTGGCGAAACCTTAGCCTGTGGCTCAGGTGCCTGTGCCGCCGTCAGCGTGGCTATTAGACAGGGACGTGTGAAGTCACCTGTGACTGTGAATTTAAATGGCGGTACCTTAAAGCTATCTTGGGATGGCAAAGAAGGCCCTGTCATGATGTCAGGTGATGCCGTGCGCGTCTATGAAGGAAGCATCATTATCTAATGGCGCTACTTGGAGATACAAAGGACTTTATTTCTTACCTGCTGCATGAAAAGCGTTACAGCAGTAAGACCGCTGATGCCTACGAAAGAGTGATGCACAAGGCAGTAGATGCTCTCACACGTGAGGCACCAGAGGTTAGCTCGTGGAAAGAAGTTGATCAGAGGGAAATGCGTATTCTTGCGCGCGAGTTTAATTTTGGCGTTGATGCCAATACCTTAAGCTCGACCACGGTTGCCCACGATCTCTATGCGCTAAGCTCCTTTTTTACCTTTATGGTGGCAAAGGGGAGACTTGAAAGCTCCCCTTTTAACTATATCAAGGCTCCAAGGGTAAAACGACCTCTGCCTAAGATTTTGACCTTAAATGAGCTCAATACTCTTTTAAGCTTTGAGCCTAAAAATAAGTTTCAGATAAGAGATCTGGCAATTGCCGAGCTTCTATTCTCATCTGGACTTCGTGTCTCAGAGCTTACCTCATTAAAGCTTGGTGATTATGATGCCGCTATCTCTGAGGTTAGAGTTACCGGTAAGGGTAATAAGACGCGAGTGGTACCAGTTGGAACTCAAGCAATTAAAAAAATAGGTGCTTATCTTGCGGTGCGTGATGAATACGATCCAAAGGATGATTGTCTTTTTTTAAATCGCTTTGGCAGTGGTATGACCACACGTGCGGTTGAGCAGAATTTGCAGAAGTTGGCGCTAAATGCTGGGTTAAATATTGAGCTATTTCCTCATAAGCTTAGACACTCATTTGCAACTACTCTAGTTGAACATGGTGCAGATCTTAGATCGGTGCAGGAGATGCTAGGACATTCATCACTTGCGGCAACTCAAATCTACACCAATCTAGACTTTGCACATTTGCGTAAGGTATACAATGCCGCTCATCCTCGTGCGTTAATGAAAGATGGGCACACAGATCCCAAGGATCAAAAATGATTTTCTTCAAAGGCTTTGCAGGCCCTATCAAGGCTTTGTCCTTTGATCTTGACGACACGCTCTATGACAATGTGCCAGTGATAAGTAGGGCAGAAAAGATCTTTTCCAATTACCTTTATGAAAAATATGGATTAAAAGAAGAGGCCTCAGAGCCTGCCTTTTGGTCGTCGGTACGCCGTGATTTGTTAAGAGCAGATCTCCGCTATGAAAGTGATATGACCCTTTGGCGTACTCATTCAATAATGCAAGGCCTTAAATTATTAGGCATTAAAATTAGTGAGGCTGATGCCTATAAAGAGGCACTGCATTTTATAAAAGTGCGCTCTGAGATCACAGTGCCTGAAAGCTCCTTTGAATTATTAAGAGCTCTGAGGAAACACTATCCGATAGTGGCACTGTCAAATGGCAATTCTGATTTAAAGCAAGATGGCTTGGATAGCTATTTTGATATTGATTTAAGAGCTTCCTTTAATGGTCCTAGGTGTAAGCCAAATCCTGATCTCTTTTTATTAGCAGCAAGAAAGCTTGGTGTAAGGCCGTGTGAAATGCTGCATATAGGAGATGATCCTTTAACTGACATCAAAGGCGCAATTGATGCTGGTTTTAATGCAGCTTGGCTTGAAAATGGAATTGCTGGAAAAAATGTGGGCTTTGAGGCTATCAGAGCTCTGCCTCATGTTTGCTTAGAT
Source organism: Firmicutes bacterium CAG:534 (assembly GCA_963650525.1). Lineage (GTDB taxonomy): Bacteria > Pseudomonadota > Gammaproteobacteria > Enterobacterales > Succinivibrionaceae > Succinivibrio. Next base: position 22,459 of record CAVJLP010000025.1, read on the forward strand.
AAGCTTGATGAATTACGTAATTTGCTCCTTTAGGTGAGATATGGCTGATAAGAATTCTGAGTTTTTACTTAAGGGATTAAATGAAGAGCAGTGTGAGGTAGTAAGCGCTCCTCTGCAGAATATGCTGATTGTGGCAGGTGCCGGTACCGGTAAGACCCGTGTGCTAGTATCCCGCATTGCCTGGCTTTTGAAGGTTGAAAATATTCCGCCACGCTCAATTATGGCTGTAACCTTTACAAACAAGGCCGCAGCAGAGATGCAGACCCGTATTGGCATGCTAGTTGGTAATGAAGGTCTGCATTCAATATGGACTTCAACCTTTCACTCCATGTGCCTAAGACTTTTGCGCGCCTATGCATCAAGAGCCAATCTTCCGACAAACTTTTCTATTTTAGATGGAGAGGGACAGAAGCTTTTAATCAAGCGTATAGAGGTTGAGCAGGACATTGATGTTAAGGAATATAAGCCTGCACAGATAGCAGGGGTTATTTCAAGACTTAAGGAAAGAGGGCTTAGGTCTGCTGATTTTTTAAAAAAGCATGATGCCTCAAGTGCTCTGCAGAGAGTTATTGCCAAGATCTATCCTGACTATGAGCAAAGCTGTAATAAGGAAGGTCTAGTTGATTTTACTGAGCTGTTGCTACGTGTTAAGGAGCTCTTGCAGCAAAATCAGGATCTGCGTGAGCTACAGCACCGTCGCTTTAAGGAAATTCTGGTAGATGAGTTTCAGGATACCAGCTCGCTTCAATATGATCTCTTAAAGCTTATCGCCGGACCTGAGACTCATCTTTTGGTAGTAGGCGATGACGATCAGTCAATTTATGGCTGGCGTGGTGCTGAAATTACCAACATGAAGCATTTTTCTGAAGAGTTTAAGGACGTAAAGATCTATGCGCTGATGCGTAACTATCGCTCTCGCCAAAATATCTTGGATGTTGCCAATACCATCATCTCAGGAAATGATGAGCGTATGGTGAACAAATCACTTGAGGGCGTAAAAGGCTCAGGATCCCCTGTTGAAATCATAAATTGCGCCAGTGGCTATTATGAAAGCTTCAATGTGGCAAAACTCATCTCCGATCTTATTGAGGATGGCGCAAATGCGCGTGATATTGCCGTGCTCTATCGTAATAACTCACTGTCAGCTCCTATTGAAGCTGAGTTATCCACCAGAGGCATCAGCTATGCCGTATATGGTGGCTTAAAGTTCTTTGATCGTGCTGAGGTTCAGGATGCCTTAGCCTATTTGCGTGTTCTTTTAAATGAGGCTGATGACACGGCACTTTTGCGTATTATCAATGTACCCTCCCGTAAGATTGGCCCTAAGGTAGTAGAGAGCCTTAGGAAAATAGCAACCGATCGCAAATGCTCCATCATGCAGGCTGTGCGTCTTATAAGACAGTACGGTGAGGAAAAAGGCGCGCCTAAGGAATTAAGCTCACTTGCAAAGAAATTACGTGTCTTTTCAGAACTTTATGATGAGCTTACAGAATACCGCCGTACCGCAGGATCTTTGGCTGATTTTGTTAAGGAAGTAATTAATAAGTCTGGTCTTTATGAGATGTACCGTCTTAAGGATGAGAAGGAAGAGCGTGGTAAGTATGACAATCAGCGCCATCTGAACCTTGAGCAGCTGGTATCTAATGCCGTAACCTTTGAGGAAAGATCTGCAAATAACGGCTCAGAGTATGACGATTATGTTGATTACCCTGAGGAGGCAGAAGCTCCTTCACAGGGTAGTGATCTGCTACTTGATTTCTTATCTACCGTGTCACTTGCAGCAGGAACTGAGATTAACGGTACAGGTAATGCTGAGAGTGTGCCTAATGCAGTAAATCTCATGACTATTCATTCAGCCAAGGGACTTGAGTTTAAATATGTATTCTTAATAGCATTTGAAAATGGCACCTTGCCCTCAGGTAGATCTGAGCGTGATGGCAATATTTCAGAGGAAAGACGTCTTGCCTATGTTGGTGTCACTCGTGCCATTGAGCGGCTTTATATTTCATATGCTAAAGAGCGTCTGATGTATGGACAGATGGAGTATGCAGGTCCCAGCGTATTTCTACGTGAGCTTGTCAAGGAATATCAGGGACGCGGTGCTGATGAGCGGCCCTTTGAAATTTGTCGGTAGATGAATAATGATGATTAAACGAAGAGCTATGACCAAGCATAGTTGGAAATTTAGAAATTTCTTATGACATCCGAAATTGCCGGCCTCAATGTATAGGACTATGATCCCTTCTTAGCAGTTTTACG
>CAVJLP010000026.1:0-1450 GCA_963650525.1 Firmicutes bacterium CAG:534
GTCCTGATATTCATCAGGAATTACCGTAGGTGCAACATAGATATTGCCATGATCAGATGAAAGCTTGGCAATAAGATTAGAGCTTAGCTCATATGCAATTGTCTTGGCTCTCTCTCCGTAGCGTGTAGGACAAGTCTGACGGCCAGATGCAGTAGCGTATTCAGGCATATTGGAAATTTCTGCTGCAGTGGATTCATCAACTGGAGGCAGATTTCCAGTGCCGATGCTGTCATCATCAGTTGCAGTATTAGCAAGAGCTGCCTGCTCATCTGCAAGTGACTTCTTATCAGCATCTGACAACTGCGTGTTAGGATCCTGAGTCTTATCAATTAAGGTTGCATGAGTTCCTTTGATGGTATTTCCTGCCAAAGACTCACTTTGCTTTTGCTCAAGCGCCTCTTTTGATTTCTGAGTATTCTTAGCCTTGCCCTGATTTTTTGCCTGAGATTTGTTGTGAGCTGTGGCATCCTCAACTACAGCATCCTTTGAATTGGCATGGATCTTCTGCTCAAGCTCATCTAAGGCAGAACAGCCCCACAAAGCTGTGAGGCCCAATGCAAGCACAAAGCTCTTATAAAAAAAGTGTTTCATTAGTTGTTAACGGGGAAGCCGCCTAATGCTAAATTACCACCTGCAAGGAAATGCATGTGAATGTGGGGGACTTCCTGATTACCGTCAGGACCTACGTTGAAGATCAGACGGTAACCGGATTTGGCAACACCAAGATCTTCTGCTATCTTACGGGCAACAGTGAAAAGGTGTCCCATAAGTGGCTCATCGCAGGGCTCAACATCTGATACGGTAGGGATTGGCTTATTAGGAACAATTAAAATGTGATACTTAGCCTTAGGAGCAATATCATAGAAGGCGGTAACAAGATCATCCTCATATACCTTTTTAGAAGGGATCTCGCCTTTGATGATTTTGGTAAATAGAGTTTCCTCAGCCATATTAATCTCCCAATATTTTTTGCAATGTCTGTCAAATTTCGTTTTAAAACAGACTAAAATCACTGCTGTAAAGTATATCACTTAGAAACCATTATCTGATGAACGCGACAGCATCTTACGAAATAAGCATAGTCATCCCAGTCTGTTGCCAGGAGGAAAGCCTACCTGAGCTCTTTAAGGCAATTGATAATTACAGGGCTCAGACCTCACTTTCCTTCTGCGTTATTTTTGTAAATGATGCGTCTACCGACAACTCCGAGAGCCTGATCCGCAACTATTGCATGCGCAATAATGATGCTTTCTTTTTAAATCTGCTGTGCCGATCCGGCCTTACCGCGTCTGTGAAAGCCGCAATTGACAGAATTCACTCTAAATATGTCGGTTTTTTTCAGCCGGAACTTTTGTGTCCCATTGCAACTTTTGATAAGCTCTATTCAATGATGGGCAATGTCGGAATGGCCTGTGGTGAAAGAGAATTTCCAAAGGCTATAACCTTACGT
>CAVJLP010000026.1:1460-8022 GCA_963650525.1 Firmicutes bacterium CAG:534
GGCTGATGTCTGCCATACGCCGTCGCATCACTCAAGATGGTATTCATGATGCATCCTGCCCGATAAAACTATCCAAAACCTATTTATTAAAAAACATCCCCTGGTTTTCAGGTATTCATTATCTGCTACCGGCGTTAGTTATCTTAAAGGGTGAGAGGGTGGCATCTATTACGGTAAGCACCTCAATTAATAAAAGTAAGTTACGCAAAAGCACGCTTTTATGTGAGCTAGTTCAAGGAAGCATAGATCTGCTTGTTTTTATGTGGATGAAATGCCGTTACATCGATCCTGCAATCAGGGACGGTAATTTATCTGAGAAAAACAAAAACTGATTTTATAAAAACGATCTTTAACTCAGTGATATTTTCAGCTGTCTCGTTGCTGTGAGCTTTTTATTTATGCAATGCGTAAATTCTCATCTTATTTTGATAAACTCACTATCATTAATAAAAAGCATTTAAGTCATTTTATCAAGGAGCATTAAGCAATGACTAAAGAAGAATTAGTTGCCAAGATGGCTGAGAAGTCAGGCCTTAGCAAGGCTGAAACCAAAGAAGCCTTAAAGGCCCTGCTTGAAACCGTTAAGGAAACTTTGGCAGCAGGTGAGGAGATTTCCTTAATTGGCTTTGGTTCTTTTAAGGTAACCGAGCGTAGCGAGCGTCAGGGCAAGAATCCGGCAACTGGTGAAACCATTACCATTCCTGCATCTAAGAGCCCTTCATTTAAAGCAGGAAAGAGCCTCAAAGACGCTGTAAATCAGTAATTTCTGTGGCACACAAGGCCTCCATACTCTGGAGGTCTTTTATTTCAGATTGTGCTATAGCCTGCACTTAGCTCATAATATAGGTAACAAAATAAGTAGCATGTACCTATGTTTCATCTAAAAGCACCACTTACCGTTTGTCTGTTATTTCTGATTTGTGCAGCTCCTGCTGTACTCATGCGTGATCTCTCAACTGTCAATGAACTCAATTATCTGGCCATTGCAAGAGGCGGTATTGAGGAGGGAAATTTCTTTTTGCTAGGTGGTGCGCAATATGCTGTCTCATATCTACCACCACTTTATATCTGGGTTTGCATGCTCTCCTATGGCATTGCAGGAGTCAAAGCCTCTATCATTCTGCTTGGTTTAAATGTAATTGCACTGTGTGCAATGATGTTTATCGTTGGAACTTATTTTGCCAAGGGACTATCCAAAAATTATCAGTACCTCACTATTGCCTGCGTGGTCGCAACTCCGTTTTTATGTACCTCATCGCTGGCTGTATCTCCTTATACGATAAATACCGCCTTTTTATTAATTGCAATAGCTCTTTTATCTGATAGAACCTCAGCTCTTCTAAGTGATCCTGACAATGCTATAAGACGCAGAAGGGATCACTTGATCCCTGTCTTCATGATGCTGTCATGTCTTACGCTAGGCCCATGGAGCATTATCATCATTCCGCTACTATTAATTACAGTACTGTCAATTAAGCAACGCTTAAAGCTACTCTTTAAGGTATTTCCTCTAAGCTGGTGTCTGCATATAGCATCAGCAGTTTTGGTGTGGATGGCCCTGACCATATGGGATGGAGGTCTTGATAAGGCTGTAAGCCTGTTTATTGACCTGCCCTTAAGTTTTTTATCAGGAGAGATGGGACATTTTCATGATCCCTTCTTTTATCTATGGTCCTTTGTCCTGATCTCACTGCCCATAGGAGTTGCTTCCGTATATTCAGGAATAAGAGTACTGTTGCATGAAAAATCACGCTGTGACTGTGCCTACCTCTTTGCCTTTTTAACCCCGGTTATTACCCTGGTAGTTGCAAGCCTTTGTAAGGCTCAATCTGATTTTTATGTATTGATCGCGCTACCAACCCTCGGAGCAGTGCTATCTCGATATTTAATGGCAGCAGGTGCTAGAGATAAGCTAGTAAAGCTTTTGTTAGTGCTAGGGTTGCTCCCGTTTTCAGCGCTGTTTGTCGTAGCCTATTTTTTAAATGATGATTTTCCGCTCCTAAACGGCACCTATGTGGTATGTGCCTTCTTGTTTATTCTGCTTGCAACACTGTTATCTGTGATCCGCGTGCTGACTGCATCAGTTGCTAATGGTATAGCGACCTTTTCAATTGGTATTTTGGTGATGATCTTGACCTTAGGCTTTGCCATTCCCAATATTAATCCATATTTTTCACCTGAAATTGCACTAAAAAAAGCTGAAGTATTAGCAAAGGACAGAGGAATTAATAAACTTTGTGTAATAGGAATAGCCAAGCCTTGGACTCTTGATCTTATAAGCCAAAGGCTTGATATCAAGGTGGTAAGCCATAAGGGGATGTTGAATAAGGAGTGTCAGGGAGCCTACCGTCTAATTGGCAGACCTGCACTAAAAAAATGGAAGGATTTAGAGAACCTAGGTAGGCAGGAGGGCGCCTTCATCATAGGTGAAAACGTGCTTCTTGAACCCATGCAGACTAAATCCAAAACTCCGATATGGTCAAAATACAGACTCAATTCTCTTTAAAAGTTATGCCGTAAATGCATAAGCTTCTTTATAAATACGCTAAATTTGGAGCAGCAAGTGGAATACCTGATTGATTCACACTGTCATCTAGCTGATCTATCCTACGATGATACACGTAGTGTAGATGCAATACTCTCTCGTGCCTATGCCTGCGGGGTTACTCATTTTTTAACGGTTGCCTGCAGTACCAAGGATTTTGAAAAAAATCTTGCTATTGCCAAGGATAGAGACAATATCTATATTGCCTGCGGAGTTCATCCGCTAAATCTTGAAGATGATCCTAACTGGTCTGAAGATGATCTTAAAGAGATCCTAAGTCACAAAAAGGTTCTGGCATTAGGTGAGTGCGGTCTTGATTTTCATTACGCTCCTGAGACTCGTGAACTGCAGCTAAAAAGCTTTGCGCGCCAGCTTGAGCTTGCAGTAGAACTTAAAAAGCCACTGGTGATTCATGCAAGAGAGGCTCATAAGGACACCGTCTCCTTATTGCGTGCTACCAATGCTCGTGACAGCGGCGGTGTTATTCACTGCTTTACAGACTCAGTTGAGATGGCCCGTGAATGTCTTGATATGGGGTTTTATATCTCATTTACCGGAATTTCTACCTTCAAAGCTTCTGATAATGTAAGAGAGGTAGTAAAGTACGTACCACTTGACAGAATGATGGTAGAAACTGACTGTCCATATCTTGCACCAGTTCCAGTACGTGGGAAAGAGAATGAGCCTTGCTATGTACGCTATACCTTAAAATTCATCGCTGACTTTTTAAATATTTCAGAAAAAAAGCTTGCAGCAATCACCTCGCAGAACTTTCAGGATTTATACAAGGTAAAGCTCTCTGCCCCTATTCCTTACAGTGGCAATGCAGATCTTTACAAGATAGAGAAAATTGCCAATACCCCTTTTGGGATCTGAGATAAAAAAGGCAGCTTCACATTGAAACTGCCTATTTTATCAATAATAGCGACTTGAGCTTTTGCGTTTTAATCTTGCAAACTGCGAGATTAAAAAGAAGAAGGAGACTAGAACTCCACAGGCAAAAATGATCACCAGCCATTGCGGCATTGACAGTCCTAAGAATGACCAGTCAAGTGGTGAACAGGTATCAAGTGGTTTGAACATAAAGGGCAGTAGTTCATCAAGCTTTAAGAAAGAGGGGAAATCCGCAGCCAGACGGCACTGACTACCAAAGCCGTGGTTTAACGTACTCTCATAATGCTCAAAGCTTACAGATAGTCCCCAAAGAGAGCTTGTCAAAAAAGCTACAGATACCAAAAATCTTATGAAGGCAACCCCTGCAAAGAGTATTCCTATAAGTCCGCAGACGCCAAATGCGGCAATTGCAGCACGCTCATAGACACAATTTACACAGGGTCTTAAGCCTAATCCATATTGAAAATAAAGTGCGCAACCGTCAATTACAATTGCAAATAAAAAAAGCAGAAACCAGCAGGTTCTGCATGCGGTGAAGCTTTTGATAAAACGAAGCACACTTATCTCCAAAAGGCTCCCCTAAGGGAGCCTAGTTATGAATTAATGAGATCCTACGGCACCTGAGAGCTCGGCTGCATGCTCTGCAACTGAGGAGGGGATCCATCCCATCTGTTCAAATATAGGAGTGAACTCAGGAATGAGGAACATGGTGCACAACAGACCTACAATGGTAAGTACGATAGTATAAGGCAAAGCCATCCACATCATACGCATGTAAGGCAATTTTACTAACGGAGCAATTGCAGAAGTCAGCAGGAACAAAAATGCGGACTGACCGTTAGGAGTTGCTACTGAAGGCAGGTTAGTACCGGCGTTAATAGCAATTGCCAGATCATTATAGTGATCAGGGGTGATGATCTTGTCAATTAAGGCATCATGCACCTGCTCAATATAGATGGTTGCTACGAAGACGTTATCAGATACAGCAGAGATAATACCGTTAGCAAGATAGAATACTGGGATCTGAGTGTCCTTGGGGATTGAGAAGACCCAATCGATGAAGGGACGGAACAGATCCTGCTGGGCAATAATGGTTACAATGCAGAAGAATACGCACAACAGAGCGCAGAACGGCATTGATTCAGTGAAGGCATGACCAACTTCTTCTTCAGTGGTAACACCGCAGAAGGTGGTAGCAAGCACGATGATTGAAAGGCCGATGAGACCTACAGCTGCAAAGTGGAAGGCTAGGGCGCAGATTAACCATACGCAGCATACTGCCTGAATAACCAGACGCAACTTATCACGCATGGAGAGCTCTGCTGACTGGATCTTATCGCGCTCTACAAGAACTTCATATACAGACTCAGGCATTCTGGCACCAAAACCAAAGAGCTTGAACTTATCTAAGAGGAAGCAGGTACCATAACCGCAGATCATGATAGGTACTGATACTGGCGCCATACGGATTAAAAATTCCATAAAGTGCCAACCGCAAACCTGACCTACTACAAGGTTCTGAGGCTGACCTACGAGGGTAGCCATACCACCGATAGTGGTACCGACGGCAGCTGTCATCAAAAGAGAGCGCAGGAAAGCGCGGAACTTTTCAAGATCCTCTTTCTTCTCTGCAGGCACAAAGCTGTCATCTGATAGACGAGAGGTCGCTGCATCACCACAGATATGAGTGTGATAAACACGATACAGACCCATGCAGATTGCAATAATAACCGCAAGTACGGTTAGAGCATCGACGAAGGCTGCAAGTGAGCCTGAGACTATGCAGAAGAGCAATGAGATAGCAGTACCGTTTCTTACCTTAACCAAAATTTTGGTGAAGATGAAAAGGAGGAAATCACGGACGAAATGAATACCGCCCAACATGAACATCAACAATAGGATCACGTCGATATTGGCAATAAGCTCATGCTTAACCCCGTCCATGGTGCACATACCGATGACGCAGGCTTCAAAGGCCAAAAGACCGCCAGGCTGCAACGGATAGCACTCAAGTGCCATGGCCAGAGTAAAGATAAACTCCGCGACTAGTGCCCATCCGGCCACAAAGGGGTTTATCCAGAATAAAATAGGATTGATTATTAAAAATGCTACGATTAGGAGCTTATACCAGGGGGAGGCTGAACCCATGAAATTGAGTCCGAAGGCCTTGCCCGCCGTCATAGAACCCGGCTGTGTCATATTACTAATTGTCCTTTTCTTAACGTTTGGTCTGGTTGTATTTAGAGGAAATTCTTTAAAAATCAATTAATTGCATTCAAGCCGAAGCGTGAATTTTACTACCTTCGCGTTTATCTATTTGATTTTTAAAAGAAAAGCCAGATTTATAATATTCGTTCAGATTATAGCATTCACTAATGGTGTTAAAACTGTGCTCAATGTTGCAAAAATTAGACGCCATTTTAAATAATGATCTGAATTACTTAACAATTTGCACCAATATTTTCAAAAAGAAAAGAATAAATTATATATATGCAATAAATTTGCATATATTTCAAAAAAATGGCCTCCTAGAGGAGGCCCAAAGTTTCAAGTCAGATTTATAAGTTATTGAGGTAATACCGCACGATGGATTAAGCCGGCATCGATGAGTTCAGTGGTCAGATCTGGCACTAGGAACCAAACGCATAGCAAACCGACAAGAGTTAATACTATGGTATAGGGTAAGGCCATCCACATCATCTTGAAGTAGGGCAGACGGATAAGCGGTGCAATTGATGAGGTCAAAAGGAAGAGGAATGCAGACTGACCGTTAGGTGTGGCAACAGATGGCAAATTGGTACCGGCGTTTACAGCAATTGCCAGCTCATCAAACTGCTCGGCACTGATGGTTCCCTGCATGAAGGCATCACGAAGCTGCTCAATATAGATGGTAGCCACGAAGACGTTATCAGATACAGAGGAGATAATACCGTTTGCAAGATAAAAGATCGGCATATGATATTCTTGAGGGCATGCTAACACCCAAGAAATAATAGGATCAAAAAGTCCGTTTTTGGAGATCACACAGACTACTGCAAAGAATACACATAACAGTGCGCAGAAGGGCATGGACTCAGTAAAGGCTTGACCTAATTCCTCCTCTGAGGTACGACCGCAGAGGGA
>CAVJLP010000026.1:8032-21132 GCA_963650525.1 Firmicutes bacterium CAG:534
AGAATGATAACGCTCAAACCTATAAGCCCTACGGAAGCTAGATGGAAGGCAAGAGCTAAAATCAACCAGCAGAAAACAATTCCCTGAATTACCAAGGAGAGCTTGTCACGACGGGAGAGTGCTGATGAATTTTTATCATCCTGCTCCTTTAAAACCTTATAAACGCTCTCTGGCATTTCTGCACCGTAGCCAAAGAGTGAAAACTTCTCAACTAAGACACAGGTTAGAAGACCGCAGACTACTACCGGTACAGAGACCATGGACATACGCAAAAGATAATCACCAAAGTGCCATCCTGCAATATTACCTACGATCAAGTTCTGCGGCTCACCGACGATGGTGCAGATACCACCTAGGGTTGTACCAACTGCCGCATGCATCAGAATACTGCGCAAAAATGCTCTGAACTGCTCAACATCCGCCTTGTAGTTATCAGGAATTAATGCACCATCCTTTACTGCAGTTGCAAGCTTTGATCCAGAGATCGTTTCCACATATAGGTTATATAAACCAATACCAGTTGAAATAATGATTGCAAGCACAGTTAAGGCATCCATGAAGGCGGAAATCGCGCCTGATAAGAAGCAGAACAGGAAAGCTAGCATGACGCGGGATCTTACCTTTACCAACACCTTGGTAAAAATAAACAGCAGGAAATCACGAATGAATCTTATGCCTGCCACCATGAACATCAAAAGCAGCAGAACCTCGAGATTGGAGCCTATTTCATGAGTAATATCAGGCATGTCACAAAGACCGATGACACAGGCCTCAATTACGAGAAGTCCACCTGCCATCAAGGGATAACTCTCAAGGGCCATAGCCAAAGTAAAGATGAATTCTGCAATTAAAAGCCACCCAGCTACCGTTACCGAAATTGAGGCAATGATAGGATTTAAAACCAAGCAGGCCAGAATAGTGTTTTTATACCAAGCCGGGGCCTTACCCATGAAGTTTAAGGCCATTGCCTTGGGGTAGGTGATCATGATCCCTGAAGACATTTTGAAAATTCCTCTCTCTTATGTTCAAACGAACCATACTTGTCTCTAGCAAGCATACAAGAGTATACATCAAAAATTAAAATTAGTAACACTAAAATGAAAATTTTTTTAAATTTTATTTATGCTTGTTTATCATTAAGTTAAAAACCAATTTAACAATAATAAAAAAATGTAAAGTTAAGACTTAATGTCTAAACGTGCGAATTTTTCGCAAATATTTTACTTGATTTGAAAGTTATTAACATGTTAGTAATGCACAAAATTAGCATAAGCAAATAGTGACAGGTACTGCATAAACGTTAATATTCAGGGCATTTCATCAGGTTACTTGTATAACAGTGCTATAATTTAGCGAATTTGTCCGCAAGACAAGGGAGGCGGGAGCTTTGTACCCGCTTTTTTCACACACATAATGTTAACAATCAAGATATGTCTTCTCTTGCTTTCATCATTTTGATCGTGTCCTTAGGCGCAGTGCTCGGCATTTTGCTTGGCCGCGTTAAATATAAGGGCGTAGGTCTTGGTATCGGTGGTGTCCTTTTCTCCGGCATTATTGTCGGTCATTTTGCACATCAATATTTTGGCTTTGACGTTACTGCAGACTCTGGTAGCAGAACCGTTGAGGGATCAATTCTTCACTTTGTGCAGGAATTTGGTCTTATTCTCTTCGTATATGCTATCGGTATTAAAGTAGGTCCTAGCTTCTTTAGCTCCTTGCGTGGTCAGGGTGTCAAGCTTATTGGATGGGCCGTCCTAATTATCGTATTAGGCTGTGCCATCTCCATGTCCTTATTCTTCTGTGGAATCGTTGATGTTGATGCCATGATTGGTATGTACACCGGTGCAATTACCAATACTCCGGCATTAGGCGCTGGTACCTCCATGATCAATGATATGGCCACAGCATTCTCCGCAAATGGTGGCACCATTCCTAATGGCTTTGATGCAGGCGTTGTTCCTTCAGCTTATGCCATGGCTTATCCTTTTGCCGTATGCTCACTGCTTATCACCATGATCGTTATGCGCATCATCTTCAAGGTTGATATCAATAAGGCAGGCGAGGATTATGCAGCTGCCAAGTCTAAGGGCAAAGCCTTAGGCGTCATGAATATTGAGATCAAGAACAGCAATTTCATCGGTAAGACCATTGCAGATATTCCAGGTGTCAGCGAGGGTACTATTGTTTGCTCCCGCTTTAAGCGTGCCGGCGAGCTCTCTGTTGCTAAGAAAGATCAGGTTTTAGAAGCAGGCGATCACGTACATCTAGTTGGTGCACCTGAAATGCTGTCCAAGGCTCTGACTGCTATCGGTATTTCTGCAAACGATGTGATGACCACCCGTGGATCCCGCATGGTGGTACGTCATCTGATTGTTACTAACTCTCACATCTGCAATCACAAGTTTGGTGATCTGCATTTGGTTGAGCGCTTTAATCTATCTGTCTCCCGTATCATTCGAGCCGGTGTGCAGATGCTCCCGTCTGATGATTTCGTCCTGCAGTTTGGTGATGAGATCAACGTCATCGGTACTGCTGATGATGTAAAGCAGGCCGGTAAGCTTGTCGGTAACTCCTCAGCTACCTACAACCAAGTTGGTATGATGCCAGTATTCATCGGTATTTTCTTAGGTATCCTCCTAGGCTCAATTCCTGTTCCTATTCCGGGTGTACCTGCACCTATGAAGCTAGGTCTTGCAGGCGGTCCTCTGGTGATGGCCATCTTACTTGCTCGCTTTGGTGATACATGGACTGGTAACCGTGTTCACTGGAGATTACCTCCTGCAGCAATTGAAACCTTCAATGCCATGGGTATTACCCTGTTCTTAACCATTGTGGGTATCTGTGCTGGTGCTAACGGCTTCTGGGAAACTTTAACCGAAGGTCCTGGCCTTACATGGATGGCATGGGCTGCCTTGATCTCCATCGTTCCTATCATGATTGTTACCTTCCTTGTAATAAAGGTTTCCAAGGTCAACTATCTGGTAGCATGCGGTATGATGGCCGGCTCCTACACCGATCCTCCGGCTCTTGCATATGCAAACGGCATGTACAAGGATGCAGAGGCTTCCTCCATCGGTTATGCAACCGTATATCCTTTCGTCATGTTCCTGCGCATTCTGTCACCCCAGATCATGGTGATCATTGCTGCAGCATTTATCTAAATTAGCTTAGATGATAGAAAATAATCCTAAGGACTGCCTACACTCTAGCGGCGTAGGTGGTCCTTTTTGTTCTCTTATAGCCGGCATAACAGGCTTCTTTGAAGGTTGTGTTATGCGCTATATCACGCCGCTTATCTGTTTTATCAGCGTGCCTCTTGCATTAATCTCACCTGCCGTATATTCCTGCTTTGTGCGTTGCGGTTTAAGAGGAGAAACACAGGGAGCCACCGGAATTTCAGCTCTACCTAAGGTTATTTTAGGAAAGCTTCCATTAATGCTGATGCTGACACTTGCATGGTATCTTGCAATTGCAATTTCTGTTTTCTACATAGATATTCAGAGCAATCAGGCAATGGCAATTTATGAGGAGGCTGCTAAATCACATCAGGTATTACAGATAGGAACTCCTGAGCAGCTAGAGTTTTCGCGCAGGGTTACACAGTCAATTGCATACTGCGGACTAGCTTTGGTGCTGATTTTTTCTATCCTGGTTTCAATTGCCATGGCAGCAGCTGCAGGCAACAAAAATGCACTAAAGGCAGGTCTTAAGGCTTTTTTGGTAAATCTGCCTGGTTATATAGTTCTTGCCGTGATCACCATTGTGGTATTTGCTGTGATTGAGAAATACTTTGCTATTTTAAAGCTCAGATTTTTAGAGGCCTCAATTATGAACAAAGAGGAATTTGATCCCTTCTGGGCCTTTATGCTTTTAAGACTTTATGCCTTAAATGTCGTAGCCGTATCCTCAGCTATCATGGCAGCTATTTCATTAAAGCTCTGCCGTTATCGTTTTGCCAGACGCTTTTCAACTAAGCAGGATAATATTCCAGAGCCTAAGGGACCTAAATTTCTCTGATCCTAAATACTAAATACGTTCTTAGGCTTATCATCTGATAAGCCTTTCTTTTTTTTATCTTTAGTGTCAAGATTAAGGGAGATGTTTTTTAACTAGAAAAGAATGAGGATTCCATGCTAGAGGGGCTTACAGCGTTCGTACCACCTAATGCAAGGGTGCTGATCTTAGGCTCCATGCCATCTGTGGCTTCACTTAAGGCCTCATTTTATTATGCTCATCCGCAAAACCGTTTCTTTAAGCTTCTAGGCGCTTTTTTAAATCAAGAGCTGGTGACAATAGAGGATCGCAAGAAGGCCTTAGCTTTTACACATATTGCTCTGTTTGATGTCATCAAGAGCTGTAACCGTGAGGGATCATTAGATAGTGCCATTCATGATATAGAGCCAAACGATATCACCACCTTTTTAAAAAGCTACAGTGATATAAAAATGATAGTTACCAACGGTGCTCTGTCAAAAAAACTTTTTCTACGCTTTAACCAAAGCCTTATAACTGATAGCTATCTTAGGATCCTGCATAATCCTTCCACATCTCCTGCTAATGCTGCCTACTCATTAGACAGGCTAAAAGAATTTTATTTTCCGGTGTTTGAATATGCGCTGTCATAAATTACTTGGTCTATCTATCCTGCTTACCGTAAGCCTAAATGTCATGGCGGATACTCAAACTTACGATGTAACAGAAGAACGCTCCTACAGCACCACACTGCTGCATATGTCAGATAAGTGTAGAAGTGAACAGTTTTCTGAGCTGTGTTCACGCTTTGCTCGCTTTTATGTCTCACGCTTTGAACGCGAGATCATAACCATGCGCAATGATGAGCTACAGAAGCTTGAACAAAGTGAAGATGGCTTGATCTTAACTCCATCCCCCTCAGGCTTTCAGGAGATAACGCTTAAGATCCGTAATTTGAAGGGATTGGATATTGCACTGATAGATGCTGATATTACCAAGAATATTGACGGACAACAGACACGCAAGCTTGAGACCATCAATATCAATACCAAAACTGACAGATTCCTAAGCTTTAACGATTTCTTTTCAGATCCGCAGTATGCTGCCATGCTCTGTGCCCGCGAATTTGATAAAAAATTTGAAGAGTATCATATGCCACTTTTTAATGTGATCTCAGCTGCAATTGAGGCCACACCAATGAACTACACCCTCTATCCAGATGGCATTGAATTTGTGTTTTTGCCAAATACAGCAGCTCCAGGAACTGATCTGGCAAGACTTTTTATCAAGGCTTCAGCTCTAAAGGATGCCGGAATAAAGGCCGATTTCTTTCCGCTATATAAACTACAGCTACAAAATCCGCAGGCTACGATGAAAGATCTTGTGAACGTACAGAACCAAAAGCAGACTATGCCACAGTAGGCAGAAGCTTGGTAATTTTCAAAATAGTCCTGAAAGTATCTACAATCAGTTATCCGAACGATCCATTTCAGATATAAGAACGACAACTCAATTCTGAAAGTGTGATCTATGTGCATTCATGAAATCAGCACTCTGATAATATGCAGTAACTTACAGACAAAACCCGAATATCTGTATAAGAACAAACATAAGGAGCAGATATGGTATCGTTTGGTCAGGCCTTAAAAAGTTGCCTAATAAGCAAAATTTTTAATTATCAGGATAGGGCACCGCGATCTGAATTTTGGTGGTTTATCCTTTTTTCATGGCTCATATCTATTGTATTGGCGCCAGTTCAGCTAATACCTTTTATTGGACAGCTTATAGCATGTGTTGTAGGTCTGTGGCTGTTTCTCGCATCTATCAGCGTGTCGTTTAGACGCATGCATGATCTAAACCGTTCAGGTCTTTGGTTGCTGTTTCCGTATGTCTGCATCATCATAGGTGCCATTGTGGCTTTGATGGGACTTTTATCCTTAGGATTTATGATTTTAATCTTAGGAGCCATTGCCATCATTGCACTGTGGATCATGATGGTTTTCCGCGGCACTGTCGGTACTAACCGTTTTGGAAACGATCCTCTAGCTTAGAAGATTTCTCAAAGAGATTGGGCGGTGATCCTACGATCCCGCCCTTATTTTTTATACTATTGATTATCTGGCGTCTTTCCAAACTTCGTTGGCAATCTCAACTACCAGACGGATTTTGGCCCACTGCTCATCGTGGGTAAGTTTGTTACCCTCCTCAGTTGAGCTAAATCCACACTGGGTAGACAAGCACAGTCTCTCTAAGGGTACGTATTGAGAAGCCTCCTTAATACGCTCCAAAATCACAGCCTTATCTTCAAGCTCAGGGAACTTGGAAGTGATAAGTCCCAAAACCACAGTCTGATCCTTGATAAAACGCAGAGGTTTGAAATCACCGGCTCTGTCAGAATCATACTCAAGGAAGAAGCCATCTAGGTTGCAGTGACCAAAGAGGAGCTCAGCCACAGGCTCATAACCGCCTGATGAGAACCAGGTGGAGCGGAAATTACCACGGCAGATATGCATAGTTAAGGTCAGATCGGCAGGTTTTTTGGCAATGATCTTGTTTAAGACCTCAACATATTTTTCCTGAACCCATTTTAGATCACGGCCGTAGGATGAATAGAGGGCGGTCTTTTCATCAGAGCAGAACTCGCCCCAAGAGGTATCATCAAACTGCAGGTAACGACAGCCTTCGTTATAGAGGGCAAGCATTGCATCAGTCCAGGCAGTGGCAATATCGTCAAGCAGAGCCTGATCGTTATCCTTGTAGATATCAATTGCTTTGTAGTTTTGAGTACGGACTACACAGATCTGATAGAGCATTGAAGGAGAAGGAATAGTAAATTTAACTAGGTTGTCCCCAGCAAGTGCCTTGATACGCTTAAAATGATCAACGAACGGATGGGTATTGGAAAAACCTACCTTACCAGTAATTACAGCAGTCTCAGCCTTAGGCTGTGTGCCTTCAAAATGAGTAGACCACTCCTTGGCACCGACCTTGGTGACACCATCAAGACCTACGATGAAATCAAGATGCCAGAAAGCACGACGGAATTCACCATCAGTTACAGCCTTAAGACCTGCAGCCTTCTGTGCTGCAATTAACTTTGCAATTTCCTCATCCTCGATCTTGGTGAGCTCATCTTTTGAAATCAGATCCTTGGCAAAAAGATTACGTGCATTAAAAATCTTTTCGGTACGTAAAAAGGAGCCTACGTGATCTGCTCTGAAGGGTGGGAGTATGTGTGCCATGTTTATTCCTTAACTTACTGTTAATGCTAGATAAATATCTAGATTATGTTTAAATAAGACTTAGTTATTAACTATTGTTGATGCGTTAATATTAATATTTCTAAATACAAAAAGCAATAGCAGATATAAAAAAAGGTGTACACATGTACACCTCTTTATAGTTAAAGTTGATACCTGTTTTTTAGATTTTAGCTTCGATCTCAGGTAATTTCCCGGTCATTTCCTTATTGACGATATTGCAGACGCAAGAGTCAGACCAGACATTAAGACAAGTTTCGATCATGTCAATTACCGCATATACCGGCAAAATAACCCCCATGAAATCAACTGGCACATGCATAGATGACATCAAGGAAATAGTCAAAAAGAAGCAACCCATGGGCACACCGGCATTGCCAACTGCTGCAATAGTGGCAATAAAAATCCAGGTGAGAATGGTCATCATGGTTATTTCAAGACCAACATTTTGCATAAGATAAAGTGAGGTTACCAAAATGAAGGCGGCACAGCCGTTCATGTTGATGGTGGTACAAATAGGCAGGACGAAGCGTGATACCCTGGTATCGACATGAAGATTATCCTCAGCAGAGGCCATAGTGACTGGCAATGTACCGGCAGATGACTTAGAGAACAGGGCAACCATCAACGCAGGAGCCATGCCTCTTGCAACCTTTAAAGGGTTTAGGCCACGAAGCACCAGAATAAGAGGCAGTATGAGTAGCATCTGAATGAAGTTTGAGCCTAGGACTACACCAAAATACTGGGCAATTCCGCCTAAAATTACGCCTGCCTCAAGCTGGGTTACAAGCTGAGCGGTAAAGGCAATGATGCCTAAGGGCAAGACTGCAATCAACCAATGAATTAAAACAAATAACAAATCCTGCAGACCTGAGAACAGCTTTACAACTGTAGTGCGTCCTTCAGATGAGGGCATGGCAGCAAGCCCTAAGCCCAAGGCGGCTGCGATGATTAAAACTGATAAAACATTGCCTGCAACAAAGGGCTGAATGAGGTTATTTGGAATAACACTCAGAATATGGCTGTAATAAGTGGTACCGCCTCCGACTTCAGCTGCATTAAAGCCTTCAGCCATTGGAGTGCCTGATGGAATATTCTCAGGTGCAATCAGGATAAACAGGGCACCTGCCAAAGATGCAGCTAGGATAGTAGTCAGCAGAGTGTAAAACACAGTGTGCATGAAGATCCTACCACCGTTTGAGCCGTGATTTAGCTTTGCAAGTGTGGTAATCAATGACAAAGCAATCACTGGTACTGCAACTAGACTGAACAGTCTTGTAAATACAGTTGCAATAAATTCCATTAACTCATTTATTGCATCTATATTCAAAACACCTATTAAGGCGCCTATTGCCAATCCTCCAATATAGAAAATTGCAGTGCGCAATCTCTTTGTGCGACCTTCGGCTAATGTGGAGTATGCCTCGCAGGCTGCCTCCGAAATGCGTCTGTTCTCTGACACAACTGCCTCCAAAAAATTATGTGATTAAGTCCGTTGGCGGCCGTATTTTAGACCTTTTATAAAAAATTAAGAAATGCAAAAGTGACAGTTCCAAAAAGGTGAGAGTAAAGATCATGCGCTACAGTGCACGTTATGCATAAGTCAAATGCCTGAAAAAGACCTAAGATGTGTAAAATAAAAGCAACTCTTTATCTTAAAGAGAAGATCTGTTTACTTCACTTTCCTTTTTATTTGAGGTCGTTATGGATTTTCTAGAACTCATGCAAAAGCGCTACACCACCAAGTATTACGATGAAAATAAGAATATCAGTGATGAGGTTTTAAATAAGATCTTAGAATGTCTGCGCTTAACTCCAAGCTCGGTAAATATACAGGGATGGAAGTTCTTTTTAATGGACAGAGAGAGCAAAAAGCGGATCCGTGAGGCTCTTCCTGACTTTAACGTACAACGCTTTGATAGCTGTGCCAATGTATTAGTGCTCACTGCTAAGACCTCAATTGATAAGGAATACGCACTTAAGGTTGCCAAAAAACAACACGAGGATGGACGTCTTAGCGAGGCTAAGATTGAGGCCTGTGCTGATGGCTGTATGGCCTTTGTAAAAGAGCATGATGCAGAGATCGGTGTTTTAAACTGGAATGCCCGTCAGACCTATATTGCCATGGCCACGGTTTTGTATGCAGCCCAAAGCTACGGTGTAGATTCAACAGCTGTAGAGGGAGCTGATTTTAAGAAGATAGATGAGCTTATGGGATTAAAGGAGCAAGGCTTAGCTGCAATATCCCTGATCTTCTTAGGATACAGAGCAGCCAAGGATTCAAATACCTTAGATAAGCGTCCTAAGAGCCGTCTAAATTTTGATGATGTGATTGTACGAGTCTAAATAAGGGTAGGTATGAAGGTAGTAATTATTGGTGGTGTTGCAGCCGGTGCCGCGCTTGCAACCCGTCTGAGACGACTTGATGAGAGCTTAGAGATAACCGTCATTGAAAAGGGGCCTTATCCATCCTTTGCAAACTGTGCCTTACCTTATTATCTAGGCGGGGTAGTTGCATCTCATGATGATCTTTTTGCTGCATCTCCTGCCTATTTAAAGAAGGTATATAACCTTGATTTAAGGCTTAATACGCAAGCAATTGCATTTGATACAGATGAAAAAACTGTAACTATTAAAGATCTTGGCAATAATAATGAAGAGTCGGTGCTTGCTTATGACTATCTAGTTTTGGCCACCGGATCTAGTGCGATCATGCCTAAGTGGGCTGAGCAGTCAAAATTTGTATCAGCCTTAAAAACAGTGCCGGAGACTGATCTTGTCAAAGGCTTTATTGATAATGGTGCCCGCTCTGCTTTGGTTATAGGCGGTGGCGCAATTGGCCTTGAGAGTGCTGAAAACCTTCGTGCTCAAGGACTTAAGGTTACAGTGTGTAGCAGAGGTGAACATATCCTCTCTAAGATAGATGAAGAAATCACTGCCTATGCTGAAAAAGAGCTTTCAGATCACGGCGTAGTGCTGAGACTTGCCACCACCGTAGCATCTGCAAAGGATCTTGATACAGGACTTTTGGTAACCTTCTCAAATGGCATCGAGGAAAAATTTGATTTTGCCATCGTAGCTCAAGGGGTTAAACCTAATACTCAAATTGCAGAGGATGCCGGTATCGAGGTTGACGATCATGGCTTTATTGAAGTTGATAATTACATGCGTACCTCAGATGAGCATGTATTGGCAGTAGGTGACATCATCCTAAGCTGCGATCAATGCTCAGAAATAAGCCGTCCTGCTCTTCAGGCAACACCGATCCCACAGCAGATAAGAGCTGCAGCGTTCTACATCACCCAAGGTGAGGTATGGGAGCATGAATACCTAGGCGATGCCGGGGCTTTTATTATCAAGCTCTTTGATGTGGCAATTGGCTCATGTGGTATGCCTATGCGTGAAATTAAGCAGGAGGATGAAAGTGCAGTTGCCGTGGTAACGCACAGCTTTGATCATCCAGGATTCTATCCTACCTCAAGGCGTGTTCATGCCAAGCTTATCTTCTCACGTGAAGATGGCAAGATCTATGGTGCTCAGGCTGCAGGTGATAAGGACGCCGTAGCTAAATTTATCGATGTTGTGGCAACCTTGATGGCCACTGGCAATGATACCGTAGACTATCTTGCATCACGTAACCATGCCTATGCGCCTCCCGTATCCTCTCAACGTGATGTAGCTCAAATCATAGGTTCAGTTGCAGATAACGTGGTACAGGGATTGTTTAATCCTATCTGTGTTGAGGACTTAGAGGACTATGATGATGCCTTTAAATTAGATGTACGTCCGCAAAAGAGCTTTGAGGAGTTACATCCTGCAGGCTTTGTGAATATTCCTATAGCAAAGCTACGTGAGAGCTTAGATAAGATCCCGCAGGATAAAAAAATTGTCATCTCCTGCATGGTAGGTCAGACAGCCTATGTGGCGTCACGTATTCTAGTAGGTCACGGCTTTGATCAGGATCAGATCTTCGTATTAAGTGGCTCTCTTTTAAGCTTAAAGGCGGTAGGTGCCAAACTTGAAGGCACAAGCTTAAATTAAGCATGTCACACACAGGTGGATTCAAATTAGGATCCACCTGCTTATTTGAGTCTGCATTTGTCTGAAATCTTCCTCAAAATAACACAGACTTCATTTTTCCTAAGCCGATCTCCTCACAAGCTCTTAAAATTAAAGCTTTTTTTGCATAGCCCTGACAAAAAACAAGCACTGTATCAAAGCAACAGCTATAATAGATATTCATATATTGAAAAAATAATGCCGGCATCCATAATTGAAATCTCAATTGGGAGTTTTCGCTTATTTAAAAAAAGATGCCCTTTGATGCTTACCTGAGGAAATAATATGGTTCAGGACAGATTTCCCATTGAACGTTTTGATGAAATTCAAAGCCGTCCTCAAAACTTTAGACTGCTTGAGCGTATACCCTTAACACTTCCTGGAATTGAAGAGACCTTTCCGTTAAAGCTTCATGAGGCCGTGCCTGGTGAGAAGATACATACAGCGGTATTTCTAGACACCGAGACCACTGGCGTAAAACCTGGACAGGAGCAGATAATTGAGCTTGGTATGGTACGTTGTACCTATTCTTTTGACAGAAAGATCCTTTTATCAATTGACAGCTACTATGATGAGTTTGAGGATCCTCACCGCAAGATCCCACTTGAGATCCAAGAGCTTACCCATATCACTGATGACATGGTGGCAGGTCACAGCTTTGATGAGACCAAAGTTGCCTCCATGCTTCAGGGCCGTCCCATCGTGATTGCTCATAATGCACTCTTTGACAGAGCATTTTTTGACCGTCGCTTCCCTTCACTTGCAGATTTATCCTGGGCCTGCTCTTGCAAGGGGATTGACTGGACTGTCTTTGGCTCTTCTGGAACCAAACTTGAATATCTAAATATGTTCCGTGGTTGGTTTTATGATGCTCACCGTGCTTATGTTGACTGCCTTGCAACCATCTGGCTTATGCATATTGAGCCTCAGGCCTTCACTATGCTTATTGAAAGAGCGCTTCAAAGAACCTATAGAGTATGGGCCATTGGTGCTCCATTTGATGCTAAGGATAAGCTTAAGGAATTAGGCTATCGTTGGGATGGTAGTAGCAGATGCTGGTATCGTAACTGTATGACACAGCAAGATGCCGACAAGGAGATCAGCAATTTACAGGGGATCTATGATGCACATGCTGCCAAGATCCAGATCCAAACTGCCAAGACGCGCTTTAAAGAAGTACAGTAATTAGCCGTTATCTTAAACAGCATCTTAGAAAACCTAGCTAAAAGATGATGCTTATATTGCTAAAAATTGATAAAATCGCGCAAATTTCATCTTCGAGGTAAATATGAATATCACTGACAACGTTAAGAGCGTCAAAAGCAAAGGCACCTCCTTTTTAAAGGAATTCCGTGATTTTGCCATGAAGGGTAATGTTGTTGATATGGCAGTCGGTGTGGTCATCGGTACTGCCTTTGGCAAAATTGTCTCTTCATTAGTATCTGACATCATCATGCCGTTAATCGGTATTTTAGTAGGTAACGTCGATTTCAAGGATCTCGCTATCACTTTGCAGGATAAAACTGAAGAGCACGATGCCATTATTTTAAGCTACGGCGCCTTTATTCAGACTATTTTTGATTTCATCATTATTGCCTTTGCAATTTTTGCCGCAGTTAAGGTGATGATGAAGATCAAGAACACCTTGATTGCTGAAAAAGAGGCTGAGCCTGCAGCTCCTGATCCTAAGGAAGTACTGCTAACTGAGATCCGTGATCTTTTAAAAGAGCAGGCCAAAAAGAACTGATTGATAGCTTTTGCTAAATACTCTTAAAGAGGAGCACTAATCCTAAAGTGCTCCTTTTTTGC
>CAVJLP010000026.1:21289-23672 GCA_963650525.1 Firmicutes bacterium CAG:534
CGCCCCAAAAAAGACAAAATTATGTCTTTTTTTAAAGCATTTGTATTCAAGTTACTTATTTGTAAAAATAATCCATCGGATTAGGTTCCGAGAAAATTTTTTGCTCCAGACTGAACTGAGGATATAAATGGAAGGCCAGGAGATCCTATACACGCTAAATTGTGATGAAACAGTGACCTTGCTACTTGCATGCCTTGTATTGCTATTAGGTCACCTTGGTAAGCATATTGCCCCAATCTTAAAGAAATTTTTTATTCCAGCCCCAGTAGTAGGTGGATTGATCTTTGCAATAATTGCATTGATAGGGCATGAGACCAATTATTTTGTCTTCAGCTTTGATTCTACCTTAAAGAATCTTTTGATGACCTGTTTCTTTACCTCTGTAGGCTTTTTGGCATCACTGCGCTTCCTCATAAAAGGCGGTTTGGCGGTAGCAATTTTCCTAGGCTGCGCCTTATGCCTTATTGCAGTACAAAATGTAGCCGGCATCGGTCTTGCCTCTCTGTTTGGTCTAAATCCACTAATTGGCATTGCAACCGGCTCAGTTTCTTTATCAGGAGGTCACGGTACAGCTGGAGCCTTTGGCCCTCTGCTTGAAGAATATGGCCTCGATGCAGGTCTTTCAGTTTCAATTGCAGCCGCAACCTTTGGCTTAGTTGCAGGCTCTATGATCGGAGGACCTGTAGGTAAGCTATTGGTAAGCCGCAGAATGCTACATTCAGGTCCTAAGGATCACTTTAAGAAAAATGCTGATGCCTATGAAGATGATCCCAAGACTGTATTTGACGAGCATGGCTTATTTCAGGCAGTAGTTTATCTCGTCATTGCCATGGGACTTGGCTATTTCGTGATCTTAGGGTGCAAGAAAGTTGGTCTTACCTTCCCTGCATATTTAGGGCCCATGTTTATTGCGGCAATTATTAGAAATATCACCGACTATACCTCAAGGCCCATTCCTGTTCATACCATCGGTATTGTAGGCTCGTTGTCACTGCAGTTCTTCCTTGCAATGGCGCTGATGACACTAAAGCTTTGGGAGCTTGCAGCACTGGCAATTCCTCTGGTCACCATTTTACTTACCCAAACCATCATCATGGCTCTTTTTGCCTACTTTGTAACTTTCAAGGTAATGGGGTCTGACTATGATGCTGCTGTAATAGCTTGTGGTCACTGCGGCTTTGGTATGGGAGCAACTCCAAATGCCATGGCTAATATGGAGACCTTTACCGGTGCCAACGGTCCTTCAGATAAGGCCTTCTTCGTAGTACCTCTGGTAGGCTCTCTGTTTATCGATTTCTTTAATGCATTTATCATTACAAGCTTTATTCATTTGCTAGTCTAATGCAAGTAAAGAAAGCAACTTTAGGGGGGAGGCTAGATGGCCTCCTCTTTTGTTTGGAACTACATTTAAAAAACGATGTTACGACTCTTTATAAAAGAGCTTGCAAGTTTTAAAAAATGAGATAAAACAAGCATAATCATAATGGTGAAGGCGTAAAATTACTAATTGATCTGTACTTATACTTATGAAAATTTTACAAATTTAAAATATACTTCATGCGGGCAAATCGATAGATCTTATTTACGGTACAAAGCCCTTATTTTTAAGGGATGGTATCTATGGTAAAAAATCACGATCAGAATTTTTCCCAAGATAACAACAATAATATGGAACAAAATAACCAAGCTCCTTATGCTCTCGTAATTCAGAGAATGCTTGAAGAAAAAAAAGATGCAGAGCAGTTTCTAAGAATGATAGCCCCTAAGTATATGGGCGTATACGTGCTAGATAAGGAGCGCGATCTTTTTCATGACATTTTAGGTCCAGATTATTTTAGACAGATCGTAAAAGAGAAGAATGGCTGTTATTCCGAAGCACTTAAAATCTATTGTGAAAAATTTGTGTTGGCAGAAGATAGAGCGGCAATTGAAAAGACATTAGATTATGAGCTTCTCTATAACAAGCTATGGTCTAATAAGAAAGTTAGCATCTCCTATCGTAAAACAGATGGTACCCAAGTAAGTCTTAATATCGGCAGATACTCTGATCGTGCAGAGGATAAAAATCTGTCTTTGTG
Source organism: Firmicutes bacterium CAG:534 (assembly GCA_963650525.1). Classification (GTDB taxonomy): domain Bacteria; phylum Pseudomonadota; class Gammaproteobacteria; order Enterobacterales; family Succinivibrionaceae; genus Succinivibrio. Next base: position 23,368 of record CAVJLP010000026.1, read on the forward strand.
GGTATATGAAGATGAAGGCATAGAATATCAAAAACAACTAAAGCTTGAAAACAATACCTCTAATTTCGTGCATTCTAATGTAACTTCAGGATTATGGTGCATCGAATACGATAGAAAGGGGACTTTAAAACAATGTATATGGTCTAAAGCTTTTAGAAATTTATTAGGCTATAGTAGCGAGGATGAATTTCCTAATACTTGGGATTGCTGGATGCAAAAGATCCATCCTGATGATCGTGAGTATGTTAATAAAAAGTACGCTGAAGCCTTCAATGATCGTTTAGGAAAGACGAACTATGATATTG
>CAVJLP010000027.1:0-5341 GCA_963650525.1 Firmicutes bacterium CAG:534
GCAACCTGCTCCTTATCAAGACCTGAGAAGGAGAACATACCGTTTTGCTCTGCAATAAAGCCATAATCACCAGCTCCAGCTGCATTTAGCTTCTCAACTAAAAGCTTACGCATCTCTAAAATACGATCACGCATTACCTGAAGCTCATCTTCCCACTCCTGACGCAAGGCAGCATCACCTAAAATGGTAGTAACGATCTTCTCGCCGTGTGCCGGAGGGTTTGAAATGGCAGTACGTACTGAAATTTTTAACTGTGAGAAGACCTTATCGGCAACTTCCTTTGACTCAGTTACTACAGTTAAAACACCAACACGCTCGTTATAAAGACCGAAATTCTTGGAGAAGGAGGAGGCGATCAAAAGCTCCTTGCAGTGAGAAGCAATAATACGCAATCCCTGAGCATCTTCCTCAATACCGCGACCAAAGCCCTGATAGGCAAAATCAATGAAGGGGAGTAATTTCTTCTCTTCTAGGAACTTGGCAATAGTTTCCCACTGCTCAACAGTAGGGTCGATACCAGTCGGATTATGGCAGCAACCATGAAGTAGAACTACATCGCCTTCCTTTGCCTGAGATAAGGTATCCATCATACGATCAAAAGCAAGTGAATGATTTACACGATCGTAATAAGGATATTTTTCAAACTTCAAGCCTGCAGACTGAGCAATCTGATAATGGTTAGCCCAAGTAGGATCACTGATCCAAACAGTAGTTGCAACATTCTGCTGATGAATGAAATCACATCCAATTCTTAAAGCGCCGGTACCGCCTGGGCAGTGGACACTTACGGCCTTACCGCCGTCAACGTACTCATGGCCATGACCGAAGATCAAATCACGGGCAAAACGGCCGTACTCAGGCAAACCGCTGATAGGAAGATAGGATTTGGTGTTCTCACTATCTAAAAGGATCTTCTCTGCTTTCTTGACGCACTTTAAGATCTCGGTCTCACCATTTTCATTCTTATAAACACCCACGCTCAGATTGATTTTGTCTGCACGAGGATCCTTCTTAAAGGCCTCGGATATACCGAGGATGGGATCGGCGGGGGCTGCTTCAATGCGATCAAAGAACATTTATGTCACCTTTTATAAAATGCATTAAGAAAATTAACTGCGAAACAATATATCACAGCTTCCTTTTTTTTAAATTATGTTAAAAATTGCACCGAAGACAAGCAGAAAATAACAACTGCTTGTTTTTACGATATCTTTTTTAACATATCGATAAAAAATCCCCGCACTAAGCGAGGACTTTATAATTATTTGCCACTAGTGTAGCGTCTCATTCATTTTTAGAGTTAAAACGCTAACTTCTTATTAAATAAACTAAAATAATTATTGACAAATTAACTAAATATGCTAAACTATAACTAGTTTATTTAGTGTATAGGAGTTAATATGTCAATTACCAAATCTTATAACAGGCGTACCAATACATGGTATGCCTATGAAACCAATTATGTCTGGGATGAGCAGCGTCAAAAGAAGATCCAAAAGCGTAAGTGCATTGGAAAATTTGACCCTGAGCTCAATGAGATCGTTGCAAATGGTCCTCGTGGTCGTCCTCAACTCACTCCTGATGAGATTGCCAAAAACGTAACACCATCCATTCCGCCAAAGTTTTCAAAAGCCTCTTTGTCTTCTCTTTTAGTGCGCCTTGAGACTATAGAAAAGCTGTCCATGTCCTTACATGCAGAAGCTACTGCCATTAAGGATGAAATAAAAAAACTGATGCAGGCTTCAAGCTCAGAGCAAGAAGGAAAATAAAGATCTTATGGCAAGAGCTCGCAAATATTCCATCAGCTTAGACACCACAGAGCGCAAGGCAATAATCCAAATAAGAAAACATACTGATTCCTCAAACCGCAGGGCTCGTTGTACAATCATACTTAATGCAGACAATAATGTTCATCCTAATAGGAGTTATGAGCAAATTGCCACAAGCGCTGGCACCTGTGTATCAACAGTCATAAGTACCCTTAAGGTTTTCTGTAGCAAAGGTTTAGATGCAGCTCTTACTCCAAAACGAAATGACAATTCAAATACTGCCAATTTAAAAGCCACTGGAGAAGTGCAAGCAAAAATAATAGCTAAGGCTTGCTCAGCAGTTCCTAAAGGTCGTGTTAGATGGACATTATCTTTGCTTGCTGAAGAAATGGCAGTAATTTTAGAGACTAAACTTAGTCGAGCAACCATAGGACGTGTTTTGCAACAAAATGACTTAAGGCCACACCTAAGCGAGTACTGGTGTATACCTCCAAAAGAGGATGCAGAGTTCGTCGCTGCAATGGAGGATATATTGGATGTATATCAACAACCATATGATCCTAATTATCCTCTATGGTGCATGGATGAAAAGCCCTTTCAGCTTTTAGGTGAAAGTCGAGAGCCTATACCCATGCGCCCAGGTAGTATCGAAAAGATAGATGATGAATACATCAGAAACGGCACCGTTAGCATTTTCTGTTTCATTCAACCCCACACAGGTCAGATCATTCATGCAGTTGAACCTACTCGTACCGCAGTTGATTGGGCCGAGAAAGTTAAATATCTCGTCGATGTGGTATGCAAAGATGCCAAAAAAGTAGTGCTGGTTATGGATAACCTCAACACTCATTCCATCGCATCCCTGTATAAAGCCTTCCCACCAGATGAGGCAAGACGTATTGCTAGGAAGCTTGAAGTTCATTACACTCCAAAACACGGTAGTTGGCTTGATATTGCTGAAATTGGCATCAATATCATGACCAGAGAATGTCTTAACCGTAGAATTCCAAGCATCGAAAAGCTCAAAGAAGAATTAAAAAACTGGAATGATGACTATAACAACAATCCTTCCAGCATTAATTGGCAGTTCAAAACTGAAAATTCTAGAGTGAAGCTTCGGAAGCTCTATCCTGATATTGATCAGAATCGCAAACATCGTGATGAATTGCGAAGTAAAAAAGCCGAAGCCCAGAATACAGGATCCCAGAAATAATTTAGTTTAAAATTGAAACAGCAACTGGTGAGTTAACCACCAGTTTTAATTATAAAAATGAATGAGACGTTACACTAGATGATCTTGGATAAGAATTCCTGTGTACGCTTTTCCTTGGCATGGCTGAACACCTCATCCGGAGTGCCCTGCTCAAGGATGATCCCCTGATCAACAAATAGCACTCTGTCTGCAACTTGACGGGCAAAGCCCATTTCATGAGTTACACACATCATGGTCATACCGGATTGAGCCAGATCTCGCATTACATCCAGAACCTCATTCACCATCTCAGGATCAAGAGCAGATGTAGGTTCATCAAAAAGCATAATCTTAGGATGCATGGCCAGAGCTCTTGCAATAGCCACACGCTGCTGCTGACCACCTGATAATTCATCCGGGAAGGCATGAGCCTTCTGCTCAAGTCCTACCTTTTTTAGAAGCTCCATCGCAGTAGCCTCAGCATCAGCAGTGCTCTTCTTACGCACCTTCTCCTGAGCAAGAGTAATGTTCTTGAGCACTGTCATATGTGGAAAGAGATTAAAGTGCTGGAATACCATCCCAACCTCTGCACGTATGGTATTGATATCCACCTCAGGAGTAATCACCTGATTGTCGATGGTTACGGTACCTGAGGTCGGTACCTCAAGATAATTTACACAGCGCAACAAAGTAGACTTACCTGAGCCTGAAGGTCCGATAATACAAACCACCTCAGAGCGCTTAACCTGAAGATCAACTCCCTTCAGAATTTCATTTGACCCAAAGGACTTATGCAGATCCTTAAGCTCAATCATGACTTCCTTATCAGATAAATTTGCCATTAGCGTACCTTCTTTGAACCGTTGTAGCGCTTTTCTAGATAAGAGACGAAGCGGCTAATTGATAGAGTCATAATGAGGTAGATGATTGCAACCGTGGTCCATATTTCAAGTGAACCATAGGTAGATGCAATAATAAGCTGTCCCTTACGGGTCAATTCCTCAAAACCAATCACTGATACCAAGGAGGAATCCTTCAACATGGCAATAAACTCATTACCAAGCTGAGGAATAATACGTCTGAAAGCCTGAGGAATAATGACGTTGATCATGGTCTGGCTCCAGCTCATACCCAAGCTACGTCCCGCCTCAGTCTGGCCTTTATCAATTGATTGAATACCGGCACGGAAGATCTCTGCTACATAAGCACCAGAATTAATAGAGCAGGCACATACCGCAGCCACAAATGGCTCGATACGAGCACCGATAATAACCGGCAAGGCAAAGTAGATAATAAAGATCTGCACGAGCAGAGGAGTACCACGGATAAAGTCAACATATACCTTGGCAGGAATACGTAACCAGCCATATCGTGACAGCTCGGCGATACCGACAAAAAGACCGATCATCACGCCCAAAGCCACAGCAACAGCGGAGATCTCGATAGTGACTAATGCTCCAAGCCCTAATAATGGCAGGGAATCTAGTACTAGTTGGATATCAAATGACATTGTAAATTGTAGTTATCAAACAAACAAAAAGCGGCCATGATTTAGCATGTCCGCAGTTTCCATCCAGAATTATTCTGGAGTACCAAACCACTTTTGGTGGATTTCATTGAAGATACCGTTTTCACGGATCTTCTTAAGACCTGCATCCAAAGCATTAAGAAGCTCGGTATTGCCCTTTTTAACAGCACTACCAAACTGAGATGCCTCAGCATAATCGTTTAGCTCGACAAAATCATGATGTTTCTGTGAAGCTATAAAATATTCATTGACCGGACGATCGGTAATAACAGCCTCGCATCCCTTGCTCTTAAGCTCCATAAAAGCCTCAGCATGGGTATTGAAGGCTCCAACATTATTTGACAGAGACTTTGCCAAATCAACTCCAGTATCGCCAATCTGACTACACGGACGAACGTTCTTTAAATCATCAAGTTTCTGATACTTGCCCTCATTGATCTTAAGCACAACTGCACTTAGAGCTGAATCATAATAAGGAGCAGTAAAATCAACCTTCTTTGCACGCTCTTGGGTAATGGTCATGCCAGCTACAACATCGATTGATTGAGCCGTGAGAGCTGGAATAAAACCATCAAAAGGCATGGATACCATTTCAACATCATAGCCACCAGCAGATGCCACTGCCTTGATGATGTCAATATTGTAACCAATAATGGTGTTGTCAGGAGCAATAAACTCAAAAGGGGCGAAGGTAGGCTCGGTACCTACACGCAAAGTCTTTGCATCGGCAGATGCAGATACTAAGCATGCAGACAATGCGCAAGACAAGAACGCAACCCTTATAAATTTGTACATATGATCACCTGAACTAGCAACACAAAGCCTGTCCAATCAAATTTATTTGTGAACATT
>CAVJLP010000027.1:5351-23447 GCA_963650525.1 Firmicutes bacterium CAG:534
AAACTGTTTTGAACACCGATGCACAATAGAATTACACTTCTGACTTTTTTTGTACAAATGCTCTGGATTTTCAATTATTTTTCCTCAATAATTGTTACCAGTACAGAGCATTTTTTTAGCCTCTGTCATCAACAAATGGAGATTTTAAAGTGGCCATTAAAAACGTTGTTTTTGACTTCGGCGGCGTTCTCATCGACTGGGATCCTCGTTATGCGTACAAAGATGTATTCAACGATGATGAGAAGATGGAATATTTCCTTACCAACGTCACCACCGGTGAGTGGAATTCTCAAATGGATAAGGGACGTACATTTGATGAGTGCATAAAGGAGCTATCCTCCCAATATCCAGAGTATGCCGATAAAATCGCCATTTGGAAAACTGGGTGGGAGAAAATGCTTGGAGGTACAGTTCCTCAGGGAGTCAAGCTTTTAGATCTCGTAAAAAAATCCGGTAAATACACCATCTACGGACTTACCAACTGGTCTGCTGAAACCTTCCCTATTGCCTATAAGCACTTCCCCTTCCTCAATGATTTTGAAGGTATTGTGGTATCCGGTGAGGAAAAAATGATCAAGCCTGAAAAAGGGATCTTCCTAACCCTCTTTGAGCGCTATCACCTAAATCCTGAGGAATGTCTCTTCCTAGATGACAATATCAAGAATATTGAAACTGCTAAGAGCCGTGGTATGCATGTAATCCATTTCCAAGATCCTGATGATGGCTTTGAAAAGGCCGTTAAGCTATTAAAGCTAAAAGTCTAAAGATGCAGCTTACATTGCCGTTAAGAGCCTAGGAGGAGTAGATTTATGTCAACTTCAGTAGATGCTACCGATTCAACGATGTCAGCAATGCAGATCGCAATGAACAAGCGAGAGCAAGATATGCAAGGACAGCTATCCTTGGCACTGATTGCATCTGCAACTGCAACTGTTGATCAGGCAATGGCCTCTGCTAATGCGGCAACGTCGGCAAATAGTGCCGATACGCTTGCAACAGAGGGCTCTTTAGGCACCAATATTAATCTCCATGTGTAACATATAGGAGATTGAGCTATTATGAAGCCGCGGGAAACCGCGGTTTTTTTTTTCAGATTTAAGGAAGCTGAGATGATCACTCCTGCGCAAAATTTTCTTAAAAAAAATAAGATCCCATATAAAGAATACGAGTACAAATGTGAAGTACTGCACGATTTCGGTCACCACGCAGCAGACGAATTAGGCGCCGATCCTCACCGTGTATTTAAAACTATACTGCTAAAGCATGACAAAACCTATGTCACCTGTATCACCCCAGTAAACGCTATGATTTCCCTAAAAAATGCCGCTCGCATCATGGGATTGAAATCATTGGAGCTTACAGATCCCCAGGAAGCAACACGCATAACAGGCTATGTTATCGGTGGCGTAAGTCCCTTCGGACAAAAAAGACGCACGCTGACATTACTTGCAGCATCAGCTTTGCAATATGAAGAAATACTTGTATCAGGTGGCAGGCGCGGACTCAGCGTAGGCATTGATCCTAAGGATCTAGTTGCCGTATTGGATGCTAAGACCGGAGATTTTCTTGATAAGGTAGAGGAATAATCAAGACACGGAATTTAAAGGCCGCGACAGACGGCCTTTTTGCTAACTAAAGAGCACCTTCTTTTTTTAGAAAATTCTCTATTCCGACCATTGATTCATCGGAAATCACATGCTCAATACGGCAAGCATCGCGCTGAGCTACATCTGCAGGAACCTTGGCAACATCCTGCAAGAACAAAGTCAAAACCTGATGACGGTGAAAAATACTCTTGGCATGAGCAAGCCCATCTGGGGTAAACTCCAGATCTCCTGATTGAGCAATAGTAATTAAGCCCTTATCCTTAAGCTGGCCTAAGCCACGGCTGACTGAGGGCTTAGAAAAACGCAACTCATTAGCCACATCTACAGCACGAACCAAACCACCATCAGAACGTTCCTTCATAATAAGGATAGTCTCAAGATAGGTCTCACCAGACTCTGCTAGGGTACCAGCACGTGAAGGTACTGGCTCTGATACTGCGTCCATTGCACTTGGAACTTGTTTTTTGGATGCACTGTCCATATAAATTATTCTTATCAGTTATTTAACTATAGTTACGTTCACCTTATCTCCGACAAGAGTAAGCGTGATCGCATTGTTGTGCCCGATGGCCCCTTTTGCAATAAGTCCCGTGCGTACTAGCTCAGTAAAGTCCAAGGGAGCTCCTGCAAAATTTATCTGCTTTCCCCTAGCGTCCGTAACTATTCCCAAAGTAGGAGTTACAGGCTGCATGCCGATATTACGGTTTTTGGACAGTACGCCTATCTGCTCTAGACGGTTTATCAGACGATAAACCGTTGCTATACCAAGATCTGGCACGTATTGCTTAGCTTCATACCAAAGTTCTTTTGGTGAAGTGCAATTACTGCTAGTCAAAATTTCAATAATATGGCGACGCTGTACGGTCATTCTAAGGCCGCTCGCCTCCAACTTTCGCAAGGTCTCATCAGTCAGACTTGCGACGGTAAATCTATCATTCTCTTGCATCGTTTTATGTGCTTTATTACAAGTTTACGGTGTCTATAGCTTAATGATAACAACACCTAAGCGACATTAGACAAAATTTAAAAACCCAAAAAAGGTATTTTGTTTCAAGAATCGCTTATAAATGAGCAAAATAGCGTTTGCTAAGATTATGATTATTATTATCGCAACGCTTATCCAACGGCTTTAGAGCAAAATTGGATCTTTATGATTTTAGACTTAATCAGTCAAAAAGTCACTTATTTGGGCAATTGTCCTTACCGCAACCACAGCCTGAGGACTTTTTATTCTTACCTAAATTGGTAGCTAAGCCCTTCTTTGAGCTACAGCAGCTTCCTGAGACAAAAAAGACCTGAAACATTCTCTTAATCCCGATAAAAGTCACAAAGGCCACAAAAGCAATGATTGCGTATAACAAAATTTTTGAAAACATAGTATCACCTATTTTTCTTAGTTAGTTAAAGCTAACAGGCATATTACAACAGCATTTTACAAACTGCAAAATTATTTTTTCTCCGAGCTGTTATTTGAAAATACGCAAAAACACAATCAGGTGTAGCTAATTTCCCTGAATTAATGAGAGAATAAAGCCTGCAAAGAAGACAGCAATCATCATGGCACCGAAGATCTTCAGGATTAAACCACCCTTTTTGGCACTTTGCATACGCTCGATATCGTCATTGATCTCATCTAATTTGAGCATCGACTCAAGCTCCCACCTTGTCTGAGTACCGTTTTCATCCGCTGCAGCCATCACCGCAGGATACCCCTTGACTCTGTGCATCACAAAGGAAAAGCCAATGGAATTTCTTATGAACTCTTCATCTGAAAAGTCCATAACAACATTCGCGCCATACTGCTCGCAGGCCTTGGCAAGCTTATATTTAGCCTGAGAGAGCAGTCTTGCTTCACGGACTATAGGCTTATCTGATTTGGCAATAAGTTCAAAACCATCAGGTATACCGTGTCTTGCAAGTCCTATTTCAGATGGCGTCTTATAAAACACATTATCATAGCGAGTGTTGTCTTTTAACTTAACGTCATTACCATCAATCATAGTTTGGTCCTTGTTACATTTTTTAGCATTCTATCCTAAAAAATAGGCCTCCAATTTAGGAGGCCTGAACATTAACTAATTTTTAAAGCTAGTTAATTTCTTCGGTAACTGAGGATTTACCTGCAAAGTGAGATTTCAGGTGGTGTGAGATGATTGAAACACCTAGCAGCACCATCAAAATTGATGCAATTGATAGCAATATGCCAGTTGAAACTAGGACATAGTTGTGTCCCCACTGCTGATCAATTACCTGGAAAATACCCCAAAGAGACATCACCATCATTAAGACCATAGGGATGAAGGCAATGATCCAGTTTACCTGCTTAGAGAGTAACCAGAGGGTGATGACTAGGAAGGTAAGACCTGCCATCAGCTGATTGGAAGCACCGAAAATAGGCCACAGCGCAGCAGCTTCACCTGAGAGAGCCATCAGCATTGATACTCCGACGAAGAAAATGGAGGCCCAATACTTGTTAGTCAAAACAGTACGGACCAAGCCCATCTTAACCTTAGGTGCGTCGGAATGATCAAGCTCATCCTTGCTAGCGCGGGGCAGGAATAATTCCTGTACCAAGAAACGACCAAGACGAGTTGCAGTATCAAGAGAGGTCATCATGAATGCAGAAATTGCTAAGGATAAGAACACCATAGCATACTTAACATCAAGACCTAAAACCTGTGAGAAATGGGAAATACCAGTTGAGAAAGCCAATACAGGGTTCTTGCCTAAATCCTGGAACTGATCAGGGGCCATGGCCATAACAGCAACTAGTGACATAACACCTAATACGCCCTCAACTAGCATGGCACCATAACCTACAGGAACCATGTCGGACTCACTCTTAATCTGCTTTGAAGTAGTACCGGAGGCAACCAATGCATGGAAGCCTGAGCAGGCACCACAAGCAATAAAGATGAACAGAGTTGGGAATAGCGCACTCATATTGCCATCTGCAGTGATAGCGTGGAATCCCTTGAAAGCCTCCATATTGATATCAGGAGAATAGGCCAAAATTGATACGAAGCCTAAAATCAATGTACCGTAGAGCAGGAAGGAATTCATATAATCACGAGGCTGCAATAACCACTGAACAGGTAGCACAGATGCACAAAGAATATAAATTGCCAGTACACCAGTCCATATCAGTTGAGCATTATGGGCATCAGTATTGAAAATTACCTGCAGATCAAGCGGGAAGATATTGCCAAAGGGTACAGATAAAAATACCAACGGAACAAAGACAAAAGACACGCTCTTTAGACGGAAACCTAGTTTATTGGTGCAATATGCAAACATCGGAGCCATAGCAATGAAGGCTAGGGATGCAGTTGCAACAGCAGGAACCTTAACAAACATTCCGGCAATCATGTTGGTAAACACTGCGACCACCAGGATCAGGCATGCAAAGCAGAAGCCCACAAACAGCTGACGGCCTGAAAAGCCCATCATTTTTTCCATAACAAAGGAAATTGAGTGCCCCTTATTGCGAACAGAAATTACCAGAGCGGCAAAATCGTGAACGGCGCCGACAAAGACGCAACCAACTAGGATCCAAATCAAAGCCGGAAGCCATCCGAAATAGGCTGCCATAATTGGTCCAACAATAGGACCAGGACCTGCAATTGAAGCAAAATGGTGACCAAAAAGCACAATACGGGGAGTAGGCACGAAATCGATGCCGTCGTATTCAGTCTTTGCAGGAGTAGGACGGTTGGGATCAACCTTGAAAACGCGCTTTAAATATCCGCCGTAGCCAAAATATGCGCAAACAAAGTACGCAAGCGCAATGCATAAAAGCAAACTTCCTGTCATTTGTAACTCCGGATCTAGAGATCCATGATGTAACTAAAAATATTTTATAGACCTTCTCTTAAGATGTTACCTAAATAGCAGGTCCAGTTTTCCTAATAAACGGGAGTAACAGGATAAGTGGTAGTTCCTGTTAGCTACAAGATCAGTGGTTCTGTCTTGTACTAATGGCGCTATTATGTAGCTTTTACTTAGGGTGTCAAGCAAAATCTAGAATAAAGACGATAATGTATTGCATTTTTTGCATTATAGTTTTTACAAAAATTGCTCGACTTTTATCACAGCAACGCCAAGGAAAGCTTGAATATTAGAAATATATTGCATGCAAAAGATTAAAAATACAAAATTTCTGCATGCAGATAAGTCATAAGGCCTTTTAAATGCTCTTAAAGTTTAAATTAGGCGCACCTGAGCTTACTATTGCCCCACTTACATCAGAGCGTACTGAGCCTATAGCACGCATTGCCGAGGTGGCATTTTTAATATCTAACGTTAAATTCTCATCACGATCGGCATACTCCTGCATAGCCTCAAGTGAATAATCACCATTAAAATCGACACAGCCTGAGCCTACTATCACTGAAGGAATAAGGCAGAATAGTTTTTCCTCACAGCGCATAACACGCACACTGTGCACAAGCTTTGAACCGTCATCTAAAATATGGGTAAAAGAAAAGGTTTGATTATCCTGAATAATACTTTCAAAGGAGTCAAGCTCTGAGGGATTTAAAACCTCACCGCCATGCCCTGCGGTGTAGCTCTTATCACCAACTCCAAATAAATCCTGACCTGCTTTATATCCAAAGGATGCACATATCAGTGCTGCGACATGTGCAAGATCTGCCTTGCCATCGATGGCATCTAATCGCCAAAGAGAAGTTTCATCTAAAGCAACTCTTATTAAATATTGCATAAATATTCCCTACACCTAATCAAAAGAGGTGAAATCAAGAAAACCATCATCATTTTGTTCCTGAGATTTTTCTCTATCAGGAGTCTTTTTTGGCTTAGCCTTATGGGACGCAGTCTTAGAGACCTTTTCATTATGCTCAAGAGAGTCCATTGATAATGGTCTTAAATCAGTTAAATAAAGAGCATGACACAGATATGAATCACAGTTAGCGCCATGCAATATGTCCTCGCAGAGTGTATTAGCATCAGTTCCGGCATAACCTCGCAGTGACAAAAGCACCCTAAGCTCGGTCATACGCTTTTCATAGCTTGAGTCGTGAACCTTAGATACAATATTTAACAGGTCAAGTAAATGTTTCTCATTGCTCTTAATAAATTCATCGCACAGATACAATTCAGCTTGATCCTCTGCATAAATATTTAGGAGTTCCTCAGAACTACTATCAAAGAAAAGCTCAGGATTATTTTCATCAGATGATGCTAAGGCATCATTCTCAATTTCAAACACCCGCCATACAGCATCATCCTTTGATCTATCAAAGATATTCTTTTCAAGCCAAGTATGGCCATTCTTCAAAGCGTTATATAACTTCTTTGCCAAACGATTGGCTATCTTACCATTGGTAGATAAAACCTTATTTGCCCCTATGCCAAAACGTGACATTATATCCAGCGCATGCTGCATACCTGATAATATAAATCCATTATCAGGCACCGACCAGTTGACGGCATATACAGATGAAAGCTCTCGGATAGATACCAGATCACCTAATTGGACAGCCCTTCTAAAGTAAGTAATAGCCTTATACTGATCATTTGGCATGATAGTACCGTGAGCATATAAGGTACCTAAGAATACCGCACAGGTAGAATCCGATAGTGATTTTGTCTTAATCTCATCAATAACCTGCATAAAGGGTAACGGCTTGTAAAGACCTTCCTTCTTAACCCTTTCAAGCTCTGTACTAGACGATTTAGGCAAAATAAATTCAGATGCATAGCATAAACAGGTATATGCTAGCTGTCGATTAATTCTATTTTTGGAATTTTGCAATAAATTGTAGATTGCAAAGAATGACATGGGAATGCCTGATCTTAGAGACTTCATTGCCATATCATACGCAGTATCAAATGGGATCATACCTTTAGGATGATGAAGGCTAAGATAATATTGAGACACAGGATGTCCAAGCTCTGCTAGTTTCAAAATAGGAGAAAAATCTGCAGAATCATTAAGCAAATTGTCCTGAGTTGTAAGCTTAAATAAAGCATTAGCATTATTATGTTTTGAAAGTTCTTTTAAAGTCTTGTTGATAACTTTTACATCAGGATCAACTGGTATATAGCAAATAATCTTTTGAGCAAGCTCTGACTTTTTTTCAAGCAAGGGCTCTAGCAATGCCTGTATAAAAAAATAAGATTCCTTAAGGTCTGTCTCACATTTAATCTCCTCTTTTAGAAGGAAAGAACTGGCTGCAAGCTTAAGTCTTAAGCTATGCACCTCATCATCCTGACATGCATAGATAAGGCAGGCAAACGAGCATCTTAAATATTCTTCAGCTTCTTGATCATCACCAAAAAGACTAAGCATATGAATAAACAAGTTAAGAACAGTATCTATTGGAGTGTCAATTGGAAGACTTTTAAGTCTTGAGGTTCTAAAAGCTAAGAGCAGGGATAATGAATACATCAGAGAATATTCAATATTGATATTACTATTTTCCTGAACACCTTTTAGATTTACAAAGGTTGAATACTTTTTAAGCTCATCATTTGAATTTAGTGCACAAAGCATAATTCCATGTAAAAGAGTGCCACAATAGCTTGCCAGCAGATCCTGAGTACTATTATTTTCCTGACGGTAGCCAAATTCCTCAAAATAAACAGCCCAAGCAAGACATGCTCTAGGAGATCCGGTAAGCATGGCATATCTTAAGAATCGGCAGGCTTGAACCTTATCTCGAGGAACAATTTTTCCCTCAAGATAGCTCATACCAATTAAATAGGCACACTCTGATGGCATACCGTATATATCTTTGCCAAAGCCAGCCTTGTCAGAAGTTCTATCAAATCCCCATAATAAAAAGTCAGCTAAATCCTCGCCTATATACTCCTCACAATCAATTCCCTGCCCTCGATGTAGAGACTGTGCAATAAAATCCAAAGGATTCATCTCCTGCCTGCCAACTTCAGGCTCCATCTCTCTATCAAAGACAAATCCTGATTCAAGCATAACCTGCAGGGCGCACATAATATGATCCGGAACTAAATAAAGCCCTATCCCCACTACATGAATAAAACTGCTCTTGGAGAAATCAAAATAATTCTGTAGCACAGAGGGAATAAATTCCTTTGCCTCGCTAAGCCCTAGCTTATCTCTTCCACAAAGAACATCCTTCATCTTGGCATCAAAATAACGGGAAGCCAGTTCACCTTGAGCCTGCAGGCGCATACTACGTGCATTTTTATAACCTTTACACTGTGCAAAATAAAAATAGAAACAGGCAAGAGCGTAGGCCTTTTCCTTTTCAAACTTAGTTTTTAAATCCTTACCCTTTTGAAAATAAGCTATCCCCTGCTCAAAAAGCTTCTGCGGATCCTGCTCAGAGACTTCAAGACAATCTTTGCCAAGGATTAATAACTCCTTTTCAATTAATCTTTGATCTAGAGATTGACTATCTTGGATTTGGTTATTTTTCTTGGTAATCATATTGATTGCTCCCTAAATTAGTGGAGGGATCCTGCTTACTTGAACTAAAACCGCTATCAATCAATTCTTCACTGTCAAAATTAGCTGTTGGCAGATTTTGCGGTTTATTTCTTCTTTTGAAAATAGCGAACACAAACAAAAAGAGATTTAAGAAAGTAGCTTTGAACATTAACACACATAAAGACAGACACAAAATTATTGTTATTGACGATTGTGCTATATCCGATCCAAGCCATGACAGCGTGGCGCCGTGCCTTATTACCTTTCCCTGAACATTATCAGTAACAAACAGGAGACTAATAAATTCCTGGATAACTCCTGTAAGCACAAAATTCTTGCCACAAAGCTCACTTGCAACACAAGATAACATTAAGGTTAAGAAGGCACTTTTTAAGATCAGCTTAAATGCTGTTTTTGGCTTACTCATGTCAAATCTCATCTATTTGACTAAGTATATTTTGATTTTGCTAACAAGTGAATAAGAAAATACAGCTACGTTAGTGCTATGCAGACAAAATCCGCTATTACACTTTTTTAAATGGCCAATATAAAAGTTTCCAACCTAGATAGGCCCAATTTACAGTCTTAATTGGCCGATAGTTACTCTATCATTGCCACCTAAGTCCTTAACTGTATTAACAGAGCTAAAGCCATACTCTCTTAGAATTGCTCTCACACTTGCCCCCTGATCATACCCATGCTCCAACATCAGATAACCTTGTGGATTTAGATGAAGCCTTGAATCTTTAACAATCACACGAATATCATCTAAGCCATCAACACCAGATGTCAACGCCGTTATTGGCTCAAAAGGAAGCGAGGTCTTATTTAGATGCTCATCATCCTGTCTAATATAAGGAGGATTTGAAACAATCAGGTCAAATGTTCTGCCATCAAAGGCTTGAAACCAAGAGCATTTGATGAACTCGACATCTAATAGAAGGTTACGCGCATTATATGATGCAACCTCCAAGGCCCCATCTGAGAGATCACATGCAGTACACTTTGCAGATGGCCTTTCATGCTTTAGGGCAAGTATCACTGCTCCAGAGCCAGTACCTAAATCTAGAACTGAGGAAAATCCAACCTTCAGTGCACAATCAACCAGAGTCTCAGTATCAG
Source organism: Firmicutes bacterium CAG:534 (assembly GCA_963650525.1). Lineage (GTDB taxonomy): Bacteria > Pseudomonadota > Gammaproteobacteria > Enterobacterales > Succinivibrionaceae > Succinivibrio. The sequence goes on from CAVJLP010000027.1 coordinate 15,513, forward strand.
GACGGGGGATCAAAACATCAGGTGTTACCTTAAGCTTCAATCCCCAAAACTCCTTATAGCCTAAGATATAGGCCATAGGGTAGCCGGTAATTCTTTTTGCAGTAAGCTCCTTTAAAAGCTTAGCCTCAGCTAAACTAAGCTCCCTGTCATCATGCAAAATAAGCTCAGTTTTAGAAAGACTGGTTACATGAGAGAGTAATAATCTAGCATCTAAGGCATAGGAATCTATACCTGCCTTTTTTATACTCTCTCTTACATCAATAAGAGCTTTGGCTATGGTGCTCATTAAAGAGCGCTATCCTTTGCCATCTGTGACAGCTGCTCTGCCTTAAACTCTTCAATTACAGGCTTTAAGAGCAGATCAAGATCGCCTGCTAGAACCTCGTCTAAGCGGTATACGGTAAGGTTGATACGGTGATCACTTACACGGCCTTGAGGGAAGTTATAAGTACGGATACGATCAGATCTGTCGCCTGTTGAAAGAATGCTCTGACGCATCTGTGAGGCCTCTGCATTACGCTTATCCTCCTCAAGTTTTGCAAGGCGTGAGTACAGAACTTCAAAAGCACGCGCGCGGTTTTGATGTTGTGAACGTTCATCCTGACACTCAACCACAATACCAGTTGGAATATGGGTAATACGGATGGCAGAATCAGTTTTATTAATGTGCTGACCACCGGCACCTGATGAACGATAGGTATCAATGCGCAGATCTGCAGGATTGATCTCAGGAGCTTTTGCTGGAGGAATAACCGGTAAGACCATTACCGTACAGGCAGAGGTATGTACACGGCCTTGAGTTTCGGTAACGGGCACACGCTGTACACGGTGACCGCCTGACTCAAACTTCATATAACCGTAAGCACCTTCACCTGAGAGCTTACAGATAATCTCCTTAAAGCCCCCCATTTCGCCCTCACTTTGAGAGACAATCTCCAAAGTCCACCCCTTAGAGACCACGTAATGGGAATACATCTTAAAGAGATCGCCTGCAAACAGAGCTGCTTCATCACCGCCGGTACCAGCACGGATTTCAAGGAAGCAGTCACAGTCATCACGCTCATCATGCGGTAGCAGCTGCATCTGTAACTCATGCTCCAAGGCGGAGATCTTTTCTTTGGCAGGACCGATCTCATCTTGTGCCATAGCCATCATTTCCTCATCACCTGAGGAGATAAGCTCTTCTAGGCCCTGATAATCTGAAGTTGCCTGCTTGTATTCCTTAAAGATCTTCACGGTCTCTTCAAGACGTGAGTATTCACGAGTTAGCTCTTTAAACTTTTCCTGATCATTAATAGTCTCAGGTAAGGACAGTAACTGCTCTACTTCCTGATGACGTTCACATAATGCTTCTAATTTGCGGAGAATAGATTCTTGCATAGTTAAATTATTTCTTTCTTAAAATTTTTGGCGTGATTTTACCAGAAAGTCACAAAAACACTGAAAAAAAGCGCTAGAGCTTACGCAAAAAATCTCTGCCGAATTCCTTAATGCCGGCATTTATAACCACCATCAGCTCCATAAGATCAGGATCATCAATACCTGAGCGCTGTAGCTTGATACAGGTCTCCATATAGAAAATGCGTAATCTTGGGTTGAGCTTCATGCGTGCTCTCTTACCAAACCACCAGTAACCCTGAGCGGGCATCAAAAGCAAAAAGAGTACGCAACAAATAGTTACCGGCCAGTTGGATTTTAGAGCAAACATCATCTCAACTCCCTGCAAACCACCACCTCTTACATAGGACCACAGGAGAATAAGCACTATAAATGGCGGGAGTAAAATTTTTCCCATTTTCATAGCACGCTTTACTCTAAATTCCGGGAAAACAGGATTTAAAAGTGGCTCTAATGGAAAGATTTCCATATATTTCAAACCATCAGAAAAAGTATTAAAAATGCCCATTTTTTACCTCGAGAAAATTCCTGATGATTTTAGCCTACTTTCAAGCGCTAAAAAAAGGCAAACATGTCTGTTTTTTGGTTGAAATTTAAACGTTAGCGTCTGATAATTAGGAAGTTGAGGGACTAAAAAGTCCCACAGATTTTATTAAACACAACTTGGAGTTTGACGTGACACGTACTGTTATGCTCGTCCCGGCCGGCAAGACCGAGGGCATTTTCCCCGCCGCCTATGGTTTAGTTAAGGCATTGAATGATCACGGTGTAAAGACCGTTTTATTCACTCCTTTTGCCCGCGCTCTTGACGAAGATCAAGAAGGCAAAACTCTTTGCAGATGCTGCTCCTACAAGGCTATCTCTCAGGGCAAAAAGTCCGATGTTCTAGAGGCAATTGTTGCTAACTTCCACAACACTGTTGAAGCTGAGAAGCCTGAGGTTGTGATTGTTGAAGGCGTTACCGGTACTCCTTTTGACAAGGATGAAATGAACGCTGACGTATGCCATGCCTTAGATGCTGACATCATCACTGTTTGCAACGGTAAGTGCAAGGGCAATAAGGCTGCTATCGATGCCACCCTTATTCCTTTTGGCAATGCAGGCAAAACCCGCGTTTTAGGTTCTATCGTAATCAACCATGTAGCACCTCGCGATGCAACCGGCAAGCGTACTTTGGTACTCTCAGGCTGTGGTCACTGCTGCTCTAATTCTGATTCATGCTGCTGCAAGTCAGAAGGTGCTGATGCTGTTACCAATGTTTTAGCAGATATCGAGTTTGCAAAAGAATTCTATGCACCCAGAGCATCTGACATTGCTGCCTATTTAGATGCTAAGGTCACCTCAGGTGATGCCACACGTCGTGGCTTTAAGGTTATGTTCCCAGGTGAGGATGCCAAGGTATTAAAGGTTCTCCTTACTGCAACCGTTCCTGCAGAAACTCAAGCAGGTATCGTAATTCTTTGTGGCGGTGCTTCAGGTTGCGTTGCTGGTGCTACTGTTATCGAAACTGACAAGTCTGTATGGGCTGTTGCTGAGGCATTGGCATCCTTCCCTGCTGACATCTGTGTTGATGATGCAGAGCGTGTAGCCTTGGTATCCGAGACTGCTGCTAAGGCAATTGATGACAAGGTTGTTGCCGCAATTGCAGATTACGACAAGGAGCGTACTCCTCTCTTCTCACCTGCAGCCTTCCGCTATCAGTTAGCATCCAAGGCTCGTGCAGCTCACCTGCGCATTGCTCTTCCTGAGGGTGATGAGCCTCGTACCGTTAAGGCTGCAGCTATTGTTGCCGAGCAGAACATTGCTGTACCTGTCCTCTATGGTAACAAGGATGCCATCATGCAGGTTGCCAAGGAACAGGGTGTTGTCTTAGGTGACGGCGTTGAAATCGTTGATCCTGAGCAGATCCGTGGCAATTATGTTGATCGTTTGGTTGAACTTCGTGCCAAGAAGGGCATGACCCCTGAGAAGGCTGTTGAAACCTTGAAGGACAACGTGTTCTTGGCCACCATGATGATTGAGCGTGGCGAGATCGATGGCTTGGTATCAGGCGCTGTTCACACCACTGCCAATACCATCCGTCCTGCCTTCCAGATCCTTAAGACCGCTCCTGGTGCCAAGCTGGTTTCTGGCGGTTTCTTCATGTTGATGCCTGAGCAGGTTCACTTCTATGCTGACTGCGCAGTAAACCTCAACCCTAATGCTGAAGAAATCTCTGAGATCGCCATTCAGTCTGCTGATACTGCCAAGGCTTTTGGTATTGATCCTCGCGTAGCCCTGATCACCTATTCAACTCACAACTCTGGTAAGGGTGTTGACGTTGATTTGATGGCTCAAGCAACCGAGCTTGTTAAGCAGAAGCGTCCTGATCTTGCAGTTGACGGTCCTTTGCAGTTTGACGCTGCTGTTATGCCTTCAGTTGCAGCTCAGAAGGCTCCTGGTTCACCTGTTGCAGGCAAGGCTACTGTTTTCGTATTCCCTAGCCTCTCAACTGGTAATACCGTATACAAGGCTGTTCAGCGTTCAGCTGATCTTGTAGCTATTGGACCTCTGCTTCAGGGTTTGAGAAAGCCTGTAAACGATCTCTCCCGTGGTGCCTTGGTTGACGATATTGTCTACACCATCGCTGTTACTGCTATTCAGGCAGCACAGGCTAAGCAGAACTAATTAACTGCTCTATGCGATAGAATGCGCCCTAAGGGGCGCATTTTTTTTGAGGTATGTCATGAAGATCTTGATAACAGGTGGCTTAGGTTTTATCGGTCAGGCTACATGTAAGGAGCTGTCAAGGTATGATCATGAAATCTTTGTGTACACCCATAGAAATGCAGGCTCTATACAGCATGTACCCAGCAACATTACCTTATTAGATTCAAATAGTATTTTTCCTGAGGTTGATGCCATAGTAAATCTTGCAGGAGAGTCCATCGCAAAAAAAATACTTACCAGAAAACGCTGTCAAGAGCTTCTAAAATCTCGTGAGAATATGATGGATTTGCTACTTAGCAAATATGAAAAAGGTAATTTTCCTAAAATATTTATACAGGCATCTGCCACCGGAATTTATACCAATGATCAAATCTGCGCCGAGGAAGGGGATACCTGTGGAACATTTAGTGAGCTCATAACAGCTCTTGAATATGCTGCAATAAAACGTTTTAACGATATATCATGTTTAACCCTGCTACGTCTTGGAGTAGTAATGGGTGAACAGGGAGGACTGCAGAAAATACTAAAATACCTTCCCCCTATTAAGATATTTCCTGATCCTCAAAACCTTGTACCTTGGGTTAAGGTAGAGGATGTTGCCAAAATTATCACTTTGCTTTTAAGAAATCCCTGCAAAGGGATCGTAAATGTAGCATCTGATGATTTTAAAACGGCCAATGAGCTCTTATCCATTAGAGGAAAATCCTGCATTTACTTCCCACTGCCTCGTTTTCTACTAACTCTCCCCTTTGACAGACGAGGTGCACTGCTACTGGCATCTCATAAGATCCTCTCTTGCAGATTAAAACAAACAGGCTTTATATTTGAACACCGTTAAACGCAACCCTATCGCAAATCAACAAGCGGTTACGGCTTTGATTACTTATATAAAATAACTTAATTTATGCGCTTATATTTGCAATTTTGTGAAGCAACTTTCATATTTGCAAATTAAAACGTTTTAGTTCTTTGTCGCATTAACAAATCTAATTTAAACTAAGACCACTGTAAATTTTAAGAGGCGTATGTCATGCTCGAAGAACTCAAAGAAGAAGTATTCAAAGCAAATCTTGATCTACCTAAGCATGGTCTTGTGACCTTCACTTGGGGCAATGTTTCCGGTATCGATCGCCAAAAGGGTTTGGTTGTGATCAAGCCTTCCGGAGTTGAGTACGACACCATGAAGGTTGACGATATGGTTGTCATTGACCTTGAAACCGGTAAGAAGGTTGAGGGCCGTTTAAATCCTTCAACTGATACCGAGACTCACCTCGTTTTATACCGTGCCTGCGAGGATATCGGAGGCATCGTCCATACCCATTCCCGTAATGCTGTAGGCTTTGCTCAGGCCGGTATGGATATCCCTGCCTTAGGTACCACCGGTGCTGATTACTTCTATGGTGCTATTCCCTGCACCCGTCCTATGACTGATGAAGAAATCAAAGGCGAATATGAGAAAGAAACCGGTAACGTGATCGTTGAAACCTTTAAAAAACGCGGCGTAGCAATGAAGGATGTTCCTGCAGCTTTGGTTTATTCACACGGTCCTTTTGCTTGGGGCAAATCTACTGATAACGCAGTTTATAACTCCGTTGTTCTTGAAGAAGTTGCATTCATGGCTTATCACGCCTTAACTCTTAATACCAAATTAGGCTCTATGCAGCAGACTTTACTTGATAAACACTATCTAAGAAAGCATGGTGCTAATGCCTACTATGGTCAGGGCAATATCTCTGACAATCACTCACTCTAATCTTTTCAAGAAAGTTTCATTCATTTGCAGGCGGTCATTTGATCGCCTTTTTTTATTTGCGAATTTGCGATTGCGTTACCTTAAATGCAAACTGATATTGCAAATACACAAATGCACGAAATTTAAAAATCAGATGTTATAAAAAGGCTCAGATATAATCTTTCTTATGTGAAACATCTCTTATTTTAAAATATAAATTGTTGTAAACAAGTTAACAAAATCTTATTCTGTGCAATATTGTAATCGTTTGCGTTTTTTAGGGAAAAACGAAATGAGCGTAACACTAAAAGATCTTGCTAAGGCTTGTGGAGTATCGGTAGGAACCGTCTCGCGCGCACTTAATGAAAAAAATGAGGTCAGTGCTAAAACCTCTGAGCGAATTCAAAAACTAGCCCAGGAGTTAGGATATATACCTAACAGAGCAGGTCGCGCACTCTCAGCACAGAAAAACATCAATTTCATCGGCGTACTGCTACCATCAATTAACAGTATGTTTTTTGATGACGTAAAACGCGGAATTGAAAATGCCTCACGTGAACTCAAAGATCTTGGTATAAGTGTTATTACTCAAGAGGTAGAAGGATGGAACGTAAAGGACCATCTGGATGCTCTTGAAAAATTACAAGCTCGAGGATGCAAGGGATTTGGCTTGTGCACCGTAGACAGCCCTGAAATGGTAGCTAAGATCAACTCTATTACTGCAAAAGGCACTCCATGTGTGCTGATAAATACCTTCATACCGGGGGTTAATCAATGTTGTTTTGTAGGCCCTGACTACAAACAGCAGGGATCTATTGCCGCAGCTATGCTAGATAAGTGCAACCGCGGTAAAGAGCTTAAGATTCTGATTGTAGTTGGAGATAAAGTTCACTACGGCCACAGAAGCCGTATGGAAGGCTTTATCAATGAATTAAAGAAGCGCAACGTCAATTATGAAGTCATGGCTGTGATTGAGGGACATGATCGTGACATCGATACACAGCAGGCAACTATGCAGGCTTTTATAAAATATCCTGAAATCAACAGTATTTACATGACTTCAGGCTCTGGTGTAAGCGGTCTTGGTGCTGCTATCATTGCAGATTCTCAGCACAAACGTTTTGTAATTGCCTGTGATGAAATATTTACAACCAGAGAATTGGTCAAAAACGATATTATTGATTTTGTGATCTGCCAAGAACCAATGACACAAGGCTATCAGGCGATCAAAAAGCTCCATGAGTATTTAAACAACAAATACAGTGGCTCTCTTGATGATTGCATTATGGACAGCATCATCAAAATAAAGAATCACTTTGAGAGCTAATTAAGACTCATTTTGTTTGTGACTATTAAGTAAAAGGAAAATTCGCTATAATAGCCGCCACGGAAAGATGGCAGAGTGGTTGAATGCACCGCACTCGAAATGCGGCAGACGATTTACTTCGTCTCGGGGGTTCAAATCCCCCTCTTTCCGCCAAAGAGGCTCGTTTTCAGACGAGCTTTTTTTATATCTCCACGTTTCTTATCTATTCAGCAAAGCTCATATATAAGCCTTTCTTATACTCAAAAAGACACATTTGAACACTTCTGAACACTCTCCACTTCAACTGGACTAACTATTTTCTTACGTTTGCGTTTTCGCAAGAAAGGGGGTAAATTTTGCAAAAAAATGCGAAAGCAAAAAGCAAAAGTAAAAAACTAGCGAAAGCTTGTGTTTTACAGCATTCCTTCAAGAGAATAAAAGCTATGGCAAAACGCAAAACCATAAAAACGATTTCAAAGGAAGTAGACCAACTTATTGCGAAAGCAAAGAAAGGAACTCTTAAGAGACCATCTATCCAATACAGCTGTGGTGATGGACTTATAGTCATTGTTATCAATGTCACAGGTAAAGCAAGTTGGTATGCTCGTATCGACAAAAAAACAATTTTCTTAGGTGACTATATCGATGTTAACTATCAAACAGTCTCCGATAAAATCGACGAACTAAAAATTAATGTACAGATCTCACAAGCCAAAAAAGAAAAAGGTAATCAGATCACTGCTGCAGATTACTTTGAAAAATTTATTGAGGAATGGGCTGCTAGCCATAA
>CAVJLP010000028.1:0-23348 GCA_963650525.1 Firmicutes bacterium CAG:534
CCTCTAAGGCTTATAAATCATCTTTGATCAAGATCAAAAATTTTTAATTTTTTTAGTGATTGCAGGAATAATTACTGCAACCACCTTTAGCCTCAGTTCCAAATATCAGGCTACAGTTCTGTACCAGCCTTAACATTCTTCCACCAAAGAGCCGCCTGTGCACCTGGTGTTCTAATAATCTCAGGAGGAAGATATCCTGGATGATATTTCTTTTTTATATATTGCAGCTCTTCACTGTCTACCCCCTGAATCAGATCTGCTAGATAATTACCAAGTATTGAAGCTCTAGTAACTCCCGATCCATCAGATGTAGTTCCTGCATAAATATTTTGAGCAATCTCTCCAAATAGCGGAACTGTATTGCCAGTAAAAGCAATAAGACCACCATATTCATATTCAAAAGGAACATGAGTAAGCTTAGGGAAGCGCTTTTCAAAGGCGTTTCGCAAAAGAGGCTTGGATTTTTCAAATCTCTGAGAAGAAATATTCAACCCATTTGCCGGTGCATACGCTATATCAGTGCGCACAAAGATCCTTTTCTTGGATGTAAATCTTACCGTTGCTCCAGCAGGATGTGTTGCGACCACTCCCCATGATTTAACATTCTGAAAATTTTTAAGCTCATCTTCATTTAAAACACGAGTCATGGCACCAAAGCTTTGAATAGCTGACACATTTCCAATGTCCTTACCACCAAATCCAAAGCTTTTTATAAACGCATTCACTGTCAGGATCACCTTCTTAGCATGGATCTTGTGACCATCAGTTAAGCACACATACGGATTTTTACCTTGAGTTACTTCAGCTATAGGTGTTAATTCAAAAACATCTACATTATCAGGCAGAGCTAATGCCAAACCTCGAATAAGCTCAGCAGGATTATCCAAGGCACAATCTGCCGTATAAATTCCCTGAGTATAAAAATCAGTACCAAGACGCTCACAAAGCTCACTGCCTTTTACCCAGTTATATTGAATACCAACCTTATCATAGGCCTCAGACAGAGCCTTAAGAGCAATCTCATTGCGTTTTTCACGCACTGCGTGATACATTCCATCCCAGGAGAAATCAAGCTGTAATTTTTTTTCGCTGATGATATCTGTAATACGCTTGGTAACAATAGCATTTAACTTGTTGAGCATGCGCTGATCATCTAATGTAAAACGATCAAAGCCCACAAGAGAAGTTGTAATCTGCGAAATATGCAGAAATCCAGCATTTCTACCGGAGCTAAAGGTTCCAACCTTTAAAGCATCAAAAATTGCTATTTTTGCATCAGGCTCATTGTGCGAAAGTCTATATGCAGCAGTTACCCCGCCAAAACCTGCACCTACTATTACATAGTCATATTCATCTGCAATAGTATCAGTATTAGAAAATAAAGCGTTTTTGTTAGTTGCAGTTTCAAACCACGGATTTACGCCCGTATCTTTAGGAAATAAGCTTGCTTTACCCATTTTTTTTCTCGATAAATTCTACATTTCAGAGCCGGCCTTGACGTTTTTCCACCATAAAGCGGCCTTGGCACCTGGTGTTCTCAAAAACTCAGGCGGTAAATATCCCGGATGATATTTTTCCTTTATGTAATTAAGCTCTGCACTTTCTACATTACAAATCAGATCCGCAAGATAATTTCCCAAAATCGATGCTCTGGTTACCCCAGGACCGTCTGAGGTTGTTCCTGCGAAAATATTTCTAGCAATTTCCCCAAATAGAGGCTGAGCATTGCCGGTAAATGCAATAAGACCGCCGTATTCATATTCAAAGGGAACTTCTTTTAAAGAAGGGAAACGCTTCTCAAAAGCCTGTCTTAGACAAGGCTTGGCTTTATCAAAACGCTCATCAGATATATTCAATCCCTGTACTGGAGCATAAGCGATGTCGGTACGTACAAAGATCCTACGATGAGGGGTAAAACGTACCGTAGCACCGGCAGGATGAGTGGCAACTAAGCCCCAGGGACGGATATTAGCAAACGGTTCAAATTCACTATCACTGAGTTCTCTTGTCATTGCACCAAAACTTTGAATGGCACTTACTCTTTTAATCTCACTGCCCAAAAAACCGCAATGACGAATAAACGCATTCACCGTCAGAATTATCTTCTTGGCAAAGATCTGTTGTCCATTTTTTAAAACTATTGCAGGAGTATCACCATCTTTTATCTCTGCAACAGCAGTATTTTCAAAAACGCTGACATTATCTGGCAGTGCACTAGCCAATCCTCGAATAAGCTCTGCAGGATTGTCTAGCGCGCAATCTTTTAGATATATGGCTTTGTTATAAAAATCAGTACCAAGACGCTCTGATAAGGCACTTCCCTGTACCAGTTCATAATGAACTCCGACCTCATCAAAAGCCTTGGAGAGTGCAGATAATGCAGTTTCATTGCGTTTCTCGCGTACCCCGTGATACATACCATCCCACGAGAAATCTAATTTCAGCTTCTTATCACTGATGATCTGCTCAATACGTTTTCCAACCTGAGTATTCAGCTTGTTTAGCATGCGCTGATCATCAAGAGTGTATCTGTTAGGCCCTACCATTGGACCTGATATCTGAGCCACCTCGAAGAAACCTGCATTACGGCCGGAACTGAAGGTACCAACTTTAAGTGCATCAAATACCGCTATTTTTGCATCACTCTGAAGTTCAGATAATCTAAATGCTGCAGAAATTCCACCAAAACCTGCACCTACTATAATGTAGTCGTAGCGTTCTTTAATTGTTGCAGGATCGGCAAATTTAATATCTTTATTTGCCGCAGTTTCAAACCAAGGATTTACACCAGTATCCTTTGGAAAATCAGTGATCTTTCCCATATTAAAAATCTCTTTATCAATAGTTGCTATTGCTAAAGTTGTAAATTCTCATTAGCAATAGCAATTCAACATATGCTCTAAAAGTTGAGCAACTATTCTTTGCTTTAGATGATTAATACTTAAATACAGGCACAGATCCTTTGTGATAACGGTTGATTATTTCTGCCACGTCCTTGGTCTGATAAACCTTAACTAACTCTTTAAAAAGCGGATCATCTTTACGATCCTCTCTTGCAGCAATAATATTTATATAAGGATTTGATGGATCTATCTCCCCAGTTCCATCTGAATAAATGGCATCATTGATAGGATCAATGCCGTTATCAGTACAATAATTGTTGTTGATGATTGCTGCCGCTACATCAGGTAATAAGCTGGGAGTATTACCAGCATCCACTTCATAGATTTTAATGTTCAGGGGATTTGACAATATATCCCTAAGAGATGGGGTATAGCCAGACTTTGGATCTATCTTAATTAATCCTGCGCCCTCAAGTACCTTAAGAGCTCGACCACCATTAGTAACATCATTAGGGATCGCAATTGTATCGCCATCCTTTATTTCATCGACATTAGATATTTTCTTAGAATACAAACCCAAAGGCGCGATTATGGTATCGGCGATACGAACATTATGAAAACCTTTTTGCTCATTTTCTGCATTGAGGAATGCTACGTGCTGAAAAGAGTTTAAATCGATTTCTCCATCATTTAATGAACGATTTGGCAAAGTGTAATCTGCAAACTTAACCAGTGTCAGAGTGATCCCCTCCTTTGCTAGCTTTTCTTTAACAAATTCCCACTCCTCATTATGCTCACCTACAACACCCAGCTTTATTTCCTTAATCGATTCTGCTGTATTACTGACTTCCGCAGTGGAGTTTTGCTTGCTTTCTCCACAACCATTTAGCAATGCTATTGCAGAAAAAACACATACTGTAGATACAAATATCTTTGTCATAATAATTTCCTTATTAAGAGTTTCTAATTACTGTCACTTGCTGTGACAGACTTTGTTTAATACTAAAAGCTTAATGCGAAAGCTTTCTTATAAAATAATTACCACTTGCTTGAATTACCCAGACCATGAGCAAAATCACGATCACTGTTACATACGTAACATCGGTCTGTCCACGCTGATGGCCATAACGAATTGCAAAATCACCTAATCCGCCACCACCGATAGCACCTGCCATAGCAGTTAATCCTATTAAACTAATAGAGGTGATCTGAGTTACGCGGATGATTGAAGGAATACTTTCCTTAAGATATACACGGAAAATGATCCCGATATTTGATGAACCCATGCTTTTTGCAGCTTCAATAAGCCCGGGATCGACACCTGCAAGTGCACTTTCTACCTGACGGGAAAAGAAAGGGACCGTGCCAATAATCAGAGGGACCAATGCTCCTGTTGTACCGATAGCAGTACCTACAATAAAACGTGATACCGGAATAAGTGCCGCCAACAAAATAACAAATGGAATAGAACGAAAAACATTAATGCATCCACTCAAAATTGAAAAAGTTCTGCGCTCCTCCAATATGGCCCCAGGAGCTGTCACTGTGAGCACTGTTCCAAAGAGCAGGCCTAGCACAAATGCAATCGAACCTGATATAAAAAACATGTATAGAGTCTGCACAATTGACTGCCACAGTTCATCAGGCTTATTCATAACATTGGGTATGATCCCGTTTAATAGATCAAGCATTTGCTAGAACCTCCACCTTAACCTGCTTTGAGCGCAAATAATCTAATGCATCATCTATATTTTCGCTGCCACCTGAGAACACACCAACAGTTCCACCAATAGGAGCTCCGTCCACAAGCTCAATATCAGCAAACAAGATGTTCATTGTTACCATGTATTTATTTGACACAGTAGAAATTAGCGGTTCTGATACCCCATGACCGGTGTAGGACAGACGCACAAATTTCTCACCAGGTTGCAAATGCAGGATCTCAGGATATCGACTTGCAATAATGTCGGCCTTTGAAAGATTGGAACCTGCCTTAAGAAAGGCTCCGGTAACTTCACTCTTAGGATTTGCAAAAACAGAAAAGACATCACCCTGCTCAACAATACGCCCATGCTCCATCACTGCCACACGATCGCATATATCCTTGATAACTGATAGCTGATGAGTAATTAATACGATGGTAAGCTTCAGCTTGCGATTAAGCTTCTTTAAAAGCTGTAGGATCTCTGAGGTAGTAGAAGGATCCAAAGCAGAAGTTGCTTCATCGCACAAAAGCACCTCAGGATCACATGCCAAAGCACGCGCAATTGCCACACGTTGCTTCTGTCCACCTGAAAGCTCTGACGGATAATTCTCTTTACGATCGCTAAGCTCCACTAGTGATAAAAGCTCCGTAGCACGTTTTAGCTGATCATCTTTTTTTATCCCACGATACTGCAGAGGATAAAGAACATTTTCAAGTACCGTACGGGATGGCATGAGGTTAAAGTGCTGAAAGATCATGCCGATTTTAGAACGGACCTTTCTAAGCTCGTTCTGGGAAAGCTTGGTTAATTCAACACCTCCAACCTTGACGCTACCTCCTGTATCAGGATGCTCCAAAAGATTAATGCATCGTACTAAAGTTGATTTACCAGCTCCGGAAAATCCGATTACGCCAAAAATTTCACCATCACGAATTTCAAGCGAGGCATTGTCTACAGCCTTCACCACACTATCACCTTTGCGATAGGTTTTACTGATGTTGTGAAGTTCGATCATTTTAAGAGATACCTATCTATATTAATATATTCATTTACAATCTGACTGGCGCTAATTATATAGAGCTAATTTCTAATATTCAATATGTAATATTATTTTTTTCTATACCAGCAACCTAAGATAATCTCTTAAATATCAAATAAATCACCAGAATAACTTGCTTAAATATTTATAAAATAAAGATTTTTTAGACTTATAAGTAATATCTATTAATGTGATATGTAATTAAATAATACTTATTAGTAGGAATAAAAAATCCTCTACAAATCAGAAAAAAATGTAAAGGATTGCAAAAGATGGATTCGACTCAGAGCACGAGCTCTAGCGTCAATAACAAGGATCTCAATGAAGAATGATTATTTATGAGCGAGGATGTCGTTTACGCGCTTTAAATCTTCTTTAGTATCAACACCAATCTCAGGAGGAGTAGCGGTAACACCAACTGCAATCTTAAAGCCATAATGCATAAGGCGTAACTGCTCTAAAGACTCACACATTTCTATTTCAGCTTGAGCTCTCTTTGTATAGTCAAGCACTGTACCGGCCTTATAGGCATAAATACCAATATGATGATAATGATGGTACTTAAGTGAACTTACATCACCCTTTGAAAAATTATCGCGCTCATATGGAATAGGAGCACGGGAGAAATACAGAGCAGTACCATTCTTATCCATTACTACCTTTACGCAGTTTGGATCGAATACATCCTTTACAGAAGTAATCTCAGCACAGAGTGTAGACATATCCGCACCTGAACTTAATAAAAGCTCAGCCACCTGATCGATGTGCCCAGGATTTATAAGAGGTTCATCTCCCTGCACATTGACAACCACAGTATCCTTTGGCATACCAGTCTTTTCCAGCATCTGAGCGATGCGATCAGTACCGCACTTACAATCTAGGGATGTCATGCAGATCTCAGCGCCACATCCTGCTAAAACATCCTCAACTCTTTTATCATCGACGCAGGCAATTACGCGTGAAGCTCCGGATTTTAAAGCCTGTTCACACACAACGCGGATCATTGGCTTGCCTGCAACAGCAGCAAGAGGCTTGCCTGGAAGGCGTGTTGACGCATATCGCGCAGGAATAGCTACTACATACTCGGCCATGATTGTTCCTTAATTAATTACTGTGAAATCTCATTTGAGCTCTGCTTTTAGCCTTTTCTAGCAGCTTTAAAAAAGCATTTTTGAAATTATCATCCAAATGAGCCTCCACATCCAGCACAAATAGATTAGAAATCTTACAATTTCTGTATTTTACCGCGTCCTTAGCCGTCATAACCACAGGATATTCTAAAGCGTTTCTGGATAATTCCTCACTTGAAATTGAGTGATGATCTCCAGGTTCTATTGATTTTATGATTTCAAAACCTAAAGAGCGCAGAGTATTGTGAAAACGTTCAGGGTTGCCTATACCGCTTAGTGCATAAATCTTTGCTTTATCAGGAAGTTTTTCTTTTGTGCTGTCATTTAAGGGCTTAGGCTGCGATGGGATTAAGTTAAAGCGATGCGCGTAAGCTATATTCTTAACTCCTCCGTTTAAAACCAGCATATCAACAGTTTCAAGACGCCACAGTCCCTCGCGCAAGGGCCCAGCTGGCATTAACCTTTCGTTTCCAAAAAGTCTGACTCCATCAGCTACGACAATTTCCGCATCACGCTTTAATGCATAATGCTGCATGCCATCATCGGATAAAATGACATCACAACCAAGATCCGCTAGAGCCTGAGCACCTCTTGCCCGAACAGGATCAACCATGATCTGAGCATCATTGAGTAGATTTAATTTTATAAGCAACGGCTCGTCACCACATGTAGCAGCATCTGTATCCGTCTCAACCAGTAATGGATAAGTTTTACTTTGTCCTTTATATCCTCGCGAGATAAGTCCTGGAGAATACCCTTGAGATTTAAGCAATTTTAATAAGGCAATTGAAAGAGGAGTCTTACCGCTACCACCTACCGTAATTCCACCTACGATGATAATCGGTACCTTTGGAGCTGTACTTGCTTTCTTCCCATCATGATATGCTCTGCGACGATGCGCACTTATAACACTAAAAAGAGCAGAAAAGGGAAGTAAAGCAAATGACAGCGCACAATAGCATAAGTTATCTTTACCGTACCAGATGCGTTCAATAATATTGGACACTTACAACCACCCCTAATCAAAGAAAAGTTAAACAAAGCGTCTCACCTCATACACAGATCTGATATTCAAAGCTCAATTAGTGCGCAGGTCTTAATTAAAGCTCAAAGGTAACCTATCCTCGTATAAACACAGTATGAAACACGAGCGTCTAACTAATGTCTAGATATTCATACATAAGATCAGGTCTTATCTGCATAGTTTTAATCAGATAAATCGCTGAGGTCTTTAAAGCATATGCTCTATCTATGCATTATAATACGCAATTTTTTTCTTTATTATCAAGGCATATGCTTTCAACGTCACAATGCACGCTTTTCATTCCCATCCTTAATATTTAGACAAAAGCATAAGAAAAGCACCAAGTTTAAAAGACTTAGGCGTATGATCTGCACGGCTTTAATTGGATTTTTTACCTTTCTTAAAAAGGCTATAAAGAATATGCGTCAATGGAAAATAGCTCTAACTGTATTCTGTTTAGACTGGCTTTTAATGTCAGGAAGCTATACCCTCATGTTCCCCTTTTTACCGGTATATCTGCAAAATGATCTCGGGTGTCCACAAGAAGATCTTACCTTCTGGTCATCTGCATGCTTTTCAATTCAATTTGTCTTTTCCTGTCTGCTGTCACCTGTCTGGGGAAAAATAGCTGATAGATTTGGACGTAAGCTGATGCTACTTAGAGCAAGCTCAATGCTGGCAATATCTTATTGTCTGTGTATATTTGTGCAAACCCCTTTGCAACTTTTCTTTGCACGCTGCTTTATGGGATTTGCCTGCGGAATTACCCCCGTGCTTTTAGCCATGGCCTCAGAAACTGTTCCCAAGGAAAAAACGGGATTTACCATGGGGCTATTACAGAGCATGAACATTCTAGGTACTGTGATCGGACCTCTTGCAGGAGGAATGATCGCTCAGTATCTATCCGTTCGCTATACATTCATTATTACTACCAGTGCCCTAACGCTAGTAACAATATTAAGTCTCTTTTTTATTCATGAACCAAAACGCCAAACTATCAGAGAAAGACAGATGACACCTTTAAGTTCTCATGTGGGCGTAATGGAGCTTTTAAAAAACCGTCCGGTATTAACGGTACTGTGCATATCAACAGCAGCCTTTCTTTTCCTTATGCTACAAGCTTCGATCTTAACTCCATACGTAAATGAGCTCTCAGGTCACAGCAGTACTGGTATTGTTTTATCAGGCCTTGTTTTTTCACTACAGGGTATTTCCGGAGCTATCGCAGCACCTATCTGGGGCATAAAGGGGCAACATCATGGTTTTTACAAATGTATGATCATCGCCATGCTAAGCTCAGCCCTTTTCTACACGCTGATGGGCTTGCCGCGGACACTAATTCCCTTTGCTATTTTTGAATTTATTAATGGCCTTTGCATAGCTGGTATTGTACCGATGGTAAATGCACTGCTTGTTCAAGTTACCAAACAAAATGAAAGGGCAACTGCATTTGGATTACTGTATTCGTTTCAGGAAGGCGGCGCAGGCTCTGGTCCACTGGTAGGAGGATTTATTGCAGCATGCTTTGGGGTACCGATGCTGTTCTATTTTGGCGGAGCTATGCTGGTTGTGACAGCTATCATAATAATCATATTTTCGCCCCAATCCCTAAAATCCTATGTTCCAAGAAAACTTTAGTACTTTTGATACTTTTGCTCTATTTTTGTGATCAAAATCAAAATACTATAACAAAAATGTTAGATATCTAGTGTTTTTCACTACAAAAAAGACTATAGTTTTGCTCACAGCTTACATACTATCAGTATGCAGTTGGGTATGATCATCTTTGATGTCTTAGATGCTCTTCTTTAAAAACCTAGATAGATTGGAAGGAAACATGTGATGGATACACAGGTTACGCATTCAGGCACTAACATATCTCCCCATCTTACAGAATCTAACGCTGTTAAAAATACACATTCCACTATAAAGGATGATCTTCTGTCCACATCAGAGTCATATAACCAGACTCTAAAAGCATGGAACAAGGCTCTAACAAATGACCCATGCAGAAACCTTTCTTATTCGTTCGACATAATATACAGCACCCTTCCAAATTATCTACGACCATTCCTTCCATATGCTCAGGAACTTGAAAGGCATCTTTTTATAAACTCTCCAAAAATTTTTAATTTAAACGACACTAACTGCATAGAGGCAGTACCCGCCGATCCCGCCTTAAATCCTCTGACCAAATTTGTAAGTTATGCTGAGACAACCAGAGAGCTTGCGTTTAAAGATCTAATCCTATTTGGTCGATCCTCTGATGATTTCTTTGCGGTACTTAACAATTATGGGAAAGGCTGTTTATTGAACGTTGTGGAACATATGCTGCACGAGCCTAATCGTATTTACCACCTGCAATACAGCTTTAATACATCCGATTTAATGAAAGAGCAGGTGCTGATGGCAATGCTTTCAGCAAAAGCTAATGAAAACAGGATTAGAAAGATATTTAGATCAGGAGTATACCGATATAAAAGACTGGAAATCCAGATAAAACAAAAAATGATTGAAAACGGCAACTACACCACAGATAAAATAGGCTGGCAAAAAATGACCAGAAACAACAACAAATGCCGTTTTGCCAGCTTAATTATTTCGTTATACTGCATCTGCATGCGTGTAATGCTTAATCAAAACCAAAAAAGATTCAGCTCACTTGATCTTGAAAATCTACCCCACTCCATATCCTACGTAATAGCAACAGCCTGTTATCTATGTGTGCGTGAAATTTACAGTGCCATGTATTTTAGATACTGGTCAAAAACATTCTTTCTTGAGTTTTTTCCACACGTAGAAGATATCTTTGAATTGCTTGAACTCTTATCACGGGATCAGGTTCAACCTGTGTATTGCGTTAAATGCGGAGCTCCGTTTTTTTGCGATAAAAATAAGAAAAAGAGATTCGATATCAATAAGCAGGATGTCATTTATTGTCCTAACTGCAAAAGTCAGACATATTTTAGATTAAGTGATATATGCGATATAAGTGATTAAAAATATGACTCACGCATAAAACAAATAAGGCGGAGCTCACAGTTCCGCCTCTTATTATTATTCATATATTGAGAAGATTAAAGCTTAACCTTGACAACAACCTTAACAACAGGCTGTTCCTTTCCCTGATAAGAAGCACGTGGTGCGTGGATCTCCTCTGGAGGAACAATAACAAAATCACCAGCCTTAAGATTTACAGGAGTATAGAAATCAGGAGTCTTGTAAAAATAGCAGTCATTCTCAGGCTTGGACTCTTCCAAAACACCATCTTTAGTCAAAGCTACACCAAAGGTTTCCTGACCATCAGCTAAATACTGAATGTCAAAATAATCCTTATGAGCCTCAAAACGCTCCTTGCCAGCAGGAACAGTGGTGTAACGCTGAACCAATGCGAAGACACCGTCGGCGATCTCATAACGACCATCAGCTAAGCTCTTGATATCGTTATCACGAAGCCATTTAAAGGAGGCCTTGAATTTAGGAGCCAAATAATCATACTTCTCAGCAAGTTCCAAAGCAGTTGCCAGCATTTAATTTTCCTCTTTAAGCATGGTTTTAACTTTGGATAATCATAACAAAGACCAACGTAACTGTAATGAAGAAAATATTCAAAAGTGTCATTAAGTTCTCATTTTTAAACTAGCATACAGTGTAGATGTAAAAAAAATTGCCTTTTTTATCAAGTAATTTTCAGCAATGGACTAAAATGAAACACTTAATAAATTAAACGTAGAGATCTCCTAGCATGGATAAAGTACCAATTACTGTTGTTGTCATGGCCTACAATGAAGAAGAAAATATTTCAGACTGTCTAGCTTCTGCAAAATTTGCTGATGAACTTCTTGTCATAGATAGTGGATCACAGGATAAAACAGATGAAATTGCTCTAAAGTTCGGTGCAAAAATACTGCAGCGTCCCTTAAACAACGATTACGGTGCACAGCGTAACTTTGCAATAGCAAATGCAAAACATGAATGGATCATGATGCTTGATGCTGACGAGCGTATTACTGAATCATTAGCAGATGAAATAAAGCAAATAGTTACTGAAAATAAACATGTTTGCGCTCTAATATCTCGAGAAAATCATTTTAAAGAAGGAAAGGTTTTACACGGGGTACTAAGACCGGATCTGGTAGAACGGGTCTTTAAAAAAGATGAAGCTCACTATGAAGGTTGTGTACATGAAAGACTAAAAACCTCTGCTAAAAAGATAAGGCTTTCAGGTAAGCTTATTCATTTCCCGTATAAAAGCTGGGAAACACATCTTGAAAAGATGAACTGCTACACGAGTCTTCTTGCTAAAAAATATTATGAGCAGGGAAAAAATTCCTCTTTTATTTCGGGCATTATCTTAAAGCCTGTATGGGGATTTATAAAAATGTACGTTGTTCATCTAGGTTTTTTAGATGGTAAACTTGGCTTCGAATTTTGTCTTCTTCATGCTTTTTATACCTTAGAAAAGTATCTAAAACTTCGCTCTCTACATGAATATAACGGCAGGATCTAAAATTTCATGCTAATTTCACTAATAGTTACCACGTATAACCGACCTGATGCGTTAAAGCTAGTTCTACAAGCTCTTGATGAACAGAACGATAAAGATTTTGAAGTCATTATTGGCGATGACGGTTCAAGGGAAGAAACGACACAGTTGATCAAACAATTGCAATCAGAAGTCAAATACCCTTTGATCCATGCCTGGCAAAATGATGAAGGTTTCCGTCTAGCAAGAGTTAGAAATTTGGCGACGTTAAAATCACATGGAGAGTATCTGATTTTTCTTGATGGGGACTGCATTCCACGCCGTGATTTTATTAAAGTACACAGGAAATTAATGCAAACTAACACCGTAGTTGCAGGAAATCGTGTATTACTTTCACAAGAATACACAAATAAAGTTTTAGCAAGTCAGGAAAGAATTGAATCTAATAGCTTTTTCAAATGGATAAAACTTTATCTTAAAGGCAATATAAAACGCATATTGCCCTTAATAAATTTGCATGGTTATTCATCAAAACTACGATACAACAAGTCGTGGAAGAAAGTGCGAGGATGCAATTTTGCCCTATTTCGTAAGGATTTATTCAATGTAAACGGCTGTGATTCCAGTTTTGAAGGTTGGGGCTATGAGGATTCAGACCTTGCTATTAGACTAATTCACAACGGCATAAAGATAAAATCAGGACGGTATGCTTCTGCCGTATTACATCTCTTCCATAAAGAAAATGATAGAAGCCTACAAAAAGAAAATTTGCAGAGGCTACAAAAACGAATTAATTCAGATCAAGTGAAAGCAGTTGATGGAATATTAGAACTGCAAAATAAAATAAAAGGCAAATAACATAAGCTACTGAGCTCAAATTCTGGATATTCTGCAATGCATGCACAAAACACAAAAGAACCAATCCTAAACTATCTAATCAAAATTATTGTAATTGCATTTGACGCATTTGCTATATCTTGGGTCTCCCAGTTTGTATTATTTGGTAAGCCTTGTTTTCTTTTTTCAGCATCTCTGATTACTTTTGTTTCAATCAGTTTTACCCCAATAAGACTTAGTCTGAATATTATTACGCTCCTGATTGCTCTGCTATTTCCTGTTAGCAGAACATTACAGGACGGACTTCTACAGTGGGCCAGTGTCGAAATCTTAATGACTACCAATATTGAAGAAGCGCTAGGTTTTCAGGAGTCCTTACCCACAGGACTGATACTACAAGCAGTTGGTATTGCAGTAGTATTGCTGATATTTATCATATTCAACAAACGCTTGAATCTTGCTTTATCTAACCAAAACCGAAAGAAATTTTGTGTCGCTGCATTTATACTTACTCCATGTTTCATTATCTCGGCATATAAGACTATTTATCCAAGAGTCATCGATATGCGCCAAGCATACACTGATCTTACTACGAATTATCAATTACCCCCCCCAGATTTTACAGTAACACCAGCTCATTTCAAGCATAAAAAATATGTTGTCATAATTGGCGAATCAATGCGCGCGGATATGGTTTCTGCCTATGGATTTTCATTAAAAACAACACCAAACATTGAAGCAATTCCTAAGCAAATAATTTCCAGCTTTATTACACCTGCACCGTACACAATTGTTTCAGTTCCAAGACTTCTAAGTATTGTCCATGATGACGGAAAAATCGAAATACAAAACAATGCTGTTACTTTGGCTAAAGCGGCAGGCTTTAAGACTTATTGGATATCATCACAGGGGTTTACAGGACAATGGCAGATCGGTGCTAAGCAATTAGCCAGTTATGCAGATCAGAATTTCTTTAGTCCGATGCAGATTGATGATCTTCTTTTACCAGAAATTGAGAAAACACTTACCATTAATGAGCCTCAGGTACTTTTTATTCACATTATTGGTTCACATGAAAATCCCTGCAATCGCCTTGGGAACTATGACAATAAGTACGAATCTAATGGAAGTAAAATTCTAAGTTGCTATCTCTCTAGCTTTAATCGTACGGATGAATTTATCGCACGCATTATCACTATGCTCAAAAAATACAGCGCCAATGATTATTCTCTAATGTATTTTGCTGATCACGGACTTAATTTTGTAAAAGATGGAAATAACTATGCATTAAAACGAGATCCAAATGTGAAACAAAGCTATCAAGTTCCCTTTTTTATAACATCAGGAACAATGACAAAAACAACAATTCATAAGGTCTTACGCAGTGGTAGCAACCTTATGAACTACTTTCCAACGTGGCTCGGTGTCACTACAGATAAAACACCTGAGGGATATGATATCTTTCAAGCTCCCAGTGATAATCCAATGGTCATGGGTTACGATGAGATATTACATCCATATGTATCACTAAAGGATGGAATAAAAGCAGAAGAAATAGCCAAATATGTAAAAAAGATTGACGAAACCGTCACAAAATGAGCTTTTTCTACCCTAACCTGTTATCAAAGTTCAATTGATCAACAATCTCACCCCGCAGGTTATAAAGCGTTATGACATCATCATCCATAAAAGCAAAACCTGCTTGAGTGCCACCCTTTGGTATAGTAGTAGAGCCTGGATTTACATTAATTATCCCAGAGCTTTTCTTAAAAATTCCTGCGACATGTGTATGACCTGATAAGACAATATCTCCCTTTAAAAGCCCCATACGCTCACGTTCATCATCTGTCTCATAGCGATACAAATGTCCATGGGTAAGCATTACTCGTACGATCTCATTTTTTCTAGGAACTAAAATCCAGCCATATGGAGAGGTGCAAGGAAATGGAAAGACCATCTGATCAACTTCGCTATCGCAATTGCCTCGCACAGAAATGATCTTATTTTTAAAAGCCGCAAGTTGTGGAGCTACATCCATAGGAGCGTAGCTTGACGGAACCTTGTTACGCGGACCATGATTTAAGAGATCCCCTAACAAAACTAAATAATCACATTTAAGCTTTGAAAAAAAGGATAGCGCCTGCTCAAGCTCTAAACTACCACCATGAATATCAGACAACACCAGATAACGCATAAAAATGTACCCCTTAAGATTTATGCAGATCATACTTTAAAACTGACAAAATGTATCGTTATGACTATCACGCACTTAAATAACGCTTAAAAACTCATTAAAAATCATCATATTATATTTTTTTATAAATTTTTATTGACTATTATTAAAATTAAGAATAACTTAAGTACAGGATTTAACAAGGAGCTTTGAAATGCTGTTACATAATTTTGTTTGCTTATGTTGTTGCAGCTGCATGCTAAGCGCGTGTCGGGCTTCCTATGTGCATGGTATATAGTTAACACTAAGTGCCGGATCTTAAAGTAGAGGAAGCCAGAAAGGCTTCCTTTTTTATTTGCAATTTTGTCGAACTAAACTTCGACTCTTTTAAACCTTTGGAGTTTTCATATGGCCGTTTATACCAAAATTACCGATCTTATCGGAGCAACCCCTCTTTTAGAGCTTGCCAAGACTGAAAAGAAACATGAGCTTAAGGCAAAACTCATTGCAAAGCTTGAGGCTTTTAACCCTGCAGGTTCAATTAAGGATCGTATCGCCTTCCAGATGGTCAAAGATGCTCTTGCAGAAGGTAAGATCGACTACGACTCAACTATTATTGAACCTACCTCTGGTAACACCGGTATTGGTCTTGCTATGGTTGGTGCAGCATTAGGCATTAAGGTCACCATCGTCCTCCCTGCAACCATGTCTGAAGAGCGTCGTAATACCATCAAGGCTTATGGCGCAACCTTAGTTATCACCGACGGCGCTCTTGGTATGAAAGGCTCTATTGCCAAGGCCAAGGAACTACAAGCACAAACTCCTAATTCCTGGATCCCCAATCAATTTGAAAATCCTTCTAATGTTAAGGTTCACTATGAAACCACTGGTCCTGAAATTTGGAAGGACACCGAGGGCAAAGTTGACATTCTCATAGGTGGTGTCGGTACTGGTGGTACCGTATCAGGTGCAGGTCGCTATCTTAAAGAGCAAAATGCCAATGTTAAGGTTATTGCAGTTGAGCCTGCATCATCTCCTGTGCTCTCAGGCGGTAAGGCAGGTCCTCACAAGATCCAAGGCATTGGCCCTGGCTTTGAGGCAGGAAATACCAAGCGCGAATATATTGATGAAATTGTAACCGTAACTGATGATGATGCTCTTAATACCGGTCGTGAGGTTGCACGATCTGAAGGTGTATTCCTAGGCATTTCAGGCGGTGCTGCAATCTCTGCTGCAATTGCCATCGCAAAACGTCCAGAAAACGCTGGCAAGAACATCGTGGTAGTAATCCCAGATTCTGGCGATCGTTACCTCTCAACTGCACTTTATAAGCAGGACTAAGATAGAACTCCTCTAGTTTGTCATTAAATATAAAGCCCCACATAAGGGGCTTTTGCATATAGAGTTGCTTAAAGTAGGAGCTTACTTCTTATCTAGAGCATACATCATGCAAGCAGTTTTTCCTGCCTCGGCAAAGCCTGTACGTAATGTGAGACGCTTAACCTTATCAATAGAATTTGAAGTAATAATGACAGGAGTTGTTGCATTAAAGCCTTCAGCTCTAATTCCCTCAAGATCAAACTTGCAAATTGGCTGTCCTACATCAACACTGTCCCCTTTTTTAACCAAAGGAGTGAAGCCCTTGCCATTTAATTTAACCGTATCAATACCAATATGTACTAATACCTCAGTACCATCGTAGGCAGTAATACCATATGAATGATTTGTAGGAGCAATCATAGTAATTACGCCAGAAACAGGAGCTACAGCCTCACCTTCGCCTGGAATAATAGCTACACCATCACCTACTACTTTTCCTGAGAAGATGGGATCCTCAAGATCGGTTAAGGCAATTACCTTGCCACTTATAGGTGCAATTACAGGATAAAAATCACTCTTTTTAAAAAACATATGTCCACCTGTTTGTCACTTGTCTAACTATGAATCATAGACTTCTTAAGTATATTTTAGCAGATCATTGTTAAACCTTGTATTGAAAAAATATCACCTGTTTTTAAATTTAATATACCTTCTATGAGAATTAAGCACAGTTTCCAAAATGCGAACTAACGCAACTTTTGCAAACGGTTACGGACATATACTTATATCATGCAGTAAATAGGATAGCTCTATCCTAAGTAGTCTGCGTTTTATTTCTACAATCTAAACATACGGGCATCAAACATGACTGATTACAAACAACTGATCGCAGAGGGCGGTGCCGTCCTCGGAATCGAACTAGGCTCCACCCGCATTAAGGGTGTGCTGATTGATCCATCCGACGGTAAGGTATTAGCACAAGGATCTCACGGTTGGGAGAACCGTCTTGAAAACGGCATTTGGACCTACCATATCGATGAAGTTTGGTCTGGCGTACAGGATACTTATGCAGATCTTAAAAAAGATGTCCTTGCTAAATATGGGGTTGCTCTTAAAAAGCTTTCAGCCTTAGGCTTCTCTGCAATGATGCACGGATATTTAGCATTTGATAAATCAGGCAATCTTTTAGCCCCTTTCCGCACCTGGCGTAACACCCTCTGCCGTGACAGCTCAGCTAAGCTTACAGAGCTCTTTAATTTCAATATCCCTGAGCGTTGGTCAATTGCTCACTTATATCAGTCAATCCTAAATAAAGAAGATCATGTAAAGAATGTTGACTTCTTTACCACCTTAGCAGGATACATCCACTGGAAACTCACCGGTCGTCGCGTGTTAGGTGTTGGTGATGCCGCTGGTATGTTCCCTATCGATTCAGTATCAGGAAGCTACAGAAAAGATCTTATTGAAAAATTCGATAGTTTGGTTGCACCTGAGGGGTATCCTTGGAAGCTTGAAAGCATTTTACCTGAGGTGCTTGCTGCAGGAGAAAACGCAGGAATTCTCACCAAAGATGGAGCAAAACTGCTAGATCCTAGCGGAGATCTTGAGGCCGATGTCCCCATGGCACCTCCTGAGGGTGATGCTGGTACCGGCATGGTAGCTACAAACTCAGTTGCAGTGCGTACCGGTAACGTATCCGCTGGTACCTCAATTTTTGCCATGATCGTGCTTGAAAAAGCTCTAGAAAAACTCCACCGCGAAATTGATAACGTCACCACTCCTGATGGTAAACAGGTTGCTATGGTGCATGCCAATAACTGTACCTCCGATCTAAATTCCTGGGTAGGTCTATTTGCAGAATTTGCTGAAGCCTCAGGTCACAAGATGGCACCTGATGAGCTCTTTGCCCTGCTTTACAATCGAGCCTTAAACGAAGGAGATCCTGACTGCGGCGGTGTCCTCACCTATGGCTACTTCTCAGGTGAATTCATCACCGGTATGGAGGAAGGGAGACCACTTCTAATCCGTACCCCTGAAGCAAAATTCAATCTTGCAAACCTCATGCGTTCAAACCTTAACACCTCCTTAGGTGCCATTCGCTTGGGTATGGATATTTTAAAAGATGAGCATGTTGCCATCGATAAGCTCCTAGGTCACGGTGGTCTCTTCAAGACTAAAGGAGTTGGCCAAACGATTATGGCTAATGCCTTAGATACTCCTGTTTGGGTAATGACTACTGCAGGCGAGGGCGGTCCTTGGGGTATGGCTCTACTTGCTGCATTCCTAGTAAAGAAAGATGCTGGTGAGACTCTGCCTCATTTCTTAGATAGCAAGAT
Source organism: Firmicutes bacterium CAG:534 (assembly GCA_963650525.1). Lineage (GTDB taxonomy): Bacteria > Pseudomonadota > Gammaproteobacteria > Enterobacterales > Succinivibrionaceae > Succinivibrio. The sequence continues at coordinate 18,895 of CAVJLP010000028.1, forward strand.
CTTTGCAGGTGCTGAAGGTTCAAAGGTTGATCCTGATAGCGTTGGTGTTGAAGGCTTTAATAAGTTTATGCAGCGCTACACTGCCTGTCTACCTGTAGAGAAGGCTGCCTGCGAGTGTATGGCAGAAAAAATCTAAGCAATACTGCATAATCAAATCCCGGGATTTGCTCGGGATTTTTAACAAAAATTATCAAGGAAGCCTCTGAATCATAATCTAGTTCACGCTTTTGATAAAAAAGTTGGATAATTGAGTAGCTTAGTGTAGATAAGTTTAGCCTCATGGCTATAATTCCAGTTAATTATTAAACAGTACACACGTTAAAGGACATAAAAATGTACGAAAAAAACAAAGCAGGTTGCATGTATTGCGACAGCGTTTGCGCTCATCGTGATAGCCTCATGATCCACATCTGCGATTTTAAGCACTCAAAACTTTACCTCTTCCGCGATCAAAAAAATCGTGGTCGTTGCATCCTTGCCTATGATGGCCACGCCACTGACTTGACTGATCTTTCCAAAGAAGAGCTTGATGCCTTTATGGACGAGCTCATGACTGTTGCTAATGCAGTTCATCGTGGGTTTAATCCAGATAAGATCAATTACGGCTCCTATGCAGATACCGTCAAGCACCTCCACATCCACGTCTGCCCTAAATATGAGGGTGGCCCTAACTGGAATGGTCCTTTCTCTGATGCAAATCCTGTATACCTTAAGGATGAGGAATACCAGGAAATCATCAATGTATTTAAGAAGGAATTAAACGTCTAAAAGCGTTTTTTAACCTGTTTAAACACAGAATAATTCAAATAATAAACGGGAAATTCTTTAAATTTGAATAACTTTACCTTCTGCCGCGGCACTGATTACCGTTTTGGTCGCGGCGTTGAAAAAGACGTCGGTAAGGTATGTAAAGAGCACGGCATTAGCCGTGTTCTTTTACATTTTGGTGGACAAAGTGCCGAAAAATCAGGCCTTTTAAACACCGTGCGTAAAAGCCTTGAGGATGAAAATATCATTTTCTACGAGTTAGGTGGTGTACAACCTAATCCCCGAGCCGAGCTCGTCTATGAGGGCATCAAGCTTGCACGCGCGCAAAATCTTGAGCTTATCTTAGCAGTAGGCGGTGGATCGGTTATAGATTCTGCTAAAGCTATTGCAATGGGAGTTCCCTACCCGCACGATTTCTGGGATTTCTTTATGGGAGGAAAGATCCCCAAGAGAGCCTTACCTGTGGGATGTATTGTTACCATTGCAGCCTCAGGATCTGAGGGCTCTGATTCCTGCGTCATCAATAAGACTATAGATGGTGTTGTAAAGAAAAAAGGTTCAAATTTTAAGACCAATGTTCCCTTATTCTCTTTGCTAAATCCAGAGCTCACAATGACACTGCCGCCCTATCAGACAGCCTGCGGTGCCTGCGACATTATGACTCATGTCTTAGAGCGTTATTTTACCAATACCAAGGATACCCTTATCACCGATGAGATCTGTGAAGGCATTCTACGTACCATAGTAGTGATGTTACCTAAAGTCATGGCAGATCCATACGATTATGAAGCACGTGCCGCAATTATGTGGGCCAGTACACTTGCACACAATAATATTGCAGGTGTAGGCCGTGAACAAGACTGGGCCTCACATCGCATAGAAATGGAATTATCTGCTCTATATGATGTTGCTCATGGCGCTGGACTCTCGGTTATTATGCCAGCATGGATGGATTATGTTCTAGATCATGACGTAATGCGTTTTGTACGCTTTGCAACTAGAGTTTTTGAGATCAAGCTTGACAAAGAGGATCCTAGGAAAACTGCAAAAGCTGGTATTGAAGCTTTACGTAAACTTTGGCATGATGCAGGTCTTCCACTAAATTTTGAAGAATTAGGTGCTAAGCGCGAGGATATTCCAACCATCGTTGCCAATCATGGATCGCATACAGAAGGTCATTTTGTTGTGCTAAATAATGAAGATATCAAACACATCTTTGAGATTGCAGCTGATTACAAAATGGCATAATTTCTAGGAAAGCCTGTCTGTTATGATCCCAGTATAGTGGCTGGGATTTTGCTGATCACATATTTTTAGGTCTATCTGTTGTTAATTTAAGGATCACAATGACACTCCCTGAGATTACACCTAAAAAAACTTGCTCTCTTTATGATTATTTATACATCCTCCCACCTAATGATAAAAGCATCGCAGTCGTACAACTTAGAGATTGGAATGATCTTGATCTAGAACAGCAGGTAGAATTCATCATGGATCTGCAATTGCATATCAATGGTTGCGGATATATGGTAAACGAATACGAACACATAATTGAATATGCCCAAAAAGAATTTAACCATGAAGTTCCTATTGAATATTGGAACGAGGAATGGTGGGATGTATTAGAGAGCTACTTTAGTACGCATCCTAAAGTCTTTATAGATCTTGAGCTGAAGCCTGTTTGCGTACCAGATGAGCTACCTGTTGGTTGTAGCTATTTATTAGTAGACGATGTTGTATCTTCCTATAAAAGGAACCTAGATATTTAAACAGTGGGTGCATTATGATTTTTCCCTTCGTCAGAGTTCCCCTACCCAAAATCAGCTGTTTTATTCAACCACGTAATGGTATACGTTATCTTTTTGCCTATGTGGGGCCTCGAGAGCTTACAAAAAAAGGCAAGAGCACACATCCTAAAGCCAAATTGATCGGTCGTGTCGAGACTAATGCAAATGGCATAGATGAGTTAATGCCCAACGAAAACTATTATGAAATCATGGGAAAGGAAAAGCCTACAGTAGCCATTACTGAGGGAGCTGGTTGTAAAAAAGAGATAAAAGATCCTGCAGTTATAAAGCAAAGAAAAGAAACAGAGTCTTCACAAGGCTTTGGAATCATTGCAACCAATATTCTTGCTGAAACAGGGACTACGAGTAGTCTGGAAAAAGCCTTTGGTAAAGATGAGGCTCAGCAGATCGCTGCAATAGCCTCATTTATATGCGAAGACTTACATTCATCCTTTGTAGAACTTAATGACTTCATCAAGAATAACAAAGCCCTCGGTTGCTCATCTACCTTTGATACTAACTGTGCAGGTGAGCTTCTTGCAAAAATTAGCAGTGAGCAATGCAATGAGTTCTATGGCAATTTAATTAATTGTCGCAATAAAGATGCCACATCATATCTATTCTATGACATCACGTCATTCTCAAGCAATTCAGGACAAATCATAAAGGCAACACACAGCTACAACCATGATGATGAGTATTTTAGGCAGGTTAACTATGGTCTATTCTGCTCTCGTGAATACAGTCTGCCTATATACATGTGTAGCTACGATGGGTCTATTAATGATGCTCAAAACTTTAAATTCATACTCCAACAAGCCAAAGAACAACACCTCCTTAATAATAAGCACAAGCTTACCATTGTCATGGATGGAGGTTTCTCAAGAGAGAATTTTAATTGGGCACATATGGAAGGATATAACCTTATTGCAGGCGTATCTCTCCATAATCTCAAGGATATAAAAGCTCAATACCTAGTTTGGGCGCGAACGCTCTCATTAGATGACTTCGCTCATGAATATGAAGTTCACGATTCTTTGTACATTTCCCATCGTGTGCCTATAACCTTTGGAGGTGTAGATGGAGAACTAGTAACGTATATCAATTTGAGTCAACAAGCTGACAGAAAAATAACAGATCACAGTCTCAAAAAAAAGAAGGAGGCTGAACTTAAAGAACTAACTCATTGGCCTGGTAAGGACTTTGATAACTGGGCTAACTCTTTTGCCCCATACTTTATCGTAACGCGCGCTAACAATCCTAAGGGCTTTTCCTATAAAGAAAATAGGGAAGGACAAGCCATCAGTAATGCCATCTGTGGTGCTGTTTGCTTGTTTACTACCTGCCACAATATGAGCGATCAAGAGATCTTGGAGAGCTATCTTTCTAAGGAAAGCATTGAAACATTTTTTGATCAATCAAGAAATGGTTTATGCGATCCTAAGCTTTCTATAAATAATGTTGTTCATGTAGAAGGAAGAAACTTTTTAATGTTTGCTGCTTTGCTTCTACGTCAAAGTATCGTTTTACGCCTAAAAAAATGGATGAAAGAAAACGAATTTTCTTTCGATGACGTAGTGTATGAGCTTAAAAAAATCCGCTATACAAAGCAAAAATCTGGGAGTTGGAAGCCAAAGGCAAGTCCCACAAAGGTCCAACAAGAGATCCTAGATACCTTGAATTTAGCATACTTTAAAAAAGAAGATCTAAAGGCTCATCCGAAAGTGCACATGTAACACTATTAACCTCAGTATGCAATCTGCAGTAAAACTAACAAGATCTTGAAAAGATAGTAGAAGTCACAAGGAAAAAAGCAAAGCATATGTTGATAAATTCGCAGGAATATCTATCCGTTATCAATAGCATCAAGCAAGAGATAAAAAATGCTCAATATCGTGC
>CAVJLP010000029.1:0-23233 GCA_963650525.1 Firmicutes bacterium CAG:534
CATCGTTATAGGATTCTAGAATTTTTTCAGATGTATCCTTTTGCGCCATATCTACTCCTTCCGTTTTTTATATTGTAACATATAAAATGTAAAATTTTAGATCACTTGACTTAATTTAGAGCTTTTTTATGAACAAGAGTCATAAAACTTCAGATTGATAAGTAACTTAGATCCTAGTATTGCCATGCTTAAAATACTGTATCGCGAATAAAGTGCATTTTGCGGTACTGTGCAGGGGTACTTCCTACCACCTTTAAAAATACCCTGCCAAAGTGAGACTGTGAATTAAAGGCAAACATCAAAGCGATTTCGGCAATGCTTTTTTCTGTAGTTGCCAACACTCCCTTAGCAATTTCAATCTTGCGATCGCGAGCATACTCGCCTAATGTCATCTTTTTTTCTTCTTTAAAAATCTTGGATAAATAGCTTGATGATACCTTTAGTTTTGAACAAATTAGCTCAACATTGAGCTTTTCATAAATATGTCTGTCAATATAATCACAAGCACGCGATACCGTAGGCGAAAGCCTTATTGATGCCTTAGCATCCTCCCTAAAACGTGCGACCATCTGCGTACAACGCAAGGCGCAAGCACGTGCTAGAGCCTGAGCATCAGATGGATATTTACAATCCTCAATTTCCATAATGAAAGCATCTGATATGACATACAACTCCTCTACACTTAAACCAGCATCAATTGCCGCTCGTGTTGCAATAGTGACATCCACAATAGCAAGATTTTGTGCATTGCGTAGCTCATTTCTAGATAAAGTACCACGCATGTTGGCATACATTGAATTTAAGGCCTTTTTAATTGCCTCCACATCACCTTGAGTAATAGCATTTCTAATAGATGCCTCAAAGATCCCTGGATTGTGCGGACGATTTGCGAGGGTTTGCGTTGCAAAAATATCAGCAATTAATTTGGTTGTTGACTCAATGATCTCTGAATTTAAGAAATTTTTATCAAGAAAATCGCTTAAATAGATATATTTCTTGGAAACCTGACTGTAAGTTAAAAGCAGTAATGCCGCTAACTTTTTAACATCGGTTCTAAATAGTGATACTCCCTGAGCCTTATGCTTTAGCGCATAGAGCTTGGCAAAGCTCTGATCGACTTTGGAGATCACGACAGGGCCTATCACCAAAATGAGATCATCACTGCACAGCACCCCGCCATAAAGTACCGGCTTTTCATCGGCGATAATAGCAATGCCCTTGTCTTCAATGACTTTTAGGATCTGCCTTCTAAATTCAAAATCTGTTTTAAGTACATTCCATTCATCCTCCTGCTCACAGTCAAACTTCTGATAATAGTGATAATCCTTTTGAAACACATGGGTAGGTGCAGGCAAAAGCTCCTTTAAAAGCCCTAGACCGTAGCTTAGAGGGAGGATCTCATGATCCTTTGATTTACTCATAACACTCAAATATAAAAAAGGTGCCAATATGAGAGCACCTTTAAAATCTATTAAATCAGGAATAGCTACTGACGCTAATGTGAAATGTAAGTATCACATTAAAACGATACATTAGATTCCAAAATCACATTACAAAAAGGCTTGCACTCCCCTGTTCTTACCACAGCCACCGATGAGGCACTCTGTTTCTTAAACTCCTCATGAGGAACTTCAACAACTTCTATTCCATTAGTCTCTGCCCAGTTATGGATCATGGAATAAAACTCAGGATTCTGCTCACGCGCCTCACTGGCAATGGTCACCTTTTGAAATTTCGCCTCAGCATCAATTACCTTAAACACATCGTTAAAGGCGGGGACACCATAGGTAACGGCAAGATCAATTCGTTGCACTCCCTTGGGCACTGGCAACCCGCAATCACCTACAGTCAGCGTGTCAAAGTGTCCAAGCTTTGAAATAACGTATGACAGCTCTGAATTTAAGCAACCAATTTTCTTCATAATTCAAACCTTGCAAAATCTAAATAATCACTCTAAAGCCTATCCACAAGCACATCCGTCTTGGCTTTTTTAATAAAGTCCAGAACCTCTGTAGCTCTTGGAATTGAAGGAGTTGCTCCCTTAGTCTGAACAGCAAGCGCCGAGGCTGCAGTTGCACACTTGATAGCCAAGGCACTATTCATTCCAGAGGCTAAATTGGTGATTAAATAGCCCAAGAAGGTATCGCCTGCGGCAGTAGTATCAACTGCCTGAACCTTAAATGATTTGCAAGATATGGGATCACGGCCTACCTGCTTTAGGATGGAGCCACGAGAACCTAAGGTTAATACAAAGGAGGACTTGGGGTATTTAGCAACAAGCTTGTCTATGAGTATATAGGGATCGGTATCAGCACTCTCCACCACCATAGCTGACCCTTCAATCTCATTGACAATTAAAAAAGCACATTTTTCAAGCGGAAGTTTTAGGAGCTCATCATTATAGGGGGATACATTAAAGCAGACATTAAGACCACGCTCATAGGCCTTATTAATCATGTATTCAATATTATTGGTTTCATTTTGCAAAACCAGATAATCACCCCTGTCAAAATGAGACAGAGTGCTATCAATATCCTCTTTGGTAATAGTCTGATTAGAGCCGCCAAACAGGATAATACAGTTCTGTCCGTGCTCATCGACCTGAATGATGGTGTGACCACTAGCCTCATCACGCAGAGCCAGGTAATCATGATTTATCTTGTTCTCGGTCAGAACATCTAGCAGGATCTGACCATCTGCCTTGCCGACGGCACCTGCATGATAGACATCACCTCCGGCACGAGCCAGCGCTACAGACTGATTTAAGCCCTTACCTCCTGCAAAAATAGTTCTTCCCTTAGAAGTAAGAGTTTCACCAGGAGTTACAAAATGTGGTACGTCATACACATAATCAATGTTCAAAGAACCATAGTTCAGGATCTTCGCCATAATACTTTCCTCATTATTGAGCCTTACGCTCAAATCAAGATTATTTATTGTTTTTTATAATTTTATTTTTTTAATTTAGGTGCTTCGTATGACGATTTTTGTATATTATCCCAAGTTATAGGGATCTTGGTACAAAGTTATATCTCTTGTGATAGATATCGCAAACTATAAAAAAGAGTATTGCATCAGGAATTTAAGATTAGATCATTGGTTGCAAAAGAATCTCTCTGGAAATTTGAATATGTCACCTAATATCAAGATTATCATTTGCTTTATTGCAGCCCTAATTACAGCCGCAATTGTAAGAGTATTGTTAGGTGATAAAAGACAGCAGTGGTTTAAACAGCAGTTACCCAAAAGTGTCATTACGCTACGCACGAAAATGTCAGTGTATCTTGCTATAGGCTATCCTAAAACCTGGCAGGGAATGCTTATATGTAGTTGTCTTTTAGGCGTAATTTGCCTTGAGTGCTATCTCATCTTTACCTGTATATAAATCTAAGTGTGAGCTAATGCTAATTTGCTAGTATCATTGCTTGTATATACGAGTGACTCCTTGTATATTACTAAAACTTAAGAATTCTATTATTAAGTGATTACAGCCTTAAAAAAATATAAGGGACTGTTATAAATCACACCAAATGAACTACAGCAAGGAACTGGCGAGGATCAGTATCGCCAGCTCTGTGATTTTATAAATGTTAAATATTTCTATTACAAAACGCCGCCAGAATGAAGATTTTATTGCCGTACAGAAGAACACCGGCATATTACCGATCTCAGGGCGTCATTTCATTGGTGTAATAACCGTCTGCGCCATTTCAATTATCTGTGCGCTGCCCTTTGGCGAGCTGATGCCACTGTCAATTGAAACATCTCCATATATTTCAATGCTCAACAAAGGCACTGGTACTGATACCGAGCAGAGCTATCTGCAAAACGAGGAGGATTCCTCAAAGAGCGTTGAGCTCTCAGCAGATGCAGGATCACGCGAAAACTACAATGATACCGATCTGCCGTCTACCTATTTCTCAACTCAGGCACTTGCAGAGGCCATCCTAGGTGGTGAAAGCATCGAGCAGACAGATGAACCTGATACTTCCTCCATAAGTGCAGCCCCAACCATCCGTCAACGCTTTACGGCACAAAATGATCAGGAGCCGCTGTCACGCTTAGATAAAGAAAAGCAGATACAAAACGGCACTGCTGAAATTGCAAAAAGCAAGGAAGATAGTAATGATTCCCTATCAACTCTTGGTGCACAGCTACCAAGACTTGGGCTTGAGACACAGGATGGCAATGTCAAGATCCCGCTTAAGGAGGGGTTAAGCGATAAGGCGCAGGAAGCTCTTTCGGCACTGCAAAGTGATAATGTTCCAGTATTATCAGGCCTGCAGAGCTTTGACACAACTGACGAAATTGAGCCCCCTCGTCCAAATGGTGACTGGTATAAGCAGACCGTGCACAAGGGAGATAATATTTCGGCAATTTTCAACTACCTAAATCTTCCAAACGGTACGCTCTCTCAAATTCAGAAGGTAGCTAGCAAAAAGGATCTGGCACTTACAGTTGGTACCCAGATCCACTTTTTAATTGATAAAAAGAACAATGTCCTCGAAATGGTAAAGCCTCTTGATAAGAGCAATCAGGTGCGTTTTACCCGCATGACCCCAAAGGATGAATTTACCGCAATTAAAGAGCCTATCAATGCTCATGTTGAAAGCAAGAAGGAAATCAAGGCCTTTGCCGAGGCTGAAAAGATGCCTAATGCTGTTGTAGCAGCCAAGGAACGCGCTAAGGCTCAGGAGGATGCAAAGGTTCAGGCTCAAAAGGAAGCTAAACTTGCCCAAGAAAACGCCAAAACTCGTCCACGTCTCGTCATGGCTACATTGCAAAAGGGAGAATCCTTTAAACAGGCGGCCAAGCGCATCGGACTTACCAACGCTAATATCTCAGCCATATCCACATCACTTCGAGGCAAAGTTAATATAAATAAGCTAGCCTTTGGTGACAGTTTCCGCGTGCTCTTTAACGGGATCGGAACCAACAGTTCAATAAACGCAATTGAATTTAATACCGCCCAAAATGGCAAACTATCCATGTATCGTCATCCTGAAAACGGTACTCTATACGAGGAGGATGGCTACAAACCTACTGCTGGTGTCTTCCGCCGTTTCCCGGTGAACACCAAGCTCGAGGTATCATCTCCCTTTAATCCCCGCCGTCTAAATCCGGTGCGCCATCGTATTTCACCTCATAACGGTGTGGACTTCAGAATGCCTATCGGTACCCCTGTTTATGCTCCATCAGATGGCATCGTGACCTACGCAGGATTCATGCGCGGCGGTGGCTATACCGTCATTGTCAAGCATATGGGTGCCTATTCAACAGTTTACATGCATCTGTCACGTATCAATGTAAACAAGGGACAGAATGTAAGATTAGGTCAGATGATCGCCAAATCAGGTAATACCGGAGCATCCACCGGACCTCATCTGCACTACGAAATCCGTATCAATGACCGTCCAGTTGATCCGCTGAAAGTTGATCTGCCGGCAGGATCAAAGAATCTTGCACAGGAGAGACGTCAGAAATTCCAAAGCACGGTTAAGGTGTTAAAGTCAGATCTCTACAAAGAGTCATTAGCGCTACGTAAAGAATAATATATAGCTTAAGGTCCACAATTGTTTGAGTTTATTAATTTCAAGGAAGAGGCAGCTGCACTTACTAAGTGGCTAATATCCATACCTTCTGTCACCACAACTCATGGCGAAATAGATATCGTAGATGCAGTCTATAAAACCCTAGGCGAGACAGCATACTTTAAATCCCACGAGGATAATTTGGTACTGGTATCACATGCAGATGAAATTCATCGCTCAATTGTCAGCCTTGTCAGGTGTCAGGATGAAAATATTACCGATACCTTCTGCTTTGTGTGCAATCTTGATACCTCAGGCAATGATGAATATGGTGTACTAAAGCAATATGCCTTTACTCCCGATCTCCTTAAGGAGAAGTTGAAATCATTCTATAAAAACAAAAGCAAAGAGCAGACCGAGCTGTCGTATGACAGCAACTTATACGGCTTAGGATCATTTCAGGATAAGGCCGTAGCAGGAACGTTGCTGACATTAATCAAGGAAAGCTCGGATCAGCTATCAGATCTTCCCTTTAACCTGATGCTGATATGTACTACCCAGTCCATATCCTGCAATGACGGCATTAAAGAATGCCTACCCTATATAAAATCCATACTCACAGATCAGGGACTTGATATTAAGCTCACGATAGGCTTTAAGCCTGATACGACGACAGAGGATGAAAATAAGGTAACTCTCTATACCTCAAACCTTGGTATGGCTGAATTTGGCTTTTTTATATTAGGTGAAGAGACTGAAAAAACTAAGCCTTTTAATGGTTTTTCCCCTTCACAGATTGCAGCTAGGATCATTGAAAAAATAGAATATAACAGCGATCTAATTCCCTCAAATTCCAAGCCCTTTGTACCGGTTCTAAATAGCTTTATGCAGCCTCATCCGCTGTCATCTGAAACCCACAGCTGTTCAATTGTAAGCTTTGATATTCCCTTTATTAATCTCAATCTCAGTGATCTTATTGAAAAATTCAAGGCTATTGCGGCCTCGTCTCTTGAGGAGAGCTGTCTTGCCATAGAAAACCGTCAGGCCCAGTACAAAGCAAAGCTTCAGGAGGAATTCAATCCCCTGCTACGTGATGCAGAGGTTCTGTCCTACTCAGATCTGATGTACCGTGCCCAAAAACGCTATCGCGGTGATTTAGACACTGATATGCAAAGACTACTTGATCACTGTAATAAGGAAAATTACAGTGACAACATGAAAATACATGCACTGCTTACAAAGCTGTGCAAACTTATAAGACTGCCAAGACCATCCGTTATTGTCTATCTTGGAAGAAACTTTACTCCACAGCAGATGCTAAGACAAACAAACTCAGATGATCGCGAGATGTACATGCATCTAAGCTCTACTGTAGAAAACTTTAACAGGGATCATGTACTGCAGATCAAGTTCGGTGAGCATGCTCCAAGCTCTGAGTGTTGTTTCATGCGCCCCTTTGGTGCTGATCATGCTGGCTCTATGCTATCTGCAGAATGTCCCGTGCCCTGCCATCCATTCTATAATTTTGGTTGTCCAGCAGTAACACTGACCTATAGAGGGGATGATCTAACACTTCCAACTGAACACGTCTCATCTGAAATTTTCGAGCTACTTCCTTCTTTTATTATTAAGCTCTTTGAAGAATTTCAACAGCAAACTTTAAAGTAAAAAAATCCTATGCTATCTGATGCCATGCTATTCATGGCATCAATTAGACGTCCACGATGCTTATTTGTGCTTTAGCCTCATGGCAATTAAACACAGCAACAAAGCTCCAATTGAACAGATCGCTAAAATTAATCCCAAAGGAAGCATCGACTGATCTCCCATGATGGTTGCAAGGGGCGAGCAGGCTGCACCAAATAAAAAATTAAAAACGCCATAGATACCAGATGCAGCTCCTGCCCCTCCACAACGGGCAGACATAACAATTCCAAAGCCAACAGTTTGCGATGTTCCCATAAAAGCACAGAAAAGAAGCAAAGCAATTATAATCAGCACCGGACTTTCTGGCACAATAAGCGCAAGCAAGAGCATGCTAAGACCTGCAACTATCATGATCACCATTGCGATCATCAGCATAGTACGTTCGCCAGTGCGACGGGCCAGACGGCCGGTTACAAAAGCATTAATGGATATACAAACTGCAATTAAGGCAAAAGCCATGGAATATTGCAAAGGAGTGAATTCATAGATTATCTGGAAAACAAACGGAGATGCGGCAAGATAGGCAAAGAATCCTCCCATAATAAGCGAGAGGCCACATACCAACAGCATAAATTTAAGGTTACAGCATTCCTTAAGCATACCCCCAAAGGTAGCAAGGATCTTCTGTTCACGCTTTTCTACACCTAATGATTCAGGAACCTTGGTATAGGATAGGAGCAATAAGAAGAGACCAAAGATTGCTAAAGATAGGAAAATATCCTGCCAGGTACCAAAGGTAATAATTAAAGAACCAAGAATGGGACCTAGGATTGGTGCCACAGAATTAATCGTCATTAAAATAGACATAAAGCGTGTCAATTCATTGCCTTGGAACCGATCACAGGCTATAGAGCGTGACATCACCAGTCCACCAGCACCTGCCATACCCTGCAAAAAACGTACAGCAATCAGCATTTTTATATCTGTTGCTAGCGCACATAAAACAGATGCAATTACGAACAAGGCAATTGATGCAATCATTGGTTTTTTTCGACCTATAGCATCAGATATAGGACCTACAATAACCTGACCAAAAGCAAGTCCTAGAAAACATGAGGTCAAAGATAACTGTGACGATGTAGGATCAACCTTAAAATATTCACAAATTGCAGGAAGTCCCGGCAGATATATATCTGTACACAAAGGACCAAATGCGCAAAGTAAGCCTAAGGCCAAAAGGTACAAAATTGAACCACTCTTTTGAGATTCGTTTTTATTTTTCATAAACACATTAAGTTAAAAATTAGGCACATTGACAATGTATAAAGACAGCGAAACCGTACAGGTAATGACAAGTACGGTTTTATAAGCTATTGCTCAGCGCTCAGGTAAGCAAGGCATCAAGGGATGCACTGATTTATTAGTATGACACATTAGCTTTTTTTACTTTCACGGCGCTCATCGCGCATATTAGCAAATCCCACCTTAAGGTACATTACCATATAGTAAGCACTGTGGCCACAAGCAACATTCCAAGTGAGCAGTAAATGGTAACCTCATCATTACGCCAGATAAGACCCGCAATAGACACCAACTGAATAGTAGTCTTCCATTTTCCAACCCAGCTTACAGCAACCATGGCACGCTTGCCAAGCTCAGCCATCCACTCGCGCAGGGCAGAAACCGTAATTTCACGTGCGATAATGATCATGGCTGGAATTGAAACTAAGAGATTGATGTGCGGGAAGAATTCGCCTACATGAACCGAGTAATACTCAACAATCAAAACGAGCGCCACACATACCATGATCTTGTCTGCAACAGGATCTAAAAATGCGCCAAACTTGGTAGTCTGCTTTAGCTTTCGAGCTAAAAAGCCATCTAGCAGATCAGTTAGTGCAGCGATAATGAATACGAAAGCCGCCATTAGATTTGAACGCGGGGTAGGCCAATAAAAGAGTCCTACAAATACGGGGATCAGTGCAACTCTGATCATGGTCAATATGTTGGGCAGATTAAACATTTTTAAGAAATCTCAAAAACTTATCGTATAACAATTATAAGCCAAATTAGCTTAAGGCAACCACAGAGGACCGATAAAATCTCTCTTTGGCAGATTAAATTCAAAGGGATAGGTTACATCCACAAGATATAAACCATCAGGCTTGGCTGTGGGACCTGCCACGGCACGATCATGAGCTTCAAATACATCCTTAAACCAGGCAAGATCACGTCTTCCAGAGCCAACCTCTAAGAGTGAGCCGACAATATTACGCACCATATGATTTAAAAAGGCATTGGCAGCTATATCAAATACTATAAAGGGGCCCTTGCGGCTAACCTCCATAAAATGCACACAGCGATAGGTTGAACGGGTTTCATCATCAGCCCCACAGAAAGATGCAAAATCATTCTCCCCTCGCAAAATCAAAGCAGCCTGTTGCATTGCATCAACATCAAAGCGTCCCTGATATACAGAAACCCCGTGACTTAATACCCCGGGCCTATGCATAGTATTTTGCATGATATAGCGATAACGCCTAGCACGGGCAGAAAAACGGGCATGGAAGCTATCATCGACATGTCTTGCCCAAGTGATAGCAATATCTCTTGGTAGATGGGTGTTGGTGCCCATCACCCAGGATTTGTCCGAGCGCTCACAGGGAACATCAATATGTACCACCTGACCTGTGGCATTAACACCTGCATCAGTGCGTCCTGCACACTGCAGTAGCACCTCAGTGTTGGCAATTTTTGATAAGGCCTTCTCAAGCTCTCCTTGCACCGAAGCCTTTTCATTTTGACGCTGAAAGCCTGCGTAGGCTCTGCCTTCGTATTCAACTCCCAGTGCAATACGCATTAATTAGTTTCCTTTGAATATTCCAAATTTTGAGACGACGTAGGTTATGATAGTTACCAAAGCCATGGCAAGGATAAGCGGTGCAATACCGCGCATAATGTCAAACTCAGTTAAAAGCCACACGATTACATTTCTCAAGATAAGAGTTGACAGTGCCAGTGCCAAGAACTTTATGGCAGATCCGTTTTTATGAAAGGTAAAAAAACGGTGTCCAAAGTAGGATACGAAAAAAGCTATGGCAAAGGCAAATGAGGTAACTATATTCTCATGTTGTCCCATATCGAAGCCATAGACTAGAGCGAAGGTGACTATAAGATCAACTACAGTTGCCAAACCACCAACAATCACAAAACGAAAGAGCTCAAAAACTCCTCCGTTTTTCATCATAGATGACAAATCCATCTTTATTCCCTACTGCACATCATCATGCTTGCAAGGCGGTACATCAGTACTGCAATCGTTATTGCAGGTTACACCGACCTTAGTAACACTCATCCCCTTTTTAACCTTGGTTGCAAGAGAGCCTCTGATTTCCGATACCACATAAACAGGACGTCCCTTAACCTCCTGTCCTAAGCGTCCTAAATATTCCCCTAGAACACCAATAGAGATAAGCTGTACCGAGCCTAAAAACAAAACTGCGGTCATTATTGAGGCATAGCCTGGTACATCAACACCTGTGATAAGAGTCTTTAAGAAGATAAACAGCATGTAGAGTATGGCAAGAAAGCCTACACCGCAACCTATATAGGACCACATACGCAAAGGCAGAGAGGAGAAGCCTGAGATACCGTCCAAAGCAAAATTCCACAGCTTCCAGTAATTCCACTTAGTCTGTCCGGCAACTCTTTCAGGACGCTTATAGCCTATTCCCTTAGAGACAAACCCAGGCCATGCAAACAATCCCTTCATAAAGCGGTTACGCTCGGGAAGTTCCCTTAGGGTATCGATGATTTTTCGGTCGATTAATCTGAAATCGCCTGCATTTGAGGGGATCTTCACACGCGAGGATAATTTATTGAACACATAATAAAATCCGCCTGAAGTCATACGCTTAGTCTCGGTATCCTGCGATCTGTCTACTCTGATACCATAGACATTATCAACACCTTCCTCACGCCAGCATTTGATAAATTCAAGCACGAGCTCAGGGGGATCTTGCAGATCTACATCCATCATGATCATGGCATCGCCTTGCACCAGATCCAAAGCTGCCGACATGGCAGCCTCCTTACCGAAATTACGCGACAATTTAATTAAGCTGATGCGTGGATCCTGAAGACGGAGTTTCTCAATAAGCTCAACCGTATTATCCTTAGAGCCGTCATCTACGAAAACAATTTCGATATGATCCGCAATTGAAGCTAGCTTCTCATCAACAGTCTTTACAAAGGTCTCAACCGTCTCATGCTCGTTATAGCAAGGTACAACTAACGAGACGAGATAATTTTCAGAATTATCATGCATATTCATAAGCGCAAAATCTAAATATGATCCTATCAATCAGTCAGAAATTCATGACGTGAAAGCGAATTGGTTTTGAAATAACCGCCAAGAGCAGTCGTTGTAGTCTCCGATGTCATATCCTTCACTCCGCGTGATTTTACGCAATAATGTACGGCGGTGATTGTCACGGCAACATTTTTGGTATGCAACAGAGTTTGCAAGGCCACTAAGATCTGCTGCGTAAGACGCTCTTGCACCTGCGGACGATGAGCAAAGAACTGCACGATACGGTTTATTTTAGATAATCCGATGATCTTATCTGAGGGCATATAAGCAACCTTTGCAGTGCCATCCATCACCACGAAATGATGCTCACACGTTGATGTGACGGTTATACCACCGACCTTCACCATTTCATCAAAGTGCATCTTATTATCAAATACACTGACCTTGGGGAAGTTTCTGTAATCAAGACCTGAGAAGATCTCATCAACATACATGCGGGCAACCCGAGAGGGAGTACCTGAGAGAGAATCGTCACTAAGATCTAAGCCTAAAACCTGCATGATCTCTGTTACAGCATGCTCAATTACTGCTTTTTTCTCATCTGAGCTTTGATTAGAGAAATTACCAGGATTTTCAAGTCCGCGCTCAATTAAGGCCTCTCGCACCATGTAAGCCTCAGGGCTTAATCCATCCTCTGCACTTGTAGAAAAATTATCCATCGTACTCTTCATTCTTTAATTCATCTAAAGAAGCTTCGTCGCCTTCGACATCAAAAAATTCATCACAGAGCTCAGGATTTTCTTCAATAGTCAGAAGCTCAAGACCAAATTTATCCGAAACCATCTCACCTAATGCAGCAATCCCCGGATTTTCGGAAGCATCATGACCGGTGACAAAAACAGCTATACCACGCTCATTAGCAAGATGCCAGGTCTGCTCATCACAATCGCCTGTAATCAGCGCATCAAAAGCAGGCTCTGGGTTTTCATCAAGAAGAAATGAACCTGAGCCTGAGCATACTGCTACACGGGATATTTTCTGCTCAAAGGGAGCAGCTATCACACGGATCCTGTTATCAAGGCCTGCGGCAAGACGTTTGGCGATCACACCTGCAGATGTGGGAGCAGAAAAATCAGCAAACATGGCAATTGACTGCGGTACTCCGTCTTCAATGAAACGAGCGTTCTGCGCACCACAGATCTCTATTAGACGCTTGTTATTTCCAAGCTCCATATTGGCATCAAGAGGCAGATGGTACGCAATAAGATTCATATCCGCATCAAAGAGTGCCTGTAAACGCTCCTTTAAAGAGCCGGCATAAGGTTGCTGCTGTCCCCTCCAGATCAAACCGTGATGGACTAACAAAGTATCGCAGCCATCATTTACCGCCGCCTCAATTGCATTTAACGAGGCTGTACAGGCAACTGCAAGAGAAAAGGTCTCCTCACGCCCTGCCACCTGCAAACCATTTAATGATGCATCCTTAAATGATTTTGCATCCAGAAAATTATCAAGATACGAAACAAGTTCTGAGGTCTTCATAAAAATTCACCTTAGAGAGCTACGACTGAAGGCTTAGTCCCTGTTACCTGCTGTACACGGCGGGCAATGCTACTGGCAGCATCCTTGTTTTTAGGTGCTCCGGCATAGACTCTTATAAGACTGCGACCGTTAATAACAGCAGGAACTTGACGGGCTGAAATTCCGGCAGCCTTAAGCTTGGCCACCACTGCATCAGCATTTTGTTTTGAGGAAAATACGCCAACCTGCACAGCAAAGCCAGATGAGCTCTGAGCAGAACTGCTGGCAGTAGCTGTATTTGCCTGAGCTTTAGCGTGATTTGAAATTAGGCGCTCTGTATTATTGTTATTGTTGCCTGAGGATGCTTTTGCAGTATTCTGGGTGCCTTTGCTACTCTTTAACACCTCATTTTGGGCTTGGGCCTTAGGAGTATTATTTTGTGCCTGAGCCTGCTTAAGACGCTGTACCTGTGCAATGCCATCTGCCGGGATCGGCTGCGGTGCTGCCACAGGAGCTGCAGCAGGAGTACTGTTCACGGCAGCAAATGGATCAGCATTGTCATTACTTCTTGTGATAGCTAATGCTGAGTTGTCAGCAATTGGCTCTAGGTCTTGGTTATTTTCAGGCAACTGTTCTCTGCTACCGGCATTTTGGGCTGCAAGCTGCTCTGGGGTAACATCAGCCCCTTCAACTGGGGAGAGTAGATCTGAATAGTCCTGAGTTCCTTCAACCATACGCCCACTTTTATCAGTTAGAGCACCATGGCCGTTAACGGCAATTGAGTCAGAAGATTTTTTATAGATCTGCCCAGGATCCATAATGGCTGGTACCAAAATCATGGCAATTGATAGCAGCACTAGTAATCCGAGAATACGATTACGAATTTTTCTTCCTAAAACCATAGTCAGTTCCGTTCACGTAAAAATTTAATACAATCGTCCATGCAGTCATCAGCCTCAGCTACCGTGACAAAGGAGCCACAGACATAGATAGCATCATCAGAGCATACATCAGCACAACATTGAAGCAAGGCATCACGGGTACTTTCAAAGGATTTTATCAGAGAGCTGTCGATATTGGCTGCAGTTAATGCTTTTTCAAGTCGCTCCCTTGCCTCACCGCGACTTGTATGTAGTGAGGTCACATAGAATCTGTCAAAGACTGATGAAAGCACCTTTAAAACGCCCTCAATATCCTTGTCCTTAAGCATGCCGATCACAGCATATTTATGTCCTCTGACATACTGCTCACAAACCATCTGCTTAAGATGCTCTGCTGCAGGCAGATTATGCGCAACATCAAGATAAATATCAGGAAGAACACATACCTTCTGCATTCTTCCTGGTAATACGGTCTCTTTGACACTTGAAACAATGGCTGATTGCGAGATCGTACTTAAGCCTAAGCCTTTTAATAAAGACAGAGCCTTAAGCGCAACACCCACACATTCCTTAGGAACCTTGGGGGATGGAATGCTGTAGCTTAATACCAGATCCTGCTTAAAATCTCGCTCTGAAAATGAACACTCTTTACCGAAAATAGCCTTAAAGTCTCTGCCGTGCTCATATAAGGTTGCATGCTCCTTTTTAGCTTTTTCCCTTATAACATTCAGGGCATTTTCACTCATGGCACCTGTAACCACATAGGAATCAGGTTTGATGATTCCTGCCTTTTCTGCAGCAATTTCCTCAATAGTATTTCCAAGGATCTGCATGTGATCAAGGCCAATTGAGGTAATTACACTGATATCGGCATCTAAAAGATTAACGGCATCAAGACGTCCTCCAAGGCCTATTTCTAAAACCAGAGACTGCACCTTGGATTTTTTAAAGCAAATAAATGCAGCAAGCGTGGTGTATTCAAAATAAGTAAGCGCTACCGCAGGCTCCTGATGGCAGGCATCATAGATTAAAGAGAAAGCCTCACATAGAAGATCATCGTTAACCTCAGTGCCATTGATCATCACACGCTCATTAAAGCGATGCAAATGAGGGGAAGTATACAGGCCGCAACTGATACCACTTTTAATGAGTGCCTGAGAAATCAAAGCCGCAGTACTGCCCTTACCATTAGTACCTGCAATGGTGGTAATAGCAAGAGAATTTAAAGAGCCTAAATCAAGTCTATTAAAAACAGTTCTGATCCGCTTTAATCCTAACTCTATATGATCAGGATTTAGTGACTGAAGATGATCAAGCCAGGCTTGAAGTGAGCCTGGCTTTTGAATTTCTTTAATATTTTCCATTAGATGCGCGTTGCGGCCTTCTTAGCTGGAGCCTTACGAACTGCTCTGCGAGAATTTTGCTCTCGGTTGTCACGGATCTCATCTACCGCTGTATCCGGATCGGCTACCAGCATCATCATTGAAATGAGCTTAGCTAGTTCATCGCGCATATCCTTACGACTGATGATCATATCGATGGCACCTTTGTCCTTTAAGAATTCTGCATGCTGGAAGCCCTCTGGCAAAGTTTCACGAACAGTCTGTTCAATAACACGGGGACCTGCAAATCCAATTAGGGCATTAGGCTCGGCAATATTTAAATCACCAAGCATGGCCAGTGATGCGGACACACCGCCCATGGTAGGATCCTGCATCACACTGATATAAGGGAGTGCAGCTTTTGACAGACGAGCTAAGGCAGCTGAAGTCTTGGTCATCTGCATAAGAGAGAACAATGATTCCTGCATACGGGCACCACCTGAGGTGGCAAAGCAGATCAGAGCACGGCGATCCTTTAAGCATTCATTAACTGCGGCAGCAAAGCGAGCCCCGACCACCGAGCCCATCGAACCACCCATAAATTCAAACTCAAAAGCGCAGGCTACAACCGGCAATCCCTTTAAGGTACCCTTCATTACAACCAGCGCATCCTTCTCTCCGCTCTTTTTCTGAGCAGCCTTAATACGATCACTGTACTTTTTTAGATCCTTGAATTTCAGGATATCCTTTGGCTCAAAATTAGTACCGATCTCAATACGGCTTTCCTTATCTAAAAAAGCATCCAAGCGGGCTCTTGCCTTAATACGCATATGATGTCCGCACTTAGGGCATACAAAAAGATTACGCTCAAGTTCTGCACGGTAAAGCACCTGCTGGCAGGCCTCGCACTTAGTCCAGACGCCCTCTGGAATTTCATGCTTCTCTGACGGGGTGTTCTTTTGAAAAACTTTGTCAAACCAGCTCATTACTTCTGCTCCGCTTGTGGCGACAAAAACGCCTTAATTTTCTATGCGTGGAATAAGGATGTAGATAAAGAAGAGAATTCAATTTTCCTTTATTACACTGTATAACTGTGCTCATTATGCCCTGATTTTATAAGGAAATTGAGCACCTTGATCACGCTTACAACATCGTTAAATTATACCGCGAGCATCATCATTTTCAAAAAAAGCCTAAACTTGCGTTTAAAAACGCTTGTTTAAGCCTTTGTCATATGCAATGTATCAGTGAATTACTCAGATTGTAGTCCAGAAATTAGGTGCAACCTGCAAAAGATGAATACCAAATCCACCAAAATTTTCCTTCATGTAGCCTGCAACAACCCGGCCATTGCCATCAAAGGACATAGAGTCCTCAATGAACTCTACCCCGCAGCGCTTTAGATAATGGTAAGCACGGGTCGCATCATAAGAGCCTAAGGCAACATGTCCCTTCTCATAATAAAAAGGTGAATACATAATCTCAAAAAGCTTACCTGCAAAGGCACTCTTTTTGCCCTCACGGACATTACGATGGATGACATTTGCAAGTCTTGTGGCCATGGCAACGCTCTCATCCTTAGAATTTGCATTCATGCCCATATGAGCTACATGAAAGTTAAGATAGGTTAAAAACACGTCACTTGCAAAATCGCTTACCTTTTTCTCACAACGGCTTTCAATACCATCGTAATCAAGCATAAAATCGCCTACTACAGCGGCAATTCTGGGATTTAACAGTGCCTTGTATGCAGTAGCCCTGTCTATTGCGCCTGACAGCATAAAATGCATGGAGGAATATTCCTGAGACAAGATATTGATAGGATCTAGGCTGTCTTTAGTGCAGGGGAAATAATTTACCAGCTCAAATCCCAGATTTTTAGCAGACACAATCTCAGATGCACAAGAAACACCTGGGATCACGGCATATCCCTTTTCCGCACAGAAACTTAGAAGCTCACTATCAAAGGAATTTAAAATTACATACTGAAAACCTGCAGCGACTGCTTTTTCAATGTAATCCTTGTCGTCAGGTGCCAAGACACCTACAGTACATTGAGGCAGAAATTTTCTCACCGCTTCAACAGCATCTAAGGATTTTTCACCCTTTAAAGTGAGTACTGGTAGCTTGGCCTTTTCTAGAGAGGATGCAAGAAATACCGCATCATCTACAGAGCTGACCACATATTCAGGAACAAAGCCGATAGCTTTAAGTCTTTCAAAAATTTCATATTTCATAGATTTTTCTCATTTAAGAATGCTTGAGGACTAGATCCTAATTGTTCAGAACAAGCGGAAGAAAAATCACTATGACAGCCTTATTCTAGCAAAACTCACTTAATGAAAGTGTGGCGTTGCAGGATTATTTACACTTATACGTCTTGCGACAGTGCAAAAACGGATTTTTTTTGAACATTGTATTTTTTTAACAATATCCCTTTATACTTACGCAAATTTGCAAATCGCCACTTGTAAAGTAAAATGTTAGTTCTATAATAGGTACATAAACTAAACACAACTGGAAAATAGCATGAACGATTTAAAAAAAGATATTATCTATCGACGCATTAAAGAACTAATCATTTCTGGTTTCTATCCCATGGGAGCTAAAATTTCTGAGGGAATGCTTGAAAACGAGCTTCATGGTAACAAGGCACCGATCCGCGATGCCCTAAAACGTCTGGCAGCGGAGAAGTTAGTTGATCGCAAAGCTAAAAGCGGTACCTACGTTTTTTCATTAAATTCTCGTGAACTTGATGAAATGCTTCATTTTCGTTATGTAATTGAATCTGAAGCTGCATTACTCTCCATGCGTTTTGAACCGGATCTGCTGATGCAGGAGATTGGAATAGTTATAGACAGAATGCGCGAATGCATGGAAGACAGCAAGATTGGTGAGTATCTCCGTCTTGACTCCCGTTTCCATGAGCTTCTGGTCTCACACTGCGGTAACCGTTATTTTATCGAATCCTTTTCCAATATCTCAGCCATCATGGATACTGTGAGAAATTATCTAGGCTCAAATGATGATCATCTGGAGCGTTCCTTTAAACAGCACCTTGAAATTGCCAAAGCTATCAATGCTCGTGATGTCAAGGCATTCACCGATGTCTATCGTGCTCATCTTCTTGCTGAGTGCGGTTCTTACTGGTCACCAGATAATCTGCAAAACAAAATAAAAATCTGTGACTAATATTTATTAGTCTCTAAGGCAAAGCGATGGATCTCAATCATTTTGGACTCATTATGGGATTCTTTGGTGCAGTCTGCCAAGCATGGAATTATGCTGTCACCAAAGATGTTCAACAAAAATACGTACTCTCTGGGTTAAAGCTTCTGGGTGCAACTCATGTGCTGATGTTTATTTGTTGCTTTATCCCTTTTTTAATCATGGGGCATTACCGCTATATAGATGAGTATTCAGTTTTCTACTCATTCTGCATCGTGATCCCCTATTTAGGTGGCCAATATTTTACCAATAAGGCAATTGGACTGTCTGATGCATCTATTGTGTCACCATTGCTGACGATAAAAATCCCTATCATGGCCTTGCTTACTATATTTATGCTGCATAAGGGCTTTAACATACAGCAAACCATGGCCATTATCATTATTCTGTCCTTAGGTTGGTATTTCTCATCACTCGCAGGACGCATTGCCTTTGGATCGCTTGCCTGTGTGGCGATGGGATGTCTGTGCTACTGCCTCTCCGATCTTGCCATGGGCGTTCTCTTAATGCCCTATTTAAAAAGCATAGGAGTCACATGGTGGGTAAATCAGGTGTTCATCGGCTGTACCTTTGAATATGTAGCCTGTGGCGTATTTGCGCTTCCCTTGCTTGTTTTAGGCTCCAAGCATCACTGGAGGGTTAATATGCATGATGTGTGGTGTACCCGCATGATCGTTTTTACCTGGCTTGCAAATATGGCAGGTATCGTATCCTGCTTTAATCTTTCAGGTGTGATCGAATGCAACATTGTGCAATCTTTGCGCAGTGTCATCGGTGTTATCATTGCTTACGTCTTTTATCGCAAATATATTAAGGATCACACCGCCTTCCGCAAAAAGTTATTTATTGCGCTGGCTATGTTTGCCGCAGTAGGTATCTATTACCTCTAAAAGGTGTTTTTTAAAGAATCAAGGTAGGAATAAGACTAGTACATGCCTCTAAGTTACCTCGGACTGCTACTTGGTTTTATAGGAGCAGTATGTCAGGCATGGAATTATGCTGTAACTAAAGAGGTCCAGCAAAAATACAGTCTCTCAGGCTTAAAGCTTCTAGGGGCTACGCACGTACTAATGTGCCTCACTTGTCTTATTCCTTTTACTTTTTTAGGTTATTACCGCTATCTTGATCCTTACTCTATTCTCTACACTTTCTGCATCGTGCTACCCTACCTTTGCGGGCAGTATTTCGTAAATAAGGCCATAGGCCTTGCAGATTCGTCAATCGTAGCGCCACTGCTTGCAATAAAGATCCCCATCCTGGCCTTTATCTCAATCATCTTTCTTGATAAAGGCTTTAACGTACAGCAGACCATTGCCATTACACTCATTATTTCCATCGGCTGGTATTTTTCATCACTGTCAGGAAAAATTGGTTTCAACTCACTTATATGTGTACTGCTTGGATGTTTTAATTACTGCCTATCAGATCTCTCCATGGCTGTATTATTGATGCCCTACCTTAAATCCATAGGCGTTTCCTTCTGGTTAGATCAGGTCTTTATGGGCTCTGTTATGGAATATGTCGCCTGCGGGATCCCAGCAATTCCCATGCTTTTTCTAGGAAGAAAGCATCAGTTTAAGGTCACCCTAAAAGACGCTTGGTGTACCCGCTTGATTGTATTCACCTGGCTTGCCAATACCTTTGGCTTAGTATCGTGTTTTAATCTTACAGGTGTTGTTGAAGGAAATATCATACAGTCACTACGCGGAGTAATCGGAGTACTCATTGCATATCTTTTCTACAGAAAATATATTCAGGATCCCTCCACCTTTCGCAAAAAGCTCTATATCGCCTTGGCAATGTTTTTAGCTGTAGCGATATACCACCTGTAGAACCAGTCATAAGAAAATTTCATAAAGCATAGAAAAATTGATGCCCCAAGGATCGTTTTCGGGTACAATTCACACGCAAAATGTGTGCAATGCACTATTAATATCTTTATAAGATGCGCGTTAAATGACGCGTCCCGTGCGAGGGATTTTATTAGTCCCCGCCTGTATCTATATCAGCAAATTGCTGTGAACGGGAGGACACATGATCACTGCTTGCCGTCTTAATGACGATGATTTTCTTTCCCTATCCTCTGTAAAACCAGGGGATGCTCTGCCCTCAGATGTGATATGGCTTGACGTTAATCAGCCTGATGATGAAGAACGCGATTGGCTCGAGAAGCTGTTTGTGGAAGACGTCCCAGAAGAAGATGAAATGGACGACATTGAGTCTTCATCACGTTTTCGCATTGGACCTGATGGCGTACATATTCTGTCATTATTCCCACAAAGCGTTGCCAACGATCCTCACGGCGTAAACATGTCCTTTACGATGAGAAAAAATCTATTGATCTCCTTCCGTGAAGAGGACGTTTCAATTGTCCGTCTGCTGAGATTTTATATACGTCATAACAAGACTGATATCAGATCCTCACTTGATGTACTGCTAAAGCTTCAGGATTTAAAGGTTGACCAGCTATCCGATCTTATCGAAGATGCCTATACCACCTTGGATGAAACTGCAGATAAAATCATTGATGATGAGCATGTCGAGGAAATTCTCCATGAACTTATCAATCAGGAAGAGCAGAACTCCCAGATCCTGCAGGCTCTGTATGATACCCGTCGCGCGTTGCGCTTTGTAAAAAAGACCTTTGAGACAACTCTTGATGACAGACAGGAGCGCGATATCGATGAGGTACTAAACGATATTGAGTCAATTTTGCCGCATACTCAGTTTCTGGCTAACAAAATAAACTTCCAGCTTGAAGCCTCCATGGGCTATACAAATCAGAAGCAAAACAAGATCATTAAGATCTTCTCAGTGGCAGCTGTTGTATTCATGCCTCCTACATTGATAGCATCTATATATGGCATGAACTTTCATTTCATGCCGGAGCTTTCGTGGAAATTTGGCTATCCGCTGTCAATTGGCCTTATGATCTTATCGGCAGCCTCTACCTTTACCTTCTTTAAGAAAAAAGGATGGCTGTAAGGCTAAGCCCTCATACAGAGGGCTTATTCAAATCTATGCATGCCATGCTAAAGTCTGATTGCATCCTCATCTAACAAAAACTGCTCAAGCCTAATATACAAAATTCCCTACTCATCTCTCCAAGGCTTGATATGTACTGTTACTAATCAAGAAATTCTTGCGGATTCTGCATTATTTTCTTCATAAGAGTTCAGTACGATAAAAAGGCCACATAATAAGCATCATGAGGCCTAAATTTTAAGCTAAAAGGAAGAAATCCAAAGCTACCACTAAGATCTCAGCATATCCACGGCTTTTACAAACGCTTGTGCAGTGCCAAAGGCTCCTGCTTTGGTTACAATGTATTTGCCAATCTCACTTCCCTCAGCAATCTGAGATAAGGGAATACCCGCCTCAACTTCCTTTATGATCTTAAAGGTTATAGCATTTAAAGCCCTACAGGCATGGACCGCTGTGTCCCCTCCAGTCATGACAAAGCTGTCAAAGGATGGAGCTAAGAGCTTGGCTAAATTTGCCATATAAATTGCAGTACGCTCTCCTGCATCAAAGAAGGTGAGCCCTAAAGCAGTGGCGGTATTGCCAGAGATAGTGACATCGCTCTTTTCATAGGCTGCAGACACCATTACTACAGGATCTGTAAGTTTTTTGATCTGCTCGGCATCTACTTTGGCTGCAGCAATTGGATCACGCACAACAGCCTGAGCATTAGATCTAAATAATACACAGTCCTTGTCCTGCTCTAAGGCCTTAACCTGAGATCGAGTAGTCTCAGAAATGGATCCTGCCAATACCAAAACCTTCTTTGAATTAATGTTGCGAACCTCGTTCTTAATTGTTTTCTCAAATTTTTTGGCAACGTATGCAGCAAGACCTGCAGAGCCAGCAAGCACAGCCTTATAGCCATTGTCCATTAAATCAAAGGCACAGGATGCAATTAATGAAAGATGATCTTCATTTGAGGCATCGCATACAATAATTTTAACCTTGTCCTCTAAAAGAAAACGCTTAATTACTCTTATACATTGCTCCTTCCCTTGCTTTAGAATTTCCTCATCTAAAACACCGCATTTTAATGAAGATCCCGCGTTAATAATTTCAGGAATAGAGGATTTGGTGATCGGCGATTTAGGGATATTAGCAAGCTCTGTTTTAGCAATTTCCACACCGTTTAAAAACATCACGCCATGCTCAGTGGTGCGTCCTGTTTTAATAAAAGCAGGTGCAAATAATACAAAGTCTGCGTGAGAGCTTTTTAAACTTGCTTCAAGCTCAGAGCCAACATTGCCACGAAGTGTTGAATCAGTCTTCTTATAGAGCATGACATCAGGGTATTTTGCAACCACCGCATCCGTTATATTCTCTACCAGACGATAGGCCTCATCCTTTGCAATATCACGGCTTTCACAGTCGCACACCAAGACATCGGCATCAACCTTAAATTCATTATTTTCAGCAGGTAACATCACCTTGGCATCAAGACCGCATTTGGCAAACTGTACAGCACTGTCAGATGCACCTGTCAGATCATCGGCAGTGATAAAAATCTTCATATTAAAGGGCTCCTATGAGCAAATAAAATCATTTTATTGATGATATAATACCCTAAATGATTAAATATTGAGCATACGCATAAAATAAAAATAATTAGCAGCTCACAGACAGTAACAGTATTGGTTTTAAGGCGAGCGCAAAATATGAATGCAAGACATCAACAGATCCTTGATTATCTAAAAGATCACAATATGGCTACTGTTGAAGATTTAATAGCCATAACTCAAGTATCTCCGGCAACGATCCGTCGAGATC
>CAVJLP010000030.1:0-8171 GCA_963650525.1 Firmicutes bacterium CAG:534
TGACAACGGATGTGCATTATAGAGATTTTATTTTTCTCGTCAACACCTTTTTTTAAAAATTTTAATATCAGCTAAATTTTAGCCTCCCTATTCTTAACAAAAAATGGCTTTTCTATGCCTTTTAACCTATATAAATTTTTATTTAATTTTTTTTATATTGTCAAAACCTTACTATAACGTAAAATTTCAGCATTACTTTCAAGGAAAACACATTACACGGGAAATTTATGAAGATCCGTAAGGCGCTTTTGCAAGATCTACCAAGACTTACAGAAATCTACAATTATGAAGTAGTACACGGTACTGCCACCTTTGATATGACACCCAAAAGTGTTGCAGAACGTCATCAATGGTTTGATGCACATAACCGTGATGCCCATCCCCTCATAGTTTCCGAAGATGATGATGGCTTGGTAATAGGTTACGCGTCCTTATCTAGCTATGGTGCCAAGGATGCCTTTAAAACAACTGCCGAGCTTTCTGTCTATGTAGATCAAAATCACCGCGGGGCAGGTATAGGACGCGCTCTGACACTGGCAATATTGGATATGGCAAGACAGGAGGGACAGTTGCATCTTATTGTGTCAGTTATTACCTCAGGTAATCAAGCAAGCTGTGCCCTGCATCGCGTTCTAGGTTTTGAGTATCAGGGCAGTATTCCAGAAATTGCGCAGAAATTTGGAAAATATCTTGGTGTTGATTTCTATACCCTGAAAATTTAAGGTAGCTGTAATTTAAGCTACCTTAAACAATGCATGTTTTGGAAGTCCTAATTTGAGCCTAGGTAGCGATGTAGCAACCTGTCTAGAGATTTTGGATCGATAGGCTTTGAGAAATGCTCATTCATGCCGGCTTTTTGGGCATCATTCACATCATCAGCAAAGGCATTAGCAGTCATCGCAACAATAGGAATAGATTTGGCTTCATCACGCTCGAGATTGCGGATCGCCTTTGTTGTATCATAGCCATTCATAACAGGCATCTGCACATCCATAAAGATCAAATCATAGTATCCCTGAGGAGAGCTTGCGAACAAATCAAGTGCCTCCTTGCCATTACGCGCGATCTCAACTGCGATCCCCTTTTCACAAAGCATTGCCTTAGCTATTTCACGGTTAAGCTCATTATCCTCAACTAACAAAATACGCTTATTATTAAAATGCTCCTTAGCATAGAGTTGCTCCGCCTTCATATCCTTAGGAGAACGATCAAGCGCATTTAACGTGTAACAGAACTTGGATCTGTAGAAAGGCTTGGACATTAACGAGGTAACACCAGCCCTCCTTGCTGTGGAGTCAATGGTGGAAAAATCATGCGCAGTCAGCATGATAATTGGCACATCAAAGTCTATCTGCTCACGAAGCTTACGCGTTATATCAATACCATCATTAGCCTGATGCATATTCCAATCAACCAAGAGCAGTCCAAAAGGATCGCTCCTCTTTTGACTAACAGCAAACTGTACTGCCTTAGTGGCATTAGTTGAAAATTCTGCGCGCAAGCCTAATTGTCTCAACGCATCACAAATTTCTCTGCAGATATTCTCGTCATCATCTATGACAAGTGCACGCAGCCCACGCCATTTGTAATCAAGCTCTTCTATTGCACCACTTTCCTCTACTACCATCGGCATTTCAATGATAAAGGTTGAGCCATGATTAAGCTTACTCTTAACGCTGATACGTCCATTCATGAGGCGCACTAGATTAGAGGTAATAGCCATGCCAAGGCCTGATCCCATGGACAGCGCATCAGCGCTGTTGCGCTCACGCTCAAATGGTTCAAAAATATGTTTTTGGAAATCCTCTGACATACCTATACCGCTATCAGTACAGGTAAATACATAGGTACGCATTCCTTCATGAGTATTGGGCAAATCAACTACGTCAAATCTGACAAAGCCACCGGAATTAGTATATTTGACGGCATTCGTCAGAATATTCAGAATAACCTGTCTTAAGCGTAGCTTATCGCCAATGACATTTTCTGCTTTTATTCCTGAAAGATTGACCTCAAGAGAGAGATTACCGGCAAGAGCCTGTGGCCTTATCAAATCAAGAGTCTCTGAGAGGAATTCGGTAATGTTAAATGGCTCTTCCTCAATGGCGATCTTGCCACCTTCAATCTTGGCCATATCCACAATATCACTTACAAGGCTTAGTAGATGCTGACCTGCCATGGAGATCTTTTTCACGCCAGAGAGTACCTGATCCTTATTTTCAGGATGCTCAGATAATAGGGCAGACATGCCTAGAATAGAATTTAACGGAGTTCTAATATCATGAGACATATTAGACAGGAAACGACTCTTAGATGCTGTTGCTGCACGTGTAGATGACAGTGCATCAAGTAAGGCTTGACGCTGATTTCTCTCCGCAGTCTTTTTATCATCAATAAGCTTAATTAAAAATACCGCAGCGTTATTTCCATCTATTGTTGCCACAGTTATAAGTTGCAAAGACATCCAGTGATAGTGATTATCGGAGAAAAGGCATTCAGCTTCACAGACAATAGTCTTATTTGGAGAGGATGCCAGCAGTCTTATTTTCTCTGGGGCAAAAAGATTTGAAAATTCCACCTGATAAGGTGACTTCATGCGAGATAGGAAATGCTTATAGACATTGTCATATTTACAGGTATTCTGCATATTCGTCTTATCAGCATCCTGCATAAACATAATATGTAAATTTCCTGTTTCAAAATTCAATTGCGCAATCAGGGCACACCCCTTAGCTAAGGCTGACATCAGGATCTGACGATCTTTCCTGCCTTGTCTATCATGCTGCTCTACTATGCGCTTGGCTGCGGTTACATCGTGAAATGACAGCAAAATGAATTCCTGCCCTTCAATATTAACAAAGGACGAAAGACAAAAATCCATCCAGACAATTACACCGTCACTTTTTCTTATACGGCATTCAACCTTTTGATTTTGCGCTGACTGCTTTAACTGATAAAAAGCATTTAGTACACGCTCTCTATCGTCATCAATAACCATATTGGCTAGGATAAGTTCATGCTTGGGATCACGCTGCTCTTCTTTTTTTATTCCCAAAAGCTTTAGGCCGATATCATTGGTACGAACGTAGCAATATGGCTCCTTATTAGTAACCAGAGCCAAACCTTCGTTTACTGAATTAAATAGATAATCTATGTATTCCTTTCTCTTGCTGGCTGTATTATTTATCTTGGTAAACTTGCGATAGAAGAAAAATGAGAGTAGTAAAAACAGTACCGCAACTCCCGATTGAATAAACAGCATGAAACTGCGTACCGATTGTGAGGTAGCAAGCATTTCACTTACAGGCACTGCAGAAATCAGCGCCCAAGATGATCCTTGACCTATAGGACGGTATGCAATGAAATTATCAACTCCATTTAATTTTATTACTGCCCAGCCTGTTTTTCCTGTAGACAAGGCTGTAGAAAGCTGTGAAGCGACATCCTCTTTTGGATCTTCTCCTATAAGATCAAAAAAATTGTCTATGCTTTGATCTGATGCTTCCTGAGGGCGAAATAAAATTGAGCCCTCTGTGTTTATAAGATAGGACACTCCCTTATTGCCAAAAAATGAGAAGGAGTAATTTCTATTAATGGCACTTACCTCATACTCCTTAATCAAGGCAGCCTTACTGCCGTCTAAGAGTGTCACCCATACATAGATATCATAAACATTGATGCCCTTAACTGAACTTACATGAGGATCGAGAATGCCCTCATCACGGTTAGTTTTGGCAAGCATTGACATCACCTTGTCATCAGGCTTAGCCCAGGATGGCCCCACAGAACCATCCGTAAAATACATCAAAAAACGAGGATCGACAGAGTGATACATTGCCATGGCATTTTGTGCCATCTGCTTATTATTTGCCTTTAGTAGCTCATCCTTAGCCAGATGCATGGTGTTATATGACAGCTCAAGCTGGGAGATAAGACCTAAGGCCTGCTGCTTGGACATATCGGTGATAGTTTCTATCGATTTACGCCATGAGGTATCTGAAACAGCATGGTTAAAAATCCATGCCAGCGAAATAACTAACACCGCAACGCTGATGCATAAGGCGGTCAAAATCAAACGAATATTGTTTTCAAATTTTTTCATAGCAGTAGACTTTTGATGAACCTTATGCAAAACAAAAAAGATGACACTTGTTAGCTTGCATGATGTTTATAACATTAAGCGCCCCCTGTTGCGCATAGATGCAATCGTTAATACCTTTGTGGCTTTTTACTATCTATAGCAAAATTTCAACAGTATCAACCAAGATATTCCTTAAGTATGGCGACAACTTTCTCCATATTAAGAGGCTTACTTATATGATCATTCATCCCAGCTTCAATAGAACGACTTCTGTCTTCAGCAAAAGCATTTGCAGACACCGCAACAATTGGCACCGTCTGACTATCAGCGCGATCTAAGGCTCTAATCTTACGCGTAGCTTCCAAACCATCCATAACCGGCATGATAATATCCATAAGGACTAAGGAGATCTCTCCAATTTGAGACATTGCAAAGACATCAAGAGCTTCCTGACCGTTACGAGCCACGACAACCTCTACCCCGATTTCTCCTAAAATAAATTCAGCAATCTCAAGATTGAGCTCGTTGTCCTCAACCACCATCACCTTGCGCCCTGCAATCTGATTCATGCCCTTAGTCTCTGGTGATTTAGTACTTTCAGTTGAAACAGTAAAGGGAAGTCTTATTGTAAAAACAGTGCCAACATTCTTAGATGAAACAAATGAGATGCTTCCATGCATTTTCTCGATAAGCTGCTTGGAAATTGCAAGTCCCAACCCCATACCATTGCCACCTACTCCACCTTGTGCCTGGAAATCATTCTCCTGCGCAAATGGTTCAAATGCATGCTTTTGGAACTCGTCACTCATGCCAATTCCGGTATCAGAGATAATGAATTCAAACCACAATTCATTGCCTGAAGCAAAAGACTCGCGGCATTGCAATGATACAGATCCGCCTTCGTGGTTATGACGTATTGCATTATCGAGCAAATTCACTAATGCCTGCCTGACATGCAGTTGTGAGCCACAGACCATCAGATGTGGTCCATCAAAGGGATATGCTTCAAGCTTAATATTTGCTTTTTGTGCCTCAGGCAGAACAATATCAGTCACATCCTGTAGCAGATAACGCATATCAAAGGAGATATCCTCAAGCTGAAGCTGCCCTGATTCAAGCTTATTCATCATCAAAACCTGATTGATAATGGTAAGCATGCGGCTGCTTGCACCAGAGATCTTTTCTAGGCATTCACCAAACTTCAACTTATCCACGTCATTTTTCTGAGCCAATGCGACCATACCCAAAATAACATTGATGGGGGTTCTAAGACCATGACTCATACGCTCTAGGAAATCAGTCTTAGCTTCAGCTACTAGCCTGTTATCATCCTTACTCTTTTGTAACTGCGTCAAAAGCTCCTGCTCTTTACGCTTGTCAGCATCAACATTTTGAATACTCAGCACAAAACCGTCAGTGCTATTACCATTTGCTGACAGAGGATAGATGTTGATACGATGCCAGATACCGGCATGATCCTCAACGGTCACGACAGAGTTGCGGCCTTCATTTAGACGTGAGCGCAAATGATCATTTTTAAAAAAGCGTGTAACCTCTTCTTTTTTATCGTTATGGCTGTAAAGGCGGATAAGTGTATTTAACACCGTGCCGATATCATTTTTATGATGAAAAAGGCTTCTGATGTTATCTGGCACCTTGAGAAACTGCCATGCATCCTTGGCATAATCATATATAAGCACAAGTTCATAATAGCTGGTGACAGCCTCTATGGTACGGCCTGTACGCAGGTTCTGACTCATAGAACTGCCAACGAGGAAGATACGAACTAGGATCAGCATAATGCCGAAAAGTGCTAGCATTACCGTACATAAGATAATGCCATTGCTACGCTCTTCAAACACCTCTGATTCCGGACAGAACATGTAGATAACATAGTTCTTATAACCACGGCTCATTCCGTACCATGCATCCCCACCTTGGTTTACGTACACCATGTTATGAGTAATATTTTGAGAATTCTCCTCATACTTGGTTAACAACGGATCCTGAAGCGACTCTCCTCCTGTTAATAAGATATTATTGTGATGATCTACAATAAAAATTCTGCCATTTTTAGGATAAATACGACCATCAACAAGATCTGTTAGGGTAAGCTTAATTCCATTAGCGGTAACATTACGATACAAAAAAACCATACCAGGACCGTCACGACGGGACATGGCTACGACGTCGAATTCATCACGTCCTATGGTCAAACGCTCCATAAAGGATCTGCGATCAGAGCCTCTTACATCGATGGCAGGGGATAAAGCTAAAACCTGTGTCCAAATTCTAAAAGCTTTCTCAGAGGTTACAACCTCCGCATGCAGATCTCCGTTAAATACCACAATACCGTCGATAAACTGATTACCGGTAAACTGACTAAGACGCCCAACACGATCCACATCATCAAATCCAAGATAATTAATGCAGGCTTCCGCTCTTTCACGTAAGGACAGCAGATCTGCGGTCTGGCGCTCAAGCATATACTGTTTAAAGTGCGCACAGGTATTAACGAGGGATGATAAGGATTCATCCATTTGAGCTTCAGTTTCCAGCAGATCCTGATCAGTACGTACTGAATACACAGCAACATAACTTACCATCACAGTGACAGCAAAAACAATTATCAAAATGATATTGATTGGGAAAAATTGTAAACGCTTGTTCATCATCTATTTATTCGCTTACTGTGCATCTACAGAGGATCTAAGCTGACCATTTGGATCGTGGTAGGATAAGCCGTACTTCTCTACAGTTCTCTGAATAAAGCCATCTTTTCTCATCTGACGCAGAGTTCTATCTAAAGCTTCAGCTAAAATTAAATTACCATTTTTGTAAAAGGCTACACCAACACCTACAGACATGATGCCTTCATCTAATATTCTGGTGTTGGAAATATTCCTTGATAACGCTGACAGTATTCCCTGATATCCAGAAACTGCATCGCAGGCCTTTTGCTCAAAGGCAGTAAAAGCCTCCTCTGGAGTTGAAAACATCAACAGCTCTTTTACATGAGGCTTGTCAGGATTTACATTCAGCGGAGCTGAAGTGAACCATTTTTCAGGTTGTGAGGAACGTTGCATGCATATTTTTCGTGTCTGCAGATCCTTAAAAGAAGTGATCCCACTATCATCACGAACCAATACACCGTGAACTACTGAAAGATAGGGACCTGCCCAAGAGTACTCCTGCTCATGTCCTGTCATATCATAGCAGGCCCAGATAGCATCGACCTGAGCCTTTTCGAGAAGTTCATCCTTATCATTCCAGGACATGATTTTAAATTCAAAATCGTAACCTAGTCTTTTACAGGCCTCTGCTGCCAGCTCATAATCAATGCCTGTAATACGGCCATCATCACCAAAATATATATAAGGCTCAAATATATCGGCGCCAAAAAGTAACTTCTGCTTAGGTAATGATAGTTGTGAGTCAGAGAACTTTGACTTGCCCCCTTGTTCATTGCATGCTGTTAATAATGAAAAAACACAGCAAATCATAACCGACACCAGCGCACATCTTTTAAAAAAAAGCTTGGTACACTTTAATGCGGCAAGTAGGCTAATTTTAACGAACATACTATTCGCCATAACAAAAAAACAGCTAGCTACTGCAATTAAAAAAATAATTATTGTTATAAATTTAAATTAATCTGTAAGCTGTGACAGTTGCTCCATTACATTTTGCTGAGCTTTCTTTACGTCCTCAAACAACGAAGGATCTCCGAAATGATCGCTATTGCGTACAGATTCCGTTAAAGCTGAGGCTGCCTTCTGCAGATCGGTTAATCCTAAATTTGCGGCAACACCCTTTAGAGTATGAGCAGCAAGAAAAGCCTGCTTTACATTGCACTCTGCATAAGCCTTAGTCAAATCTCCATAGGATGTATCCTGAGGATACATTTTAAGGAAGCGAAGGATCATTTTCTCGCTAGGAAGTCGTCCCATAACCTCACCAAGGTTGCCTCCTACAGCTTTGAAAAAATCCTGCAATGTCATACAAAATCTCCGTTTTTTATTGTTATTAATATTTATTATGGGGCCTGATCTTATCACGGGCAAGTTTTAAAAATCACAATGAGATGATT
>CAVJLP010000030.1:8181-22768 GCA_963650525.1 Firmicutes bacterium CAG:534
TTCTCACACTTTAAAGCAAAAAAAATCCGCATATAGTGCGGATATAAAAAGACCCGCTTAATAGCGGGTCCTCTTGGCTTAATAGCAAGAAATTATTTCTTGTAACGACGAGCCAAGTTGTCAAGACGCTCATTAGCACGAGCAGCGTCGGACTTAACGAAAGCAACGTCGTTAGCGAGCTTAGACTGCTGAGCCTTCAATGCATCAACATCAGCAGCGATAGCGTCAATCTTAGCCTCGAGAGCAGAATTGTCAGCGCAACCAACTAAAACGGTAGCACCAAGGGCAACAACGCCTAACATAGCCTGAAACTTGTTCATTTTAATCTCCAAAACTGTTTAAACAGAGAATAATCACAGAAGAATTAGCTCTCCTTGTGAACATGCGTATTCTATTACTATTTTTGGTAGGATTGCATATTTTTTTAATTTTTTTTTATTACTGTTTATCAATATGTTAAACAGATCAGCAAAAAAATTTCAAATATTTGCTATAGGCTTTTAAAGAAAAAGACCAAATTTTAAAGACAATCGGTAATTTTAAATGTAATCCTCAGTATCTTCCGTCAGAGAATAAAGGTCACAATAACGGGGCCCATGATGAGCATAGGCTCCAGCTTCCGGAACAAAAGGACGAAATTCATGAGAGATCATGAGACCAAAATTTCTACAGGCTTTTTCTATAGCCTTATCTGGCAGAAAACAAAAGCTCATGGGAAGGATTTGAATAGGAATACTGCGCGATCCAAAGTAATAGCAAATCTTCGAGAATACTACTCTGTCAGATAATCTGACACAGACAACCTCTTCGGCCTCTGGAACTACTTGAACATCAAAGCCATCCTCAGAATGCAAAACATCATATGGCTTCATCGGCTCTGACAATTCAATCTCAACCTCACGACCATCAGCAAGTTCTGATTTCTGCACTACCTGTGCTCTTTTATGTGAGTTCATGACGATTTTAGGAAGGGAGTGATCTCTAACTCCGGCGCAACCTAAGTTTTTAGTGAATTTGATCATAGTCAATAGCCTGTGCCTTGTGTTCAGGCTATAACTTAACGCACAAAAAAAGCTTTTTTCTCTTTGCCCTGATTTTGCTCTTAAATGTTGAAATATAGTGCATTTTTGCCCACTATCGGACAATTTTTTCGCAAAGAAAGAATGTTTATGAATTTATGAGAAAGGTGATAGCTTAAAGATAACTACGGATATTTTGCGCCATCTCAAGCAGGGTATCAAAACACAAAGCCTGCGGAGCGAGGCTACGCTCTTTATGATTACTGCCTATTAAGCACAGTATTTTTACCCCCAGACTTTGAGGACCTTCGAGATCACGCGCGCGATCTCCTGCGGCGAGGGAATGCTCTATATCAATATCAAAATCAAGACACGCCTGTTTAAACATGCCGTTTTTGGGTTTTCTGCATGCACAGTCAAGTCTATATTTTTCTATCTGAGCATCAGGATGATGGGGACAGCAATAAATACCATCAAAGCTGGCATTATGTAGCTGCAGGCACTGCTGCATATAGGAGGACGTTCTAAGGAAATCGCCCATGCCGTAGCGTCCTCTTGCAATACCTGATTGGTTGGTGCACAAAATGGTCAGATACCCCTGAGACTTAAAAAGTCGCAGTGCTTCTTTGACACCATCTAGAAAGAAGAACTGACTGATGGTACCTACATAGCCGGTGTCGCGGTTAATGACACCGTCTCTGTCTAGAAAAATAGCTGGATTTGACAATTAGCAAAGATCCTTAAGCTTAGACTCATCTAAGGTAATGTCAGCGCTGTCAGTTATAACAACTCCCTGATCAACTATTGATTTGGCAATAGCCTTAGCCTCAGCAAGAGAGTGCAAGGTATAAGATCCGCATTGATAGGGATTTGACGCAGGGATCTTAAAATCATCAGGAAGTGCCAGAATATCCTCCATTGATTTCAATAGACCTTCGCGTACTAATTTAGGATCCGGGGTACCAATAAGGCTCATATAAAAACCGGTCTTGCACCCCATAGGGGAAATATCAATTACCTCAACCACACCTTTATTATTTATGTGATCACGCATAAAACCTGCAAACAGATGCTCAAAGGTATGTAATCCCTTCTCTGGCATCATCCCGGTATTGGGTTTGATAAAACGCAGATCCCAGATCTCAATATCATCTCCCTTGGGAGTTTTCATGATCTTGGCAAGACGCACAGCAGGGGCTGGCATGATAGTATGATCAACAACAAAGGAGTCAATTAAAGGCATGACTATCCCTCCTTAATATAGATTGCAGTGCAAAAGTTGACGGTGATAGCTTTGTGCTGCCTTTTCAGCCTTCTTGGCCTCATCTACGAGCCAAGATTTTACAAAATAAGAACCATTAAGGTATCCATCAAAGCCTTCTCTATAGCATAGATACTGGTTATAGGTATCACCAAGAGCTATGCCACATTTATCATGGGCTTTATTCATATACCAGCCGATAAAATCCAGCGCATCACCAAAGTTAGATCTGTCAGACAGGAAAGATCCAGCTTCATCAACATACTGTTTCCAGACATCATCGGCTACGCTAAGGTATCCTTCCTCGGTTGAACCGAAAGTAAAGAGTGAATCAATTGCATCACTTTCCTTAACCCTCAATCCCTGACTTTGCAGAATGATGGCCGTAGCAACATCGATAGGAACCCCGTATTTGCTATGGACACGATGTGCAGCTGCATACCAGCTATCCTTTTCCTGAAACACTGCACAAAGATCATGTGGATTAGACGGAGGATTAGTAGAGCATCCCCCCATAAGTGCTGATAGCACAGCCACTACATAAACCAAATTACGGGATAACTTCATTAAATTGCGTCCTCGCCCTCTTCACTGGTGCGAATACGGATCACACGCTCAACGTTTGAAACGAAAATCTTACCATCGCCAATCTTACCGGTATGAGCACCTTTGATAATAGCTTCAATGCAGACATCGGCATCCTCGTCCTTAACAACCAATTCGATCTTGGCCTTAGGCAAGAAATCAACAACATACTCAGCACCACGATAAAGTTCGGTATGTCCTTTTTGACGACCAAAGCCCTTGACCTCTGATACGGTCATGCCAGAGATACCTTGAGCACTTAAAGCTTCACGCACATCATCAAGTTTAAAAGGTTTAATAATAGCTACGATCTTTTTCATAATTCACTTCTTCCCTGTCGATAGTTTTCGTAATTATCAATACGAGTATGGGCTTAGCCCTTATAAAGTTGTGCGTGTATTTTAACAAATTTCCCATATAGCAATGAGAGCTATTAAACATTGTGAAAATACAGTTGTGCCAAAGGATGTCAAAGTACTGACAGGTAGGATGTAAATACTATGAATTGATACCATATTTTTTGACAACCACAATTATCAGAGCATTATTTATCTGATTTAAAAAAAATTTTTAAACATGGCACATCATTTGCTGGGCTTAAGGTACAAAGACATCAAGGCTTTGTTGGAGGATTTGGTCATGAATAATATTAAAAATAATCGTGGTTCATACTTTTTCAATATCATGATGATCTGGGTAACCTGTGCAACCATCGCCATGATCACCATTCCCTGGGAAGCGTTTTCACAGGAGATCGCCATGCGCGTCAATTCCTGCCGCGACAACCTCTATCTTGCCCTTATCTTTGAACTGTCAAATTTCGTTGCTCAATTCGTGCTGAAGCTTTGGATCTCACTTAGAAGAAAGAGTGTTCAGAAAAGAACTGAGTTACAAATCAGCACTGCCGTAAACGGCATGGATTTTTCAGAGCGTGCCTTAGTACGTGAATTCGTATTGCAACGTAAATCAGAATTACGTCTTCCTGCAACCGAAACCACCGTCCAAAACCTAAGAGAGACTGGCATTTTGCGTCAGATCTCGATAGTTGATGACAACAGCACCGCTCTGTTTACTATTTCGCGTCAGGCTAGACCCTACATTACCTATCGTGTGCTAGGCATTAGTGCATCAGGTATGACCAAGGAGCAGATCGATCAGATCATGAGTGAGCGTCCGTCCTACGCTAAACCGGAAATAAAGATGCGTCGCGTATACCGCAGTGGCGACTTCAAAGCCGCTTAAAGCGCTACAAATCTTTTTAGCCCCGCTTGGCGGGGCGTTTTTTATTTAATAATTACTGATATTTCAACAGGTTATAAATTTTTACTACAAAATACGTAATAGAACTGCAGAATTTATTCAATGTCACCGAAAAAAAATCCCGAGAGATTTTACTTCCCGGGACTAACTGCTTTCTGAAATTAATAACGAATTGTACTCATTTTAGAAAGTTTTTCACGATCATGGAAAGCTTGAATGTAACGACGAGTACCAGTTCGGCCACGAGTTGAAAGTGAATGGGTAATAGCATAACCACGACGATACTGTACGCCCTTTACTAATTCACCTCCAGTGACACCAGTACAGGCAAAGTAGCAAGTATCTGTCCTGATAAGATCATCTAAGGTATAAATGGTCTTGAGACTTCTGCCATCCTCACCTTCAATTAGAGCACGCTCCTCCTGAGTCTTAGGCACCATACGCATAAGCATCTGACCGCCAGAGCCCTTGATACCACAAGCTGCTACGACAGCCTCAGGAGTACCACCAATACCCCAAACCATATCAATCTCAGAGAAAGGATCGGTCGCCAAAAGCGCACCGGCAATATCACCCTCAGGTTGCAAGAGCACGCGCGCACCAGCAGAACGAATGTCAGCAGCAAGTTGCTCATGACGGGGTTTGTCTAATACGAACACATTCAGTGCAGTAACAGGTTTACCTAGAGCACGGGCCACATTTACTAGGTTGTCTTTAACCGGTGCATCCAAGTCAATAACTTTTGCAGCCTCAGCACCTACTACCATCTTCATTGCATAGAAGCTGTGACCGATATCGAACATGGTGCCCTTAGGTGCAAGACCTGCGGAAGTCATGCCGTTAAAGCGGCCATAAGCGACACAGGAGGTACCATCCACCGGGTCAACTGCGACATCCATATCAGGACCATCACCAAAACCGACATTCTCACCTGTAAAAAGCATGGGGGCTCTGTCTTTTTCACCCTCGCCTACAATAACCTTACCATTGATATGTAAGGACTGGAAAGCAATACGCATGG
The DNA here is from genome assembly GCA_963650525.1 of Firmicutes bacterium CAG:534. Lineage (GTDB taxonomy): Bacteria > Pseudomonadota > Gammaproteobacteria > Enterobacterales > Succinivibrionaceae > Succinivibrio. The sequence continues at coordinate 13,328 of CAVJLP010000030.1, forward strand.
CGTTAACAGCGTCCTGATCTACGGCCTCTTTGTCACCGCGACCAATGTGAACTGCAGTTGCTAATGCTGCCGCCTCGGTAACGCGCACGAGATCCAAAGCAATGTTCTTGTCCGCTAAATGCTGAAGCATATATTCCTCTTTATATTCATCTGATTCATTCTTAAGCTGTGTTCTTTTCAGCCTTTCACCTTGAATAATAAAGGAATTACATGCAACTTGTTAGATCAGATCTTTCATTTTGAATGCGGGATCACGACTTTAAAGCTTGAGCCCTTACCCACTACACTGACAACACTCACCTTGCCACCAAAAAACTTGGCCGCACGCTTTACAATCGACAGACCAAGGCCCGTTCCCTCAGAACGTCTTGAATGACTTTTATCTACACGATAAAAACGCTCGAAAATTCTATTTTGATCCTCAATTGGAATTCCTGGGCCATTATCCTCAACTACAATCTGCCTAAAAGACTTAGTCTCTGAAAGGGAGATTTTGACAAATCCCCCTTCATTACCATATTTAACTGCATTATCTGCAAGATTAAATATCATCTCGTAAAAATAGCGATAGATGCCATTAAAGGCACTCATGTCTCCCTCAGAGCTTACAGTTATATTTTTAGCTGAGGCTTTATCCTGCAAAGTCTTGACAATATCTGCACAGATTTTTACCGGCTCTAGATTTTCAGCAGCATCCTTGGCAGTACCCTCATCAAGACGGGAGAGCAGAATGATGTCGTTTATCATGCGTAAAAGAGCTGCACTTTCACGGGAGATTTTTTTATAAAAAGTTCCCTCATCTCCAGGACGCACCAAACCTGATTCCAAAAGTTCAGCAGAGCCGATAATTGATTGCAAAGGAGTTTTTAGCTCATGGGATACATTGGCAGTGAATTCTCGTCGCTGCATCTCAGCTTGGCGACTTGCAGTAACATTCACAAAAATTAAGGCATAGCCTAGAAGGTCCTCGTTTCCTACACGCGAGATAAAAACATCATAAATACGGCCGTCGCGTTCAATTGAGGTTCGTGTAGTCTCCATATCATGGGGATCACCTTCAAAAAGCTCGCGTACATAATCTGAATGGTCAACTGCCAAAAAGGAATGCCCCACAGCATTCTCATTACAATGCAAAATCTTTCTGGCACTTTTATTTAATGATATAACCTCGCCTTTGGCATTTAGGATCACTAAGCCCTCTGTCATGCTAGCAGTAATAGCCGAGAGCTCTTCATTTTGGCGCTTGATATGCTCAATTTGACTTGCAATATGTCTCTGCTGTGAATCTAGTCTTCTAACAAGAGGAGAAAGCTCCTCATAGATCTCTGAATCTAATGGATTATCAAGATTGATATCATTAATGGGCTTTACTATATTTCTGGCAATACGACCTGCATAAAAGGCAGATACCGCCGCCGATATTATCAATATAAGCAAGGCCTCAAGAAAAAGAGCTCCCACACCGCGAAATACAGTAGATTCCGTAACCGAGCAGCGAAGTACATCACCGTCAGCAAGTCTTACGGCATAGTAATCAGTACGCTCAGAGAGGGTATCAGACAGACGCTCTGCCGTACCTACACCAAACTTTAAGGCATCCTTAAATTCCTCGCGCTGAAAATGATTTGCCATATGCAAAGCCGAGGATTCGCTGTCAAAAAAGACAGTACCATCTGCCTTAATTAAGGTGACACGGCAGGGAAAAATCATACCATCTTGGATGGTCTCTATTCCTTGGTGATTGATAGCTGATGCAAGTGATCGGGTAAAGGAGGTTAAGGATTGGAGAGAATTATCCCTAGCTACATGCTGAGCTAAATACATCATGCCAGATAGTGTCAGGATCATAGCTGCAACACTGACACAAAAAATTCCCCAAAATATTCTAAGCTTCACCGTCAACCTCAGCCTTATAGCCTAGGCCTCGCACAGTACGAATAATTGATCCAGCATCTCCTAATTTTTGACGCAACGTACGCACATGTACATCAACGGTGCGATTCTCTCCGTCATACTCAAGATTCCAGATCTTGGCAAGTAGCATCTCACGTGAATAGACCCTGCCAGGATGCTTCATCAAAAGAGCCAGCAGTTCAAATTCCTTGAAGGTCAACTCGACTGCTATACCATCTACCCTGACCTCATGGCGATCCTCTGAGAGCTTTATGTTGCCCATGGCTAATACCGCATCACGATTTGTGGCAGTGCGTCTCAACACAGCCTTCACTCGTGCCGCCATCTCCATCATGGAAAAAGGCTTAGTTAGGTAATCATCAGCGCCAAGATCTAGTGCTCCGATACGCTCATACTCGGCACCGCGGGCAGTTGCCATGATCACCGGAATATTTTTAAACCTTTGATCCTGACGTAAGCGCTTTAAGATTTCTACACCATCCGTATCGGGCAACATCACATCAAGTAGTACCAGATCCGGCAAGCCCTGCTTTAGCGCATCCAAAAAGCTATGGCCGTCGGCAAAGCCTTCGGCCTCTAGACCTAGGGAGCGTAAAGTATAGATTTCGATCTCGCGGATGTCGGTATCGTCCTCTACGCAGTAGATCATCTTTTACCCTCTATTATTCGGTTACACCAGGCTGTTTACCAGTAATAACGTACAGCACCCATTGCGCAATATTACAGCAGTGATCTGCACTACGCTCTAAATATTTTGCCATAAGCAGAACATCCAGACTTACCTTATGCTCAGGGTTCTCGGTTAATTCCTCGGTAATAGCCTGTTTAATCATCTGGAAATACTTATCAATGCCATCATCGGCTTTGATAACATCCTCAGCAACACGCTGATCGAGACGTACAAAGGAGTCAACTGCCTTATGCAGGATCTGACGTACCGCATCAGCCATTTTCAATAACAGCTCAAAGGAAGGACCTGAAAGGGTGTAATCGTAGGTCATGACGATCTCTGCAATATCGACACTTTGTGCACCGATACGATCAAGATCGGTTACCATTTTTAAAAGTGCTGAAACGAGGCGCAGATCAGTTGCCACCGGTTGCTGACGTAAAATCAACGCTAAGCATAATCTTTCAATATCACGTCCGCGATTTGCAAGATCATATTTTTGATTAAAGACATTAAGCGCACGCTCTCTGTCTTTACCCTCAAGTGCTGAGAAATCCTCTGCCAAATTCTTTTCGCACAAAGATCCCAACAAAATGAACTGCTTGTTGAGCTCGTCAAACTGCTCATCCAACTGTTTACGCATATTCTGTTACTCCTCTAGCCAAATCTTCCGGTAATGTAATCTTCAGTGCGCTTGTCATCAGGCTTTGAGAAGATCTTGTCTGTAGGCCCAAACTCAACTAAATCACCTAACAGGAAGAAGGCAGTGTAATCGGAAATACGCAAAGCCTGCTGCATGTTGTGGGTGACAATGACGATGGAATACTTCTCTTTAAGCTCCAAAGCAAGCTCTTCAATCTTTCCTGTAGAAATAGGATCAAGTGCCGAAGTAGGCTCATCCATAAGCAACACCTCAGGCTGCACGGCCAAGGCACGGGCGATGCAAAGACGCTGCTGCTGACCACCGGAAAGTCCCAAGGCTGAAGTATGCAGACGATCTTTTACCTCATCAAAAATGGCAGCAGCACGCAAGGAGTTTTCAACTAAGCTATCCAATTTGGCACGATTTCTTACACCGTGAGTACGCGGTCCATAGGCAATGTTGTCATAGATGCTCATTGGGAATGGATTAGGCTTTTGGAATACCATGCCAACCTCTTTTCTAAGCTTGGACACATCGATATCAGAATTCACGAGCTCCTCATCGTGATAGATGATAGAGCCTTCAAATTTGCATACAGGGATCAGATCATTCATGCGATTTAAATTACGCAGGAAGGTTGATTTACCACAGCCTGAAGGCCCGATTAAGGCCGTAATTGAGTGCTCTTTAATATCCATATTGATGTTATGGAGGGCATGGTGATCACCGTACCACTGGTTAAACTTACGTACGGTAAAAATGTTGTTCTGTTCTTGTTTAGGATCTGACATTTAGGCACCTTTCTTGTTTCTGATGCGACTTGCGAGCACGCTTGCAGTGATATTAATTGCAAGGCTCATGAACATAAGGATTGCGGCAATAACGAAGGCCACTTCAAATTCGCCCTGCTCTTTGGCATATACATAAAGGGCGACGGTCAGTGTTGCACCTGCTGAATGCATGGCATCGATAAAGCCATTTAAGTTGTGGGCAAAGCCTGCGGTAAACAGCAGTGCTGCAGATTCACCCATCATGCGGCCTACTGACAGAATGCAGCCGGTGACGATTCCATCAATACAGCAGGGAAGTACCACCGTACGGATAACTCGCCATTTGGCAGCGCCTAAGCCAAAGGCACCCTCACGATAGCTTTGCGGAACAGTCTTCAGGCTCTCTTGGGTGGTACGAATGATGGTCGGAAGATTCATGATCATCAAGGTTAAGGCACCTGCAAGCAGTGAAGTCTGAAAGCCTAAAAACTGACAGAAAACTAGCATACCTACAAGACCGTAGATGATTGATGGAATACCGGATAAGGTTTCAATGCAGTATTCAATGATCTTTTCAACTCTTGGACGATTGGAATACTCGTTTAGATAAACAGCGGTGCCGACACCCATCGGTAGCACTAGGCACAAGGCTGCGAAGATAATGTAGATGGTGTTCATGATATCCGGCAGAACACCGATGGTTTCATCAAGGTAGCTTGGAGAGGTACTCAACAGCTGCCAGGAGAAGTAAGGCACGGAGCTTACAAAGATATAGCCTATAAGGAAAATTACTAGAGCGATGGTGATTGCCATACACACATGTGACAGCGTCAGCATCACATCCTTATAGATCTTTCTTTTTACAGATGAGACTGACATTAGCGTTTAATTCCTTTCTTTAGGAACATGTTCAAGATCATGTTGATGATCATGATGAACACGAACAATGTAAGAGCAATTGAGAATAAGGCCTCACGCTGCAGACCTGATGAATAGGACATCTCAGATGCCACTGCGGTAGTCAGGAAACGCACGGATTCAAAGATTGAATAAGGCATGTTAGCGGCATTACCAGCAACCATCATTACGGCCATAGCCTCACCAATTGCACGTCCTACGCCTAAAACAACAGCAGCGGAGATACCGGATCTTGCAGCAGGTACAACTACCTTAAAGATAGTTTCAATACGGTTTGCACCCAAGGCCAGAGAGCCTAGTTCATATTCCTCAGGAACTGCTTCAATTGCAGTAATAGAAACCTTGATAATTGATGGCAGGATCATGATTGCCAAAACGATGATGGCAGCAAACAGTCCTGAGCCGTCAGGAAGATTAAATAGTGACTGGATAGTAGGTACTAAGACCAACATACCAATAAAGCCGTAAACTACTGATGGGATACCAGCGAGCAGATCCACCACAGGCTCAACTACAGCTCTAACCTTCTTTGGAGCCATCTTGGCAAGATATACTGCAGAGAAAAAGCCCAGAGGCAGACCAATTACAATTGCACCAATGGTGCCGTAGATAGAAGTCAGGATAAATGGTAGGATGCCAAATTTTGGCTGCGAGGCTGTTGATGCCCATTCAGAGCCGAACAGGAAATCGACAGGACCTATCTTAAGAATTGCCGGAAAGCCTGCAATGATCAAATACACACAGATCATGAGCACAAAGCCCACATTCATCACCCCTAGGATTAAGAAGATCCAATAGGCAAGCTTTTCAGTATTGATCAGTTTTTTTTCAGCTTGGAACATATATTCAGATCCAAATAAGGCAGGTCCTTAGGACCTGCCACTTGTTTTAGGATGATTACTTGGCAGAAACTACGCCAGCCTTGTCAAACAAAGGCTTAGCCTCTTGTGAGAAGGTGTAATCAACAAATTTCTGGGCATCGGCAGAGAGTGCCTTGCCCTTCTTGGTAACAAGAACGAAAGGACGCTGAAGAGTATAGGAGCCGTCTTTGACAGTCTCCTCAGATGCAGTTACACCGCCAACAGACAAACCCTTAACCTTCTTGGAAACAGCAGAGAGGGATGCATAACCTACGGCATTAACATTCTGGGCAACAGTGGTAATCACGTCACCGGTAGAGGTTAACTCCTGGCGGTATTTGCACTTTTCCTTGGTGTTGGTGACAGACTCAAAACCGTCACGGGTACCAGAGCCAGCCTCACGACCGATAAGCACGATAGGAGCATCAGCACCACCGATTTCCTTCCAGTTCTGAATCTCACCGGTGTAGATCTTGTTGATCTGCTCAAGGCTTAAATCAGTGATAGGGTTTTTAGGGTTAACGACCATCACGATACCATCTAGGGCTAAAGTGGTACCATCTAAGGTTTGAGCCTCATCAGCCTTTAAGGCACGGGAAGATAAACCGATATCACAGCGACCATCCTGAGCTGCCTGAATACCAGAACCAGAACCGGTAGGATTGTAGGTAACAGTAATATCAGGATTGGCCTTCATGAAAGACTCTGACATAACACCGATAAGCTTTTCCATAGAGGTTGAGCCATCGGTTGAAACTGAGCCAGCATTAGCCTGAGCAGAGAGCGCAAGACCTGTGGATACTGCAATTACAGTGAAAATCTTTGATAATTTCATTTCAAACTCCAATATAAATTCGTTTTTTTAACTGAGTACAGAATATTGGAGTGTTGTTAAATGACCTGTTATGAATTGTTAAATCAATGTTAAATGCCTAGGATCAGACCTTAACAGCTGATTATCTTTGAGAAAAGCGATGAGTGAATTTGTAAAGGTATCAAAGCATTGCACCAAAACCATACTTGCTCTGGCGCTCATACTAGCAATTTTTTTTATAAATGGCTGCACCGACTGTATTATGCCTATTTAAATGCCACATCTTTTATAAAAGCACTTAGCAAACAATAAGTTATTCAAAATATTCGCGTTGTAGCGGACATGGTGCTGTAAGCTCACAATTTGCCCTTTTTCCAATCAGCAAGGGTAGCTCATAAGGAGATAAACCACAGCCAGGACGTACTATCTTTACATAGTCGCGTTTGAGGATATCTCCTTTTTTAAGGCTTTTTACCAGATATACGCTGCGACGTCCTTTTCTTAAAACGATCTCATCATCATGTAAAATCTGATCCTCAACTCCTAAGGCACAGGAAGTTATCTCAGTATCATGCCTTAAGACTTTAAGATCGTTTGGCTCCATTGAAAACGCACTGTCAACTCCACCCTTTTTACGATCATCGGTAAAATGCTTTTCGATCATATCTGCACCAAGTGCAGTAGCGGCTATGTCCGCTGTATCAATTAGAGCATGATCAGATAGACCTGCAAAACAGCCATAACGCTTTTTGTAAAAAGGAATAGTGCGCAAGTTAAAGGATTTGGGATCGGCAGGATAACGGCTTTCACAATGTAAAAGCGTAAGCTCACTACAGCCTGCCTTATTTGCAATCTCTACAGCGAGATCCACCTCTTTTAAATTTCCAAGCCCTGTTGATATAACCATAGGCTTATGCGTACTGGCGCAAAGCTTAATAAGCTCAGGGTAATTTAATTCATAGGAGGCTATTTTATAAGCGCCGCAACCTGCCTCCTCCAAAGCATCAACATCCTCTGGGGAAAACGGACTTGAGAACAGTAAAATTCCCTTGTCTCTTGCGTGCTCAAAAAGAGGTTTCATCCATTCGCGGGGAGTTTTGGCCTTTTTATAAAGCTCATATAAGGTTTGCCCTGCCCACAAGCCCTGCTTAATCTTAAACTCATCTCTGTTTGAATCTAATGTCAGAGAATCCTCGGTATAAGTTTGAATTTTTACTGCATCAGCACCATTTGCTACAGCAAGATCCATAAGTTCAATTGCTCTGTCTAACGAGCCGTCATGGTTGCCTGATAGCTCTGCCACAATCAAGGGACCATGATGCTTTTTAAACTCATACATTGATTTCATAATAAATCCCCACTGCAAAACGTCTCTGACAAAAATGCTATCTTTCTTCGTCCTCGAGCGTAACCGCGCTCATATCAATCCCGTTCATCAATAATTTAGTGCCATCAAAATTAATATCAGTCTGATAGTCCCCATTACTTAAATTTACCGCACCTCTTTGCACTAAGGATCCAAGAGCACTGCTGTATCCATTTTCACAGAACCTATCGACCATACTCTGCCCGGCTTTTCCACTAAAGTGAACGCGGGGATTGGAGAAGTTCCCCTGAATTGCATTAATTGAGGCTTCTCCGCTTAAATCAAAATCTCCCCCATCTTTTCTAAAATATGCCTTTTCTACCTTAAGCTTAACAAGTGATGATAAAGCCTGACAAAGTTCCTTGGGTTCAGGCATTTGACCTTTGGAGAGCATGGAGAGAATTTTCTTTATGGAGACAGCTGAAAGAGAACTCTGGAAATTAACCTTATCAAAGCTTTGCATGGGGATCAGAGCACCGTCTCGGATAAAGGGCATACCGACAGCATACGATCCACTAACTCCAAGCTTAATATCATTTAACTCCTTGTTTTCCGAAGAAATATTTACGGATACCGATGGCTCTTTAAATAAAAGACCTTCGCGCAAAGTAGGATCTTTAACCTCATCATTAGGACCAAAACCAATAAGATATAAGGTTGAGGCCTCTAGGGCAAATTTTCTGGCACTTACATCCACATCAACAGAGTCTATACTGCTTCCATCAAGCTTTGGCTCTGCCCTTATGGCAAAATCGTCGATATCAACTACGTATGCGTTGCGCCTTGCAAAGAGCACATCACCTATACAATCTACATTGGGAAGACTTAAAACTGCCTTTGCAGACATGGAGGCATCAAGTCCTAGATCTATGCTGATGGGCTTGAAGGTGCACCTGCCGTCACTTAAGGGCACAGTAAATTCATTGGTTGCCGCATTGGCAGTAGCTCCCATTTTAAATACTGAGGCACTGTAGTTGCCCTTAATTTCTGGTAGCTGACTTATAAGAGGGGAAAGCAGATCATCTAAATTACCAAAGCCACGCACCCGCCTGAAACTGCCTACGAGACTTAAAAAGCTAATATGATTTGAATAATCGACAGCAAAGAAAATTTTTTCATCAGGTGCAGAATTCCTACCATTTAATCCATAACTTATATAAAGTCGGCCACTGTTTGAAAAGAAACCATGATCGGATGGAATTACCTTAAGCTCAAGACCAGGAACCTTAGATTGAAGTTTGTTTAAGACATCATCTGTTTTGCTGTTGATAACATATCCTAAGCCTAACGTTCCTACCACTGATACTGCAGATAGAACAATTGCTCCAAAGGTCAGGTATTTCATTACTTTCATAAGGCTTCCTTAGTAAATGGACCTGTCTAAGATACCAAAAAACTAATGAAACAAAGTAATTCATGGAGGCAATAGTCAAAAAAAATCCTGCCCTAAGGCAGGATTTTCTGAATTTTCCCTAAGGATTATTCA
>CAVJLP010000031.1:0-20128 GCA_963650525.1 Firmicutes bacterium CAG:534
CATCTTGATATTTAAAGAAATTTTCTATTTGCCCCAAAATAAAACAATAGTTATATCTCAGTGCTCTATCTTGGAAATAAGTGTGAGACCCTTTGACTTAATCACCATAAAAAAGCACAATTCACTTATCGTAAGTTTTAACAACAAAAATTGATATTTGGGGAGTTCCAATATGAACTTTAGCGATGTTAGCAAGCTCATGTCCGACAACGACGTTAAGTTTGCAGATCTCAGATTCACCGACACTCGTGGTAAAGAGCAGCACATCTCTCTTCCTGCAAGCTGCATCAATGAGAAGTTCTTTGAGCAGGGCAAGATGTTCGACGGTTCCTCAATTGCCGGCTGGCGTGGTATCGATAAGTCCGATATGATTTTGATGCCGGATATCGAGACTGTTAAGATCGATCCTTTCTATGCTGATCCTACCTTGATCGTTCGTTGCGATATTTTAGAGCCTCAGACCATGACTGGCTATGATCGCGATCCTCGTTCAATTGCAAAACGTGCTGAAGAGTACCTCCGTTCAACCGGTATCGGTGATGAGGCTTTCTTTGGTCCTGAGCCTGAGTTCTTCCTCTTCGACTCTGTCCGTTTCAAGACTGAGATGAAAGGCTCCATGGTTGAAATCGACGATGAAGAAGCTGCTTGGAACTCTGATACCGAGTATGAAGATGGCAACAAGGGCTATCGTCCTGCTGTCAAGGGTGGATACTTCCCTGTTCCTCCTGTTGATTCTTCACAGAACATCCGCTCTGCCATGTGCAAGATCATGGAGAAGATGGGCATGGTTATTGAAGCTCATCACCATGAAGTTGCAACTGCAGGCCAGAACGAAATTGCAACTGAGTTTGCATCCTTAACCAAGAAGGCTGACGATGTTTTGATGTACAAGTATGTAGTTCAGAACGTTGCCTTCCAGTATGGCAAGACTGCAACCTTCATGCCTAAGCCCATCTTCGGTGATAACGGCTCTGGTATGCACTGCCACCAGTCAATTGGCAAGGATGGCAAAAACATCTTCGCAGGCCCTCTGTACGGCGGTCTCTCTCAGGAAGCTTTGTGGTACATCGGTGGTATCATCAAGCACGCTAAGTCCTTAAATGCCTTCACCAATCCTTCAACCAACTCCTATAAGCGCTTGGTTCCTCACTTCGAGGCTCCTTTGATGTTGGCTTACTCTGCAGCTAACCGCTCAGCTTCAATCCGCATTCCTTACTCTGTAAATCCTAAGGCTGCTCACATTGAGGTTCGTTTCCCTGACTGCATGGCTAACCCTTACCTTGCATTCTCTGCAATGCTCATGGCAGGTCTTGATGGTATTTTAAACCACATTGAGCCTGGTGATCCTATGGATAAGAACCTCTACGATCTACCTCCTGAGGAGGCAGCAGCAATTCCTCAGGTCTGTGGCTCCTTAGAGGAAGCTTTGAAGGCTCTGCAGGATGATCACGAGTACTTGTTACAGGGCGGCGTATTCTCCGAGGACTTCATCCAGTCCTTCATCGATTTGAAGGTTGAGGAAGACACCAAGGTTCGTTCAACTCCTCATCCTGCTGAGTTCGAGCTCTACTACGCTCTATAATCAGTAACTTACTGATCTACATTAAAAATAAGTAACTTCGCGGGGTCCTTTTAAGGGCCCCGTTCTACCACTGCACCTCAAATTGCACTAAAACAGGTAAATCTATGGCACAACAAGGCCTTTATCAAAGCGAATATGAACACGATGCCTGCGGCGTCGGCTTCATCGCACACATCAAGGGACACAAGAGCCACAGCCTGGTAGCCCAGGCACTGGAAGTGCTCAAGAATCTGACCCACCGTGGCGCTGTTGGCGCCGATCCACTTCAAGGTGATGGCGCCGGTATCCTGATCCAAATTCCAGATCAGCTATTCCGTGACGATATGAAACGTCAGGGCGTCACCCTCCCACCCTCTGGTGAATACGGCGTAGGTATGGTTTTCCTGCCTCAAGAGGAAGCCTCACGTCATGCCTGCCAAGAGGAAATTGAACGTGCGGTGGCAGCTGAAGGCCAAATCATTTTAGGCTGGCGTGATGTTCCCATTGATGAGGAAACCCCCATCTCACCGGTAGTTCGTGAAAAGGAGCCGGTTATCCGCCAGATCTTCATAGGTCACAGCCCCGATGTGCTCGTGACCGACGCTCTAGAGCGTAAACTTTACATCATCCGCAAGCGCTGCTCCATTGCAATTGACAATCTGCATCTGCAGCACTGCAAAGAATTCTATATTCCCTCACTCTCTGCAAGAACCATCGTATACAAAGGCCAGCTTCTTGCCAAACAGATTGGTGAGTATTACAAGGATCTGCAGGATTCACGCTGTATGTCCGCAATTGCGCTCATTCATCAGCGCTTCTCCACCAATACTTTCCCACAGTGGTCACTTGCTCACCCCTTCCGCATGATCGCCCATAACGGTGAGATCAATACCTTGCGTGGTAACTTTAACTGGATCAGAGCCCGTGAGCAGCATATTTCATCTCCTGTTTTCGGTGATGATCTATCAAAGCTGTGGCCGCTTATCTTCCAAGGTCAGTCAGACTCAGCCTCCTTTGACAATGTCTTTGAGCTTTTGACTATGTCGGGCTACTCCATGGCCCAGGCTGCTATGATGATGATCCCGTCTGCCTGGGAGAAGGACAAGCTCATGGATCCTAAGCTACGTGCTTTCTATGAGTACTATGCAGCCATGATGGAGCCATGGGATGGTCCGGCAGCTGTTGCCTTTACTGACGGCCGTCAGGTAGGTGCCACCTTAGATAGAAACGGTCTGCGCCCTGCACGCTATTTAATCACCAAGGATGATCTGGTGGTTATGGCATCAGAGGCTGGTGTATTAAATATCGATGAGAAGAGAGTGCTGCGTCACTGGAGATTGGAGCCTGGCCGTATGCTCCTAATCGATACCGAGCAGGGGCGTATCATTGATGATCAGGAAATAAAGAATTCTCTTGCAACCTCTCGCCCTTATCCTGAGTGGATTGAAAAGGTACGCATCCGTCTATCTGACATCAAGCAAGAGCCTGAGCGCATGCCCCTTGAGTTAAATCTCAAGGCCTTAATGGGAGTGTTCGGCTATACCCGTGAGGATGTTGAACGCCTAATTAAGCCTAAGGCTGTAAACGGCAAAGAGCCTGTTGTCTCCATGGGCAATGATGCACCGCTGGCTGTTCTATCCAAAAAGCCTCGTCAGCTTTATGATTATTTCCGTCAACTCTTTGCTCAGGTTACTAACCCGCCTATCGATCCTATACGTGAGGCTATGGTTACCTCCTTGGTATCCTTCATCGGTCCTCGTCCTGATCTTTTGAACATCATGGACAACAATCCTCCGGTACGCCTTGAGGTATCACAGCCAATACTCTCTGATGCCGATATGGAGAAGATCCGCAATATCGATGCCTTCACTGGATCAAAGTTTAGATCCCAAGAGCTTGATATCACCTACCCGCTCTCCTGGGGCAAGGATGGCATCGAGGCTCGTCTAGCATCTATCATGGCTGCAGCTGTTGATGCTGTAAAGAGTGGCAAGAACATCCTCATCATCACCGATCGCAGGGTATCTGCCAAACGTCTTGCCATTCCGGCATTACTTGCAACATCTGCTGTACATCAGTGCCTAGTACGCCACGGACTTCGTACCTCCACAGGCTTAGTAGTTGAAACCGGCTCTGCCCGTACCGTGCATCAGTTTGCCCTCTTAGGCGGCTATGGTGCCGAGGCTATCAACCCTTATGCAGCCTTTGCAGTGGTACGCTCACTTGCAAGCGGTCCTGAGCAGGAACTGCAGTATTTACAAAACTACGTCCACGCTATCGATGCAGGTCTGTACAAGACCATGTCCAAGATGGGCATCTCAACCTACATGTCCTACACCGGTGCACAGATCTTTGAGGCTATAGGCTTATCTCAGAAATTCGTCGACACCTACTTTAAGAACACCTCAACTCAGGTAGGCGGCGTTGATCTCTTTGATATTGCTGATGAAGCAGTCAAGATCCACAATGAAGCCTTCTCAAAGCTGTCTCACTCCGATCTATCCCTATCCTCAGGTGGCGATCTCAACTGGCGTTATGGTGCCGAGGAGCACATGTGGACTCCTGAGGCAGTAGTATCTTTGCAGCGTGCTGTACGTGAAAACGACTACGAGACCTACAAAAAATACGCCCGTGAAATCAATGATCAGTCAAAGCGTCTAATGACTCTTCGTGGCATGTTTGCCTTCAAGAAGACCAATCCAATCTCAATTGACGAGGTTGAGTCTGAGGAAAGCATCATCCACCGCTTTGCATCATCAGCCATGTCCATGGGTGCAATTTCAACTGAGGCTCATACTGCCTTGGCAATTGCCATGAACCGCATGGGAGCCATGTCAAACTCAGGTGAAGGTGGTGAGGATTCTGATCGCGACGGCATCATTGAAAAGGACACTTCTTTAAAAGCAGTCTTAGGTGATGCAGTAGTCAAGGATATCCCCCTTAAAAAGGGTGACTCCCTGCGCTCTAAGGTGCGTCAGGTAGCATCTGGCCGCTTTGGTGTAACCACCGATTACCTTGCCCATGCCGACATGATCCAGATCAAGATGGCACAAGGTGCTAAGCCTGGTGAGGGCGGTCAATTGCCAGGACACAAGGTTTCAGCATATATCGGCAAGCTAAGACACTCACTGCCAGGTATCGGTCTGATTTCACCTCCGCCTCATCATGACATCTACTCAATTGAGGATCTGGCACAGCTTATCTTTGATCTAAAGCTAACCAATCCCAAGGCTGATATCTCGGTAAAACTGGTATCTGAGGTTGGAATTGGCACCGTAGCTGCTGGTGTTGCCAAGTGCAAGGCTGATCACATCGTGATCTCAGGTCATGACGGCGGTACCGGTGCAGCACCGGCATCCTCCATGAAATATGCAGGATCTGCTTGGGAAACAGGACTAGCCGACGTGCAGCAGACTCTGGTCATGAACAAGCTCAGATCTCGTGTCACCTTGCAAGTTGACGGTCAAATAAAGACCGGCCGCGATGTCATCATCGGAGCACTCTTAGGTGCTGATGAGTTTGGCTTTGGTACTGCACCGCTTGTGTGCCTTGGCTGCACCATGATGAGAAAGTGCCAAAAGAACACCTGTCCTGCAGGTATTGCAACTCAGGATCCTGAGCTTCGTGCCCAGTTCGTGGGAACTCCGGAAATGGTTCAGAACTACTTCCATTTCGTAGCCCGCGAGGTACGTGAGATCATGGCAGAGCTCGGCTTTAAGAGCTTTGATGAGATGATTGGCCGCGCTGATCTCTTAGAAAAACTTGATGAGCCACAGTTTGCTAAGGCCAACAAGCTCTCCTTTACCAAGATCTTCTTTAAAGATCCAGCCCTTGCCGATGAGTGTGCCCACCACGCCATCAAGCAAGATCACGAGCTTGAAAAGGCTCTCGATAATGTCTTCCTGTCAAAGGCACAGAAGGCTATAGCAGAGCACAAGAGCATCACCATTGACAGTGAGGTTAAGAACATCAATCGCTCTGTAGGCACCATGCTCTCAGGCTATGTGGCCACATTAAGTGATGAGCTTGCAGACAACAGCGTCACCTTAAAGCTTCACGGAACTGCAGGTCAGTCCTTAGGCGCTTTCCTTGCTAAGGGTATTACGCTAAGCCTCTGCGGTGAAGCTAATGACTATGTAGGTAAGGGCCTCTCTGGCGGTATTATCGCAGTTCGTCCTTATGAGAGCTCAAGCTGTGACAGACGTCAGAACATCATCGCCGGCAACACCTGCCTCTATGGTGCAACCTCAGGTGAGGTCTATCTCTCAGGTGTAACTGGTGAGCGCTTTGCCGTACGTAACTCTGGTGCCCATGCCGTATGCGAGGGCTCAGGTGATCACGGCTGTGAGTACATGACCGGCGGTACCGTGATGATCCTAGGCAGAACTGGCCGTAACTTTGGTGCCGGTATGTCAGGTGGTGTTGCCTATGTCTATGATGAGGACGGCACCTTCCGCTCCAGACTTTCAAATGAGAACTTCCTGATTTCAAATGTTGTTCTGCAAAAGGATGCCGATCCGCGTGTTCCTTTGCATGAGGGACTAAGTGATGAGGAGAATATCAAGCATCTGTTGCAAAGACATTTTGAGATGACTGCATCTCCTATTGCTAGAGCAATACTTGATAACTTTGAAAACGAGTTGCCTAAGTTTGTGAAGATCTTCCCCACCGAGTACTACCACGCACTACAGGCAATGCAGGAGGGCAAATAAAATGGGTTTTGAAAGAGGATTTCTCGAATACGAACGCGTTGAATTAGAAGCAACTCCTGTTGCCGAGCGTATTCAGAACTTTAACGAGTATCATCACACCCTAAGTGATGAACAGGCAAAAATTCAGTCAGGCCGTTGCATGGATTGCGGAACACCCTTTTGCATGCACCAGTGCCCTCTGCACAACGGCATCCCTGACTTCAACGACTTTGTCTGCAACGGTCAGTATCAAAAAGCTTTGAATGTGCTCTCAAGCACCAATGCTTTCCCTGAGTTCACCGGCCGTCTGTGCCCAGCTTTATGTGAGGAGGGGTGTACCCTCTCCATTCACCGTGATGCTGTGGGCATCAAGTCAATTGAACGCAAGATTGCAGAGTATGCCTTTGAGCATGGTTTGATTCATGCCGAGCCTTCCACCTCCCGCAGCTTTAAAAAGGTTGCCATCGTAGGCTCAGGTCCTGCAGCCTTGGCCTGTGCTCAGGCTCTGTCCCAGCGCGGTCACAATGTCACTGTCTTTGAGAAAAACGACAAGGCAGGAGGACTTCTGCGCTATGGTATTCCTGACTTCAAGCTTCCAAAGGAGATCTTAGACAGACGTCTTTCTGTCATGGAATCTGAAGGTATTGTGTTTAAAACCGGAGTACTTGTAGGCTCTAAAAAAGACATCGCAGATGGTGTTTTCTGCAATGCAAAAGAAAGCATCAGTGCCGAGGAGCTTAAGAAGAACTATGCAGCCGTGGTGCTCTGCCCAGGCTCTGAGGTTCCCCGTGATATCAAGATCGCAGGCCGTGAACTTAAGGGTATTCACTATGCCTTAGAGTTCTTAATTGCCCAAAACCTTGAAATTCAGGGTGCTGGTGAGAACCCTATCGATGTTGCCGGCAAGAATGTCGTCGTCATCGGCGGTGGTGAAACTGCCTCTGACTGCATCGGTACTGCTATCCGTAAGGGTGCTAAATCAGTAACTCAGCTTGACTATCATGATGAGTTGCCAGAAAGTGTGGATGTCTTTAAAAGCTGGCCCTACTGGCGCAACATCAAGCGTACCTCTCCATCCCAAGAGGAAGGTTGCGTAAGACTGTTCTCAACCAATACCACCTCCTTTGTGGGCAAAAACGGTAAGCTTACCGGCATTACCACCCAAAAGGTCAAATGGGGTCAGGGTCATCACTTTGATGGCATTGCTGGCACTGAAGGTGCCATGGACTGTGATGTAGCCTTGATTGCAATGGGCTATTCTCATCCGTCCTCATCACTTGCAACCGAGTTTGGTCTTGAGACTGATGGTCGTGGCAATATCAAAGCCGATTATGAAGGCGACAACGCCTTTAAGACCTCCTGTGACAAGGTATTTGCCGCAGGTGACGGCCGTCGTGGTCAGTCATTAGTGGTTTGGGCCTTAGCCGAGGGTCGTCGCTGTGCCGAGGCTGTAGATAGATATCTTATGCAGATCCCTCATGCATAAATAAAAGAGTGTGGCTGATAGCTTAATCTTTATCAGCCACTATGAATTCTTAGAAGATCAGGTTAAATACTGTTGCTTTGAGAAAAAAATATTAGACGCAAAGCAGTTGTGATCTTCTAAAAAAAGTTGCCTGTTGGTAGTTTTCCCTCCTTGTGATCTCTTATAGAGCATCTAAGGAGGGATTTTTTTGTGCAGTGCATCACACACCATTGTTGTGCAAAATTTAATTTTTTGCACCAAAATTGCTTATATAACAGATAGTTAAGGTGCAATGAATTTTATAAAAATTACTCTTGCTCCAATTTAATACATTTTTGCACTCTATTAGATCATATTGCCCCGCTTTATTGCATAGATTTTTTTGAGAATTTATAGTGAGCTCATTAAAAATAATTACTAACAGGCATCTCAAATCCTCAGGAGGATTTACAAACTATGTCATACTCTGAGAAAGTATTAGCATCCCTTAAGGCTCGTTACCCCTATCAGCCTGAATTCCTTCAGGCAGCAGAGGAAATCCTTTCCACTTTGCAGCCAGCTCTTGATAAGAACCCCAATTATGAAAAGGCCAAGTTGCTTGAGCGCATGACCGAGCCTGAGAGAGCTTTCTCTTTCCGCGTTGAGTGGGTTGATGACAAGGGCGAGATCCAGGTCAACCACGGCTATCGCGTCCAGTTCAACTCCGCAATTGGCCCCTACAAGGGAGGTTTACGTTTCCACCCTTCAGTAAATGAAGGCATCTTAAAGTTCTTAGGTCTTGAGCAGATCTTAAAGAACTCCTTAACCGGTACTCCTATCGGTGGTGCTAAGGGCGGTGCTGACTTTGATCCTAAGGGCAAGAGCGATCTTGAGGTTATGCGTTTCTGCCAGGCTTTCATGCTTCAGCTCTATCGCTACATCGGTGCAACCGTTGATGTTCCAGCAGGTGACATCGGTGTCGGTGGCCGTGAGATCGGTTACATGTATGGCGCTTATAAGAAGCTTACCACCAAGTACGAAGGCATCTTAACTGGTAAGGGCTTAACCTACGGTGGCTCTCTTGCACGTACCGAGGCAACCGGCTACGGCTTAATCTACTTTACCGATGCTATGCTCAAGGATCGCGGTGATTCCCTCAAGGGCAAGAAGGTTTCAGTATCAGGTGCTGGTAACGTTGCTATCTATGCAATTGAGAAGCTCTATGAGTTAGGTGCTACCCCTGTTACCTGCTCTGATTCCCGTGGCTATATCTATGCTCCTAACGGCATCAAGCTTGATCTCTTAAAGCAGGTTAAGGAAGTTGAGCGTGCATCACTTGCCCGTTATGCCGAGCTTGATAAGGATGCCAAGTTCACCCCTGTTGCAGATTACCCTGCCGGCCGTCACGCAGTTTGGGATGTTCCTGTTGATGCAGCCTTCCCTTGCGCAACCCAGAACGAGCTTAATGAGGAAGATGCCATTGCCCTGCTTAAGAACGGCTGTAAGTGTGTTGCAGAGGGCGCTAACATGCCTTCAACCATCGGTGCTATCAACCAGTTCTTAAAGTCTGGCATCGCCTATGGTCCTGCTAAGGCTGCCAATGCCGGTGGTGTTGCCACCTCTCAGCTTGAGATGGAGCAGAATGCTGGCATGACTTCTTGGACCTTTGCAGAGGTTGACGGCAAGCTTCACAACATCATGACCAACCTCTATGACAATGCTGCAGCAACTGCAACTGAGTTTGGTGTCAAGGGTAACCTCGTATTAGGTGCTAACATCGCAGGCTTCCGTAAGGTCGCTGACGCAATGCTTGCTCAGGGCGTTATCTAATAAGTTACTCCCAAATATCTCTTAAAATCCCGGCTTAGGTCGGGATTTTTTTTGAGGATGTGAAACTAATCCTGAAAACTTATGCAATTTCATCATCACCATCAATTGTCACAACGTCTTATTTTCTCAACATCAAAAGATCAATAAGACATGCGTGTTATAGTATCTTTTAGAGACTTACATTAATACCATCATCTGATAAATTAATAATCATAGCGAAAGATTAAATCTTCATAACTTCAGAGGTCAACTACATGTCCCCGATTTTTATTGCAGGCCCCTGTGTCATTGAATCACAGGAATTATTGGACACTGTTGCAAAAAAGCTTGTGCAGATCCAAAAATCATTGAATATTGAAATCATCTTCAAAGCATCCTTTGATAAAGCCAATCGCACCTCTATAAAGTCATTTCGAGGACCTGGGATCAAGGATGGTCTATCAATGCTTGCAAAAATCAAAGAGCAATATGGTCTTAAGATCCTTACTGATATTCATGAGGCCTGGCAGGCCAAAGAGGCTGCATTGGTTGCTGATGTACTGCAGATCCCAGCCTTTCTTTGCAGACAAACCGATCTATTGGTGGCAGCAGCTAAGACAGGTCGTGTGATTAATATCAAAAAAGCCCAGTTTCTCTCCGGCGTGGATATGCGCTATCCGGTAGAAAAAGCCCGTGACAGTGGTGCGACAGAAGTCTGGCTTACCGAACGTGGTAACAGCTTTGGCTATAACAATCTAGTAGTGGATTTTAGAAATATCCCAGATATGCTTGAGATCACTCCCAAAGTGATCATGGATTGTACCCACTCTGTACAACGTCCGGGATCAGGTAACGGCTCAACAGGTGGTGATCGCCGTTTTGTTCCCTCCATGGCATTAGCAGCCAAGGCCTTCGGTGCTACAGGCTATTTCTTCGAGGTTCACCCCGATCCTGATAACGCCAAATCTGACGGACCAAACATGCTTTATTTAAAGGATCTTGAGGGAGTTATTAAGAGCCTACTTTAAAAAGACTCCAAAATATTGGAGGGAATTATTTTCCTAAAATCCCCCTTGATTCATCTTGCACTAAGATAAAAAATAGCTAAAATTCTTTGTATAACAAACAGATAGTTAATTTTTTTACTAGCATTAACAGATGCTGAAGATACGGTTAAACTCAGGAAAATCATGGATAAGCAAGATTTAATAGAAGAACGTTTGGAGCATGCAAAGGAGTATGCTGAAAAGTGTCTTAAGGATGAAAGTGAGGCTCTGCTTTCACTGATCCCTCAGTTAGGAGATGATTTTGCAAAAGCAGTACGGCTTATCTTCAGTTGCAAGGGAAAGGTAATTGTTACAGGTGTCGGTAAAAGTGGCCACATCGGCGCTAAAATTGCGGCCACGCTATGCTCAACAGGAACCCCAGCTTTCTTTATAAATCCTCTGGATGCCTTCCATGGTGATCTTGGAGCCTTTACTGCTGATGATGTGGTGATTGCGATCTCCTACTCAGGCAATACCGATGAGCTGTTACGTTTCATACCTATTCTTTTAAAAGAAAAGATCAAGATCATAGGTATGTGTGGCTTTAGGGACTCCCTACTTGGAAGATCCTGCGATGTATTTTTATCAGCTCACGTAAAACGTGAGGCCTGCCCCTTAAATCTTGCACCGACATCTAGTACCACCGCCGCTTTGGCTTTAGGTGATGCTTTGGCAATCGCTCTCATGCAGGCTAGGGATTTCAAGCCTAAAGATTTTGCGCAATTCCATCCAGGCGGCAGCCTCGGACGCAGACTTTTAACTACAGCTGCAGATGTTATGCGTACAGAGGATCTTCCTTATTTGCAGGAAAACACTCTGCTTTCAGATGCGATAATCACTATCTCGGATAAAAAGCTTGGTTTAGGTCTGGTGGTAAATGGCGATGGTGTACTGCAAGGACTTATCACTGATGGCGATATTCGCAGGGCTATGCTGAAAAATCAAAGCAGATTCTTTGAAACGAAGGCCTGCGAGGTAATGACCGTGAATCCCAAAACTGTCAAAGCTACAACCAAGATAGCTGATGTTGAAAAGCTTTTTAAAGAAAAGCTTATTCACTCAGTTCCGGTGATGACAGATGAAGGTAAGGTATTAGGCGTGGTGGATCACTTCTCCTGCATGATCTGATAAAGGTCTAAAAAAAGGTAATGACGACCTAAAATGAGCTTTAAAATTGCCATTATTTACATCTACCCCATCGAGGGATAAAGAACAAGCAGATAACGGCACCTTCCTGTAGTCTTATAAAAGTAGATCTGATCTCTCTTTCTTGCAACTTATAATGTACCTTTTATATCAGCTTCACCATCTTTTAGCAAAACAGTTGTAAATCCACAGTTAATAGTTCAATTGAGGCAGTCTAGACAGACTGTTTCACTGTATTTAGCTAGTTTTTTCATCAGATCACTTCTACTAATCATACATTTTACGTCACCCTTTTTACTCTGTCTTGTATAGTAGATTATTAAAATAAAAAGCACTTTATTACTGATAAATCAAATAAAAAAGTATGTAAGAGTTTTTGCTAGCTAGGTAAAAGTTTTAGTGAAATAGATCAGATCTATTCTCAATTTTTTTGACAGAGCGCACAATTATTCATAGTGTTACGCGTATACAATATGCGCAGTTAAATAAGTTTCTGTCTTTTTGGAGTGATTACTATGATCTTAGAAGGTAAGACCGCATTAGTATCTGGTGGTGGCCGTGGTATTGGCTTTGCAATTGCTGATCTCTTCTACAAGGAAGGCGCTAACGTCTACATCATGTCCCGTACCGCAGAGCAGCTAGCTCAGGCTGTACAGAAGATCGGTGGCGGTGACGAGACCCGTATTCACGCTATTGCCTGCGACGTAAGCTCTGAGACCTCTGTCAATGAAGCCTTTGAGCGTCTTGCAGCTGACGGTGCTGAGATCGACGTTCTAGTAAACTGCGCAGGTGTTAACCTCCGCGGACCTCTTGAGACCATGCCTCTTGAGACCTGGAATAAGAACATCGGCATCAACCTTACCGGTACCTTCTTATTAACTCAGAAGGTCTTCCCTGCCATGAAGAAGAATGGTGGCGGTAAGATCGTCAACATTGCCTCCCTGATGTCCGAAGTTGCTCGTCCTACTATCGCTCCGTACGTAGCTTCAAAGGGCGGCGTCAAGATGTTCACCAAGGCTATCGCTGTTGAGTGGGCTCCGTATAACATTCAGGCCAATGCTATTATCCCTGGCTACATCGACACTGAAATGAATACTCCTTTGATCAACGATCCAGTATTTGACGGCAAGATCAAGGCACGTACTCCTGCTGGCCGTTGGGGCAAGCCTGAAGAAGTTGCTCATGCAGCTCTGTTCTTTGCATCTAAGGGCGCAGACTTTGTTACCGGTCAGCTAATTGCTGTTGACGGCGGTATCTTAGCTGCTCTGATGTAATTCATTAAAGATTTGCAAGAAATTGAAAATCCCTGCAATTTTACCTGCGGGGATTTTTATTTTGGCGCTGACATAAGGCAATAGACACAGCATTAAAGTCTTAACGCGCGTTTTCTTTCCTGTTATCAAAATACATTTTCTCTTAAAGAGGCTCCGGAAAATTACCTAGCAATTCACTTTAAGCTTTGGATGAGAGCTTAAGCGCAAAAGCCGTCAGCATTTAGAGCACTCATTTAAAAAGGATTTTCTGCAGAGTGGAAATTGTAGCCAATTTTCATGAGATGAAATTATCTGATTTCATTTACCTTGCAGTAAAGCTCATCATTTACCCTCTCAAGCCACTCATTTGAAGTATTCTCACCAGGGCATTCAAAGGCAAGATGGGCAAACCAGCTGTTATTTGCAGCTCCATGCCAGTGCTTTACGTTAGCTCGAATATGGATCACCGTACCTGGCAGTATTTCCTGAGCCTCATTGCCCCATTCTTGATACCAGCCACGACCTGCAACTCCGACAAGCATCTGCCCACCGCCAGATCCTGCATGATGAATATGCCAATTATTACGGCACCCTGGCTCAAAAGTTACATTATAAAAAGGGATCTGCGCATGAGATACGGCAGCAAGATAACTCTGACCTGTGAAATACTTTGCATAAGCGGTATTAGGCTCTCCTATAGGGAAGATCATCTGCTGCTGAAACTGTTCTTTTTGTGTTTTATCATTGTCATCACGCCAGATCTCCTTGGCAAGATTAAAGGCCGTCCAAGCTTTAGGCCAGCCAGCATAGAATGCAATATGCGTCAGGATCTCGGCAATCTCTGTGCGGTCTATGCCATTATCACGCGCGCACTTTAAATGATAGCTCAGAGATGAATCCGTGATCCCCTGTGCAATCAAGGTGGTGATGGTGACAAGGGAGCGATCACGCAGTGACAAAAGATCATTACGTCCCCATACCTCAGAAAACAGCACATCATCATTTAAATGAGCAAACTCCGGGGCAAAATCCCCCAAGATCTCATGCCCTGCCCTTTGTTCAACCTTAACCTTTTTAGCTACAGTCATATTCATGTCCAACTCTCTCTTAAATATGTGTGTGAATGCCACTTAAATGCCTGTTGAATGCTGTTTTTGTTCTTGCAAAATTGAGCCTTTGCGAATTTAATATCCCTGTAAGGAAGAAAAAATCAGCCCTGCAGCATTTAAAAATCAATCATGCTTGAACTTTAGCAAGTAAAGGCAGTAGCAACTTAAAAACAGAGAAAATAGGTAAGATTTGACAAAAGAGCGAAAGTAAAAGGCAAAGATTAAGGATCCTTATTCAGGTAGACTTATGACATTTTAAAAGACATTGGCGGTATTTACCCTGTCCACCATCAACACTTAGATTAAGACTATGCAGCTAAAGCCTCTTTGCAAGAAAATCATGCTTTTACTTTCAGTACTGCTGTTAATCCTAATAGCTATCATTACTTACATCCTGACACTCCCTGATTTTGGACGTCTGCCTACAGGAGCGCGCATGGATAGAATAAACGCCTCAAGCCACTTTATTGACGGCACCTTTGTCCCCTTAGAGAGTACTGAGACCCACCTCAAAAAAGGCTTTATTGCCGGCATGTACAGCTTTTTATTTGATGATAGGTCACAACTTAAGCCAACCAAGCCTATCACTACTGTTAAAACCGATCTCAAGAGCCTCAATATCAATGACGATCTCATAGTATGGATGGGACATTCCTCCTTCTATATGCAGCTTTCAGGTATTAAAATCTTGGTAGATCCTATCTTTTCAGGACACTCCTCCCCCTTTAAAGCTATGATGAAGGCCTTTCCTGGCTCAGATGTCTATAACGCAGATGATATGCCGCCAATTGATGTCCTTCTCATATCTCATGATCACTGGGATCACCTAGACTATGAGACCGTGACGGCGCTTAAGGATAAAGTAGGACTGGTACTGACTGGCTTAGGCTGTGGTGAACACTTTGAATACTGGGGATATGACAAGGACAGAATAATAGAAAAGGATTGGAATGAGGCGCCACTGGTGCTTGGTAATTTAAAGATAACCATCACTCCAACGCGGCACTTCTCAGGACGCTTTTTAAAACGTAATCCTACTCTCCCGGTATCCTTTGTATTTGAAAGCCCTAGGCGTAAGGTGTTCTACTCAGGCGATGGGGCCTTTGGCAAACATTTTAAGGAAATTGCCAGAAAATACGGCCCCTTTGATTTTGCGGTGATGGAGGATGGTCAGTATAACGAACAATGGCATTTTGTGCATATGTTCCCCGAGGAGATGCTGGAGGCCTCAAAGATTTTGGGGGCCAAATACGTACTGCCAGTGCATAACTCAAAATTTATTCTCTCAGAGCATAAGTGGGATGAGCCGTTAATCAGAGCCTCAAAGAAGGCTTCAGACTTTGGTATCATGCTAGAGACTCCAAGGATTGGGGATAAAGTAAACCTTGATGATCCCAAATCTTATGAAAAATGGTGGGAGGAATTGAATTAACTGTTAAAAGTCCCCTGAAGATAAGTGAAGGCTGAGCATAGGATTGCAATTTTTGGCTCTGTGCTGGGACTTGTAGCAGACTACAGCAAGTCCCCTTTTAAGGCCTGAGCTTTATTGTGTGTCAGCAAGTGCCATTTAAAAAAACAACACCTTTTAGAGAATATCTAGAGCCTGCTTAAAACAGAAGGCCAAGCTTTATTGCTATGACCTTCTATTGATTTATACAGGTCTAATTACTTTAAACCAAGCACATCATTGAGGTTATACAGCCCCGGGTTCTTATCCTCAAGCCAGCGGGCAGAGCGCAGAGCACCGGAGGCAAAGGTCTGACGGGAGGTTGCAATATGCTTAAGCTCCAGTCTTTCACCATCGGCACAGAACATAGCAGTATGCTCACCTACAATATCACCGCCACGGATAGATGAGAAGCCGATAGTGCCGTACTGACGGGCACCGCTTTCCTCATCACGGCCGGTAACCATGACATCCTGCAGATTGACATGACGGCCGGCAGCTGCAGCCTCACCCATGGCAAGAGCAGTTCCTGAAGGAGCATCAACCTTATAGCGGTGATGAGCCTCAACAATTTCCAGATCAGTATCAGCAAGAACACTAGCTGCGGTACGGATGAGATTGCACAGCACAGTCACGCCTACAGAGAAGTTAGCGGCAAATACGATAGGGATCTTCTTAGATGCGTTCTTGATCTCATCACGCTGCTCCGGGGTAAAGCCGGTGGTACCTAAAACCAACCCCACCTTGTGCTCTACACAGAAAGACAGAATCTTCATTGAGCATTCAGGACGGGAGAAATCGATGAAGACATTAGGGATCTCCTTAAGCTTTGAGGGCTCATCCTGAAGCTCTGCAACAAAGCCACTAGGCAGAGAATCTGCCAGTCTGTCAATACCGCATACAACCTTTAAATTATCAAGTCCCTGACAGCAATCCCAGATAGCATGGCCCATACGTCCGCCGATGCCTACTATGCCCAATTTAAGCACTTTAAAACTCCTTCAACATGGTAATGAGATTTTTTTGATTTGATGATTTTACATCGTATGCCCTAAAATGTAACGTCTCATAGAATAACTTTGCACCTTTATTGCACATCTGTACCTTAACCTCAAGCTGATGCCCATGCTTTAATGTCACAAGTTCAGCCACAGTGTTGATAAGTAGCGTTCCTATTCCCTGACGCATGCAGGACGGATGAATATAAAGGGCGCTGATCTGACCTGAGGCTATAGGATCTGCAAGTGCGATAAATCCAGAGAGTATTTCATCATTATTTGAAAAAACAGGGAGTTCCCCTGACGTCATCATTGATCTTGATGGAGTAACCTTACTAGAGATCTCATTTTGCACAGGAGCTGTCAGACCATGAGGGCTTTGAGACGCTCCCTGAGAGCCTGCCTGAGGCCTAACATGCTTCTCCTTAAGATACAGATCTGCACAATCATAAGATTCTCTACAGTAAGACGCATCAGATGTCTTACAAAAAATCTCACTATTTTTTGCCACCTCTGTTTCATCATCATCAAAAGAAGGATCTGACCTTGGCTCCTTGGCATCTATTTTTAAGCATGAATGTTGTGTTTTTGTAGCCAAATGGTCATCTTGCCTTACCCCATCAAAATCACTGCAGGCGGTGGACTTTGCGCTTTTTTCCCCGACAAAAGCTAAGATTACACGGTTAGCCCTTGTGGATAACCTAAGCTCCCACAGGGCCGCAAGATCATGCTCATTTAAAAGCTCATGGCTGTCACTGCGGATCTCAAAGGCAAGTGACTTAACCTCAAGTGAGGCAATCGCCTGTGCATCAGCGACTGTGGCCCATCTAAGGCTCAGCTCATGATTGCTACCACAAGACAGCTTTGAATTACGCAATTGCACTGTTCTATGCATGAGATCACCTGATCCTCTAGCTTTGGCAATACTGCATCCTGTTACCGAATTCTACCTGTGCTACAGTCTACACTTCAGAGAACAGGCCAAAATAAAACCTAAGTAAAAGCTGTAGAGCAGACTTTGAGGCTGAATTTCAACAATACAGTCTTCTGTCTTGGGGCACTGCTCTTAGTCTTACCGGTAAGTTGCTTTTAAAGAGCATCATTGAGCTCATCTTTACTTGCCAAGACAGGCATCACAAGGAACTAGCATCAAGTAGCGCCCTAGCACCTTCCAAGGTAGCAGTGGTTACTGTATTGCCCCCCATCATGCGTGCAAGCTCATCAATACGGCCCTTTTCATCAAGAACAGTTACTCTAGAGACGGCACTGTCGTCCCTATCCTCCTTTACCACGAGGAACTGATGATGAGCGCAAGCTGCAACCTGTGGCAAATGCGTAACCGTAAATACCTGCGAAGAGGCTGCAAGCTTACGCAACAAGGCTCCTACTGCGGAGGCAGTACGTCCTGAAATACCGGTATCGACCTCGTCAAAGATGATAGTTGGCACCTCATTTATCTTGGAGGTTAAAACCTCAACCGCTAGAGCCAGACGCGAAAGCTCACCTCCTGAGGCAGCCTGTGACAGCGGGAGCAGATCTTGGCCACGATTGGCGGTAAACAGAAATTCAATATCATCACGGCCGATAGCACGAGGTCGGCACTCCTCATTGCGTACACACTGCACCTTAAAAAAACCATCGGGCATAGCCAAGGTTTTTATTTCGGAGGTTACAGCCTCTGACATACTCTCGGCTGCCTTTTGCCTAAGCTCTGATAGTTCCTGCGCCTTCTCCTCATAGCTGTTGCGCAAAACACGTACCTCAGCGGTCATGGAGGTGATCTTATCTTTTAAGGATAGAAAATGCTCAAGTCTTATCTCAAGCTCATCCTTAACCTTATATAGATCTTGAGGTAAAACCCTGAAGCGGCGCGCAAGCTCATGACACTTTGAAAGCCTGTATTCAAGAGCCTCCTGCTCTTGAGTACTATCATCAGGCATCAGATCGCCAATTTCAGCTGAAACATCATCAAGCCTTGATAGTGCCTCCTCAAAGCTGTCAATTACAGGTGAGAGCTCATCCTCTGCGTATTCCCTGACACCAATTAAGGAATTCAGTCCTGATTTTAATAAAGATAAAACTCCACCGCGATCTTCATCATCACTTAGAGTAGTCGCTACCTGCTCTAAAGCGCTGGCAATGCTTTGCCTGTGCTGCAACTCATCAAAGCTCTCTGAGATCTGCTCATAATCCCCTTTTTCAAGATTAAGCTTTGATAACAGCTCAAAATCTGCCTTAAGATTTCTGTATACAGCGGCGCCTTCCTTTTGCTCATCCGCAAAGGATTGTAAAAGAGATCTTTTGGCATTATAGGAGGCATAGATTTTAGCTACCTCAGATACCTTATGCTGCAACTCCCCAAAGCCATCTAAAAGATGCAACTGGCGCATATTATCTAAAAGCTTGACTGAGGCATGCTGACCATGGATGGATACGAGAAATGATCCGAGATCTTTTAGAGTAGACAAAGTCACGGCATGTGAGTTTATCCACGCGCGCGACTTACCGTCCTTCGTGATCACACGGCGTATGACTAATGAGAGATCGCTATCTTTTAAAATATCACTATTTATCAGAGCGATAATGCTGGCTTTAATATCATCAGGCTTTTCATCAATTGCTTCCTCATGCTCATTTCCCAGAGCTTGGGGCTTAAAAGAAACATTTACATTAGGATCTGCATTAGAGGAGTCTTTTTCAGCATCATCTTTTTTGTTAAGGTTCTGGCTACTGTGTGACTTCCTGACATCTAAGTTGCCAGATTGCTTACCTGCTGCTGATTTTTTTGAAGATACTTTGGTAATTTTTTCATTATCAGAGTCTTTATTGCCAGCATTTGCCCTGATATCTAAGGGATGAGCTAACGAGGATTGCAATTCATCGAGGCCTATAAGCTCACGCTCAATTAAAAAGCTAATTGCATTCTTATTACCATCAAGCGAGAACACAGCCTCAATTTCGGCTCTGTCACAGCCTTTTTTAACACAGGAGCTATCGGTTCTTGCGCCTAAGATCTGCGATATGGCATCGACAGTTAAGGATTTACCAGCACCGGTTTCACCGGTAATCGCTGTTAACCCCTGTTGAAACTCCATATTATTCTCATCACTTAAAACGAAGTTTCTCACTGTAAGCTGCTCGAGCATTGAGTGCTCCTTATTAAAGACTGTGGATAGCGTGATTTAATAGTACTGAATTCATTTTTTAAGATACAGATGCCAGACATGAAGCTTAATGTTGCTTACAGCATGAGCTTTGCTATTTAAGCATCTGAAACTACAGGCACTATAAAATTTCCTGATAGGATTTTAGCATTTTGCCAGAATAAGGTAAGACATTAGCTTAACGCAGATGCAATTGTAAGCTCCCTAAACCCCAGTTTCGTCAAAAATTTTTTCCAGATACAATGACACCGTACCCCAGAGGTACAGTGCTCTTTTAAATTTTAGGGAATAGATAGAGGTGGCCGGCATGGCGCCGACCATAGGGATTAGGATCGCTTTGCTAGGTCGAAATACTTCTGGAAATCAAAGTCCTGATACAGAGCCTGCATATTCCAAGTATTGATCTTCTTCTTTAGCTTAGCCGGATCTTCATCGCACTGGTTAAAGAAGTAATTGGTAT
>CAVJLP010000031.1:20138-22571 GCA_963650525.1 Firmicutes bacterium CAG:534
TCCTGATAGGATTTTAGCATTTTGCCAGAATAAGGTAAGACTTTAAGCTCAACGCAGATGCAATTTTGAAAGCTCATGAAGCGAGCTGAAGACATTGAACCATCGCAGGCAAAGCGCAAGAGACACCAACAGATGTGTAGTCCTTAGCTAAATTACAGCCAGCAAATGCAATATGCGTTGTTTTATAAAAGGCATATTTACAGGCCTTATAGCGATCAAGATTAAACGAGTGACTGTCCCCAGCCCAGTTTCTGACGCAACAGACTGTAATAGTCATACCCTTCAGGATGAATAAGCGTAAGCGGGATTGAATGCTGTCTTATATATACCGTGCACTTGGTGTCAGTACGCATGGTAACCTGACCATCGGCATTGATAGCAACAAGCTCCGGAACATCTGACATAGGAGCTTCAAAATCAATGCGAATTAAACTCTTGCCGGGAATGATGATAGGAGAGCAGTTTAGAGACTGAGGGAACATTGGTACTAAAGAGAGCACATCCAGATGAGGCTCGATAATGGAGCCACCAGCAGATAGTGAGTAAGCAGTAGAGCCTGTTGGAGTATTGATGATCATACCGTCACCACGCAGGGTATACATATATTTATCATCAATTGTGACCCTGAAAGTCATCATATGTGCCATCATTCCAGAGTGAATAACGGCCTCATTCATTGCAAGAGACTGCGCAACCAGTTCACCTGCACCATCCTCATCTTCACGAAAGATCCTTAGATCAAGCATATTACGCTGCTCAATACTGTAACGCCCACTAACGATATTTTTTAAAGATTCCTTTAAATCGTCAGGACTTACATCTGTTAATAGACCTAGATGACCGCGGTTAACACCAAGCATAGGAACTTTTAGATCAACTAGGGTTCTAGCAGCCCCCAAAACTGAGCCGTCCCCCCCCACGACGATTAACAGATCTTTATCACTCATCTGCCTGCGGGATAAGGATGGGATCTCAGGAATATTAAATCCTACTGCGGTGTTCTGCTCAAGAAATGCTTTAACACCAAGATCGGTTAAAAGCTTGGCTATTTCACGAATAGCGCCAGATACAGGACGGTGATAGACCTTTGATAGGATTACTGCAGAGGAGATCGGTTTTTGAATTAAGTCTGCCACGGTATGAGTCCTGAGATAACAGTTCAATAAACAGAAATAATACTGGTATATAAATAAAATGCGCCAGCTCAGATAACTAATCTTACCGCTAACGCATATAAATCACAATTAGAACATCCAATCCCGACTTAAGGTAAATTGAATTCTAATTTGACGGATGGATTATGGAGTGTTATTCATCAGGATCGGAATATTTGATTACACTCGTAAAAAACAAAAAGATTAAAAACGGTAGTGATAGAGTTAAAGCATAACCATACCTTTCCCAATAAAAAGATGGTGCCGCAATAAGTAATGAGACTACTACAGCAAATAAAGGGAAAATACTGATCAGAGATTTATAATCTTTTATTTGATAATTTAAGAAAAGAAGTAATATAACAATCCAAGTTAAAATACCTAATGAGAATGTTGCATCAAAGCGGTCAAATATTTGTCTACAATCAATAAAATGATTTTCTAATAAATTTTTTTGTTTGATATCATGACCAAACTTTCTAGTTTGTTCTAGACTATTAAAATTGCCTGATGCCAAATTGCCAGATGAATAAGTAAAGTGATTTAAAGACCAGTAGCCAATAGTATTTAATTCCCATGCTTCAAAAGCAATCTTTGGATTTTTAGCAATCATAGAAATGTAATTAGAGAAAAATTCATTTTTATGATCATTTAAATATGAAGCTTTAAATCCTTTTGCCCATTTATATCTGTCTACCAGTCCTGGGGCATATACAGATTTAACCTGTTCTAGAGGAAGTAGATTGTTCATAAAGGCTTTATTTCTAGCACTCATTCTTCCTTCATAGGTAACAATACGTGCCATTTGGTTAAGGGGAATACCTACAGTTTCAGCATATGACTGGTTCCATCCCATTTTTTTAAATACAGGACCTTCAATGACAATAGTTGAGACAGATATTAAAATAAACAAAACCGATACAATTAAAATTCTTAAACGTGAAATTTTATTTTTATTAAGATATAAAAATAAAACACTGCTTAATGCAACTACAAGAATTACATAAGGACCATTGTTTCTAATTAAACAGATCATTACAGAGAAAAATAAAATTCTAATAAATTTAAATTTGAATCTTGACGCGTTATTTTCAACAAAGTCATATAAACACAGTCCAAGAACCACAATTGTTATCGAAAATAAAGGATCCTTCCACATTGCAAGATTAGTCTGTGCAATAAAAGGATTTAAAGCAAAGTAAAAGAACGAAAAGACACAAAATTTCTTGTTTGCATTGTGATTATATAACCATCTTACTGACCACGATAATGCATAGCC
>CAVJLP010000032.1:0-21907 GCA_963650525.1 Firmicutes bacterium CAG:534
ATTGATATAAAATTTAGCTAGCAAGCAAATAGAAACACGCTAAATTCTCAGGAGAAATTAGTTAAACTGGCTATACAAGCTATTTTTTATAAAATGTAGATCGCATTTAACGATATAAATGTACTTCTACTTATCAATAATTACTCATGGATATGCGATCATAATCACATTTTTTCTACTTGCGTCCATAAAATGATTATTTATAATCATAACTGTTAATACAAAATTTATTTTTCTGCTTTTTTTGTAATCACTTTTATACAATCAATTGCAAGCATTGGAGGTTCACTGATGAAGAAACCGGTACTAGGTATTACCATGGGCGATGCTGCAGGCATTGGCGCCGAGATCACTTTAAAGGCTTGCGCCGATCCCAAGCTTTATGAAAAAGCCCGTCCTGTTGTCTATGGCGATGCCATGGTCTTAAGACGCGCAGCTAAAATTGTTAATTCAAATATGGAGATCCACGTTATCTCATCTCCAAAGGATGCAGATCCTTCCCCTACCAAGCTTGAAGTTATTGATTTAAATTGCATTCCTGAAAGCTTTGAGTATGGCAAGATTCAAGCAGAATGCGGCAAAGGCTCTTTCTTATTTATTGAAAGAGCTGTCAAGGATGCCTTAAATCACGACATTCACGCTATCGTCACCGCTCCTCTTAACAAAGAAGCATTACACCTTGGTGGTTGCAATCATCCAGGTCACACAGAAATTCTGGCAAACCTTACCGGAACTAAGGATTATTCAATGATGCTGTGCTCTCCTAAGCTCAACGTCATTCATGTCTCAACTCATATCTCATTGCGTGATGCCTGTGATGCGGTGAAAAAGGACAGAGTCTACCGTGTCATCCACCTCGCCTATGACACCTTAAAACTCATGGGCTATGAAAATCCCCGTATTGCCGTTGCCGGTCTCAATCCTCACTGCGGTGAGGGCGGATTGTTTGGTAATGAGGATACCAACG
This sequence comes from Firmicutes bacterium CAG:534, assembly GCA_963650525.1. Classification (GTDB taxonomy): domain Bacteria; phylum Pseudomonadota; class Gammaproteobacteria; order Enterobacterales; family Succinivibrionaceae; genus Succinivibrio. The sequence goes on from CAVJLP010000032.1 coordinate 968, forward strand.
AGATTGTTCCTGCAGTAGAGGAAGCCAAGAAAGAAGGTATCAACGTGCAAGGACCTATTGCACCGGATACTGTATTCCACCGTGCCGCCAATAAGAACGAGTTTGATATCGTGGTAGTCATGTACCACGATCAAGGCCATATCCCCTTAAAGGTCTTAGGCTTCTCCTCAGGCGTAAATATTACAGTAGGCCTGCCTATCATCCGTACCTCGGTTGATCACGGTACCGCCTTTGAAATTGCAGGAAAGGGTATTGCTGATGAGGAATCCATGACTGCGGCCTTAAATATCGGTGCTGACATGGCTAATACCAGATTTAAAGAATACTTACAGGATTAATTAGGAGTTATAGATGACCTTTAAACCTCATGGAGTTATTACTCCCGTTTTAACCGCTTTGGATGACAATGAGAATTTCAATAAGAAGGCTTATCAGGAATTCATTGATCATCTGATTTCCTCAGGTGTCCACGGTATTTTTGCCTTAGGCACCAACGGTGAATTCTATGCCTTCAGCTTTAAAGAAAAGCTTGAGATCATCGAAGCTGCCGTTGAGGCTGCCGCAGGTCGTGTTCCTGTTTATGCAGGAACTGGCTGTGTTACCACCAAGGAAACTGTTGAGCTTACCAAGGAAGCATCCAAGATCAAAGGTATTGACTGCCTGTCAGTGATCTCCCCCTACTTCACAGCAATCAAACAGCCTGATCTTATTCGTCATTACAGTGCCGTAGCTGAGTGCACCGATCTTCCTATTTTGCTTTACAACATTCCTGCCCGTACTGGCAACAACATCGACTACACTACAGTCAAGGCCTTGGCAAAATACGAAAATATCATCGGTATCAAGGATTCCTCAGGTAACTTTGACAATACCTTAAAATACATTGAAAACACTGATCCACGTCTTAGTGTTCTAGCAGGCTCTGACTCCTTAATTCTCTGGACCTTAAAGGCAGGTGGCGCAGGTACCATCTCCGGTTGCTCCAATGTATTCCCCAAGCTCATGTCATCAATCTATGACTTCTATGCTGCAGGTGATTTTGAAGCTGCCAACGTTGCTCAAAAGAAGATCCGTGCCTTCCGTAATGTCATGCAGATGGGCAATCCTAACTCGGTGGTAAAGCGCGCAGCACAGCTTAAGGGCTTTAACGTAGGCCCTGCTCGTGCGCCGTCGAACATCGTTGATGAGAAGATCGATGCTGCCTTAATTGAAGTATTCAAGCAGTACGAAGAATAGGTTCAATATTTTATTTAAAAGATAGTGCAGTATTTCCTGGTACTGCACTTTTTTAGGAAAAAATCATGAGTTATCAGTTAGGCTCTATAAGAAAGATTGTTTCAGGCGAAGGCTGTATCAGCGAACTACCTGAAATCATCAAATCAATGGGTGCACAAGCAGTCGAAATCATCACTGACGACGGTGTTTACAAGCTAGGTTTGACCAAGGGCGCTGAGGAGTGCCTGCAAAATGCCGGGATCAAGGTTCACGTCATTCATGATGTGCCACCTGAGCCCTCCTATGAGCAGGTTGAAGCCATATATGAACAGGCCAAGGCTCACGAATGTGACGCTATAGTTGCCATAGGTGGTGGCTCCTCCATGGATACCTCCAAACTTGTAGCGCTGATGCTTACCAATGCAGTAACGCTACGCGAGATGATCAAAGGCGCCAAGCCAACAGTTCGCGGTGTTCCTACCGTAATGGTTCCTACCACTTCTGGTACCGGCTCTGAGGCAACTCCCAATGCCATCGTATTAGTTCCTGAAGAGCAGCTTAAGGTCGGCATAGTCTCAGATCTTATGATCTGTGATGTAGCAATTCTTGATCCGGTATTAACTGTTGGCCTTCCTCCTCACATTACCGCCAATACCGGTATCGATGCCCTGTGCCATCTTATGGAGTGCTATATCTCCAAAAAGAACAATCCTCTGTCTGAATCCTTCTCCCTACACGGCATCAAGCTTGCAGCCAAGAGCCTGCGTAAGTGTTACCAAGATCCTAAGGATATGAAGGCTCGTGAGCTTATGCAGGTGGCATCAACTTTTGGTGGTATTGCCATTGCCTCCTCTGGCACTACTGCAATTCATGCCCTCTCCTACCCTCTAGGTGGCCGCTATCACATTCCTCATGGCCTTGCCAATGCTATTTTGATGCCGCAGGTAATGGATGTTAATAAATCTGCCTGCATTCATGAATATGCTGTCATGGCCAAGGCTATGGAGCTTGACTGCGCCGGCAAGAGTGAAGAGGAATGTGCAGATATCTTCGTGCAGGAGTTGTACGCCTTAAACCGTGATCTCAACATTCACTTAGATTTCAAAGCCAAGGGAATTACCTTAGATGTAGTTGATGAACTAGTTGAGGCTGCATCCAAGGTTACTCGTCTTTTAAATAACAATCCAAAGGATCTGACCAAAGACGAGATGCGTGATATCTACGTTAAGGTCATCAAAGAAAACTCTTAATCTCTCCAAAACTCATCCTGTCATCAAGGCATCACTTAGGTGATGCCTTTCTCATAGATATTTTATCCTTGCGTGTTTTTATATCTATTAAAGAGTCTACATATATTCATCTCTAATGCCTAGTGCACTAAATAGCCAAAGTCCACATGACGAGAACTCAGCACATAAACTTGACAGGATAAGCGTTACAAGCAAGTTTTAAACCAAAATTTTTAGCACTCTGCACCTACATTTATCCTAAAAATAAAGGTTTTGAGCTATACTCACTGCTATGAAATTGAGAACATTTTTTAGCTCCATATTTTTAGCATCTACTGTATGCATCAGCTTTTGCACTAACATCGTTTTTGCAAAAGATGAGTGTTCTCTTGAAATAAGACCCAATGAAAATGAGATAGCCTTTGCTGCAACTGGATCTAAGCTTTTAGCTGCTGAAAACATCTGCACAGGTGAGTATTTAGAAATTCCCTACGATCAGAAAATAGGTGGCGTGGCTTTATTAAAAGGACAGTATCAGCGCATCGACACCAATAAAAAGGATATAACCTTTAAAGCGGTCAATAATGCGGGAGACAGAGTACAAAGCTGTCTTTGGTGTGATCGCATTGACAGACTTATGGTAAATGATACCAACGCCCTGTGCTCTATTTCATTTTTAAATATCAGATCCTGTGCCAAAACCGGTGAGGCTGTTTTCAGCATTCAACGTAAAAAGGTTAACCTAGGTGAGGTGTGTGTACCCTCTCTTGCCTATTTCGGACGTATTGGATCAGAGCTACGCTTTGCCCTGCAGGATTGTAAGAATATGTCGGTTCCAGCACTGACCTACGATTTAAGCTATGGTAATATCATACGATTTCTGGATGAACGCATTGAAGTTATCAAGGCTGACAACAGCGGCATTCACTACCGTCGTTTTCATATCAGAGAACCGCAACTTGGTATTGAACACTAAGAGCAACCGTATCTAACTGCTATAATCCAATTATGAAAGATTCAATTATCAAACTTATAAGTCTTCTACCTGTTATAGCCTTCTTTATTGTCTATAAAAGCACAGGCGATCTTATTTTAGCAACCGGAGTGATTGTTGCAGGCTGTGTACTAACAACAATTTTGGAGTTTGCTTTAAAAAGAACCATCTCTCGTATGCAGATATTTATGGTGGTTGCTGTCCTTGTTTTTGGCATTCCCACAGTATTATTAAAGGATCCGACCATCATCAAATGGAAGGTAACTGCAGTAAATCTAATCTTTGCTAGCCTGATTTTTATCTTCCAGTACCTGCTTAAAAAGAACCCCTTGGGATTTTTGTTTGGCAGAGAGCTTAAAATGCCCGATGATTGCTGGACCTTTCTTGCATCAAGCTGGATGATCTTCTTTATCTTTGCAGCCGCATTGAATGTTGTGATAGCCTTCTACCTGCCTTCCATTTTTGGAATAAGCGAAAGTCAGGCGGAATCACTGTGGGTTGACTATAAAACCTTTGGCAATGCCATATTAAATCTAATCTTCGCCATAATCAGTATGCTTTTACTAGTAAAAAAACATCCTGGACTTTTGGACGAACTAAAACATTAATTTACTGACAATCAGTACTAATAAGGACGTTTATTATGCCTGATATGAACTTTGGCAATATTCGCTACGCGGTGATCCCTGTAGCAGGACTTGGTACCAGACTACTACCAGCAACTAAGGCAATTCCTAAGGAAATGATGCCTCTTGTTGACAAGCCACTAATTCAATATGTAGTTAGCGAGGCCGTGGCTGCCGGTATCAAGAATATCGTTCTGGTTACCCATTCATCAAAAAATGCAATTGCCAACCATTTTGATACCTCCTTTGAGCTTGAAGCAACCCTTGAAAAACGTGTCAAGCGTCAGATCCTAAATGAGGTTCGCTCAATAATTCCTGAGGATGTAACCATTCTATCAGTGCGTCAGGGTGAGGCCTTAGGCCTAGCTCAAGCAATTCAATGTGCTGAGCCTATTGTAGGCCGCAGTCCTTTTGCAGTGTTGTTGCCTGACGTCATCATCGATGAGGCCAAGTCCAATCCCCAGTCAGATAATCTTGCCGAGATGGTCAAACGCTTTGAGGAAACAGGTAAATCCCAGATCATGGTTGAACAGGTTCCTCATGAGCTGGTACATGCCTATGGTGTGGTGGATCTAGGTGGCAAGAAACTAAAGCCAGGTGAGAGCTCCCAGATCCTATCTATGGTTGAAAAGCCTGATGTTGACAAGGCACCTTCTGATTACGCTGTGGTTGGCCGTTATGTGTTGCCTGCTGAAATCTGGCCATTGTTTAAGCGTACTCCACTAGGCGCAGGCGGTGAGTTCCAGCTTACCGATACCATCGATCTTTTGATGAAGGTACAGGATATTGAGGCCTATGCCATTAGGGGCTGTAGCCACGACTGCGGTAATAAACCAGGTTATGTAAAGACCTTTATCGAGTATGCTCTAAGACATCCTGTTATTGGTGCAGAAATCTCCGCATTTGTTAAAAAACTTGCAAAATAATAAAATCTGTCTGTAAATTTCGTGTATGAGCCGCAATTATATTGCGGCTTTTACGCGTACGGCGATCGCTAACGATCTACTACTGCACCAGCAGTAACTACCAACAAAGGAAAAAACAAATGGAAAAAAACCAAAAGAGTGAGACTGAGGTTTCTAACATTAGTTATGCAGAAAAATTCCGCATTATGGACAAAGAGGCTCTTGCAACCTTAATTCTGGCTGTAATCATCGCGGCTTTTTTCTGGGGAGCTATCTGGCTCCTAAAGGATAACACTGCAACTATCCTTGCCATGCCGGCATGGTTTGTAGTCTCCTGCATAGGCGGCTATCTGCTGTCCATGGTAGGTGTCATCTATTTAGTAAAAAAAGTTATGGTTGATTTCCCTCTTGATGAGAAGGACACTGAAAATACACCAAATGAGCAGGATGCTCACGATGAAGTAGTAGGAGCTAGCAGTGAACGCAATTAATCCTGTAATATTTCCAGTAGTAGTTTTTCTGACTGTGCTGCTGGCTATTGGCCTTTGGTGTAATCGAGGCCTTGGCCGATCCATCAATTTCCAGAAAGATTTCTTTATTGCCAACAGATCACTTGGCGGTCTAGTGCTAGCTTTAACCCTAGTTGCAACCTACGGATCTGTAAGCTCCTTTGTATCAGGCCCAGGCGTTGCTTGGAGTACCGGTTTTGGCTGGGTAGTCTTTGCCGCCCCGCAGATCATTACAGGCTTTTTTATCTTAGGAATTCTAGGAAAGAAAATGGCGGTGCTCGCACGCCGCACTGAATCTCTTACTGTAATTGATTTGATTCAAGCCCGCTATAACTGCAAGACCTTATCTGTCATTTTAGCTTTGGTACTGATTGTCTTCTTTACCGCAACCGTTGTAGGACAGTTCATAGGCGGTGCCCAGATCTTTGCAGCGATCACAGGCTATGACTATAAAATTGGCCTGCTCATCTTTGCAACAGTTACTGTTATCTATACCTCCTCAGGCTTTAAGGCTGTTGTTTTAACTGACGCTGTCTGCGCCATTTTAATGCTAGTTGGCATGATCACCTTAGGCTTTACCATGGTCAAAGCAGGTGGCGGTATGGAGCAGATCATGGATAATATCTCCAAAACCAACGTCGGTGAAGATGGTATATCCAATCTGCTAAAGCCAGACTCCGGCGGAACTCTCCCCTACACGCTGTTGCTATCTGCCTGGTTGCTGGTGGGCTTTTGTACCCTTGGTCTTCCCCAGTCCATGGTCCGCTGCATGAGCTATAAATCAACCAAAGGTCTTTCATCTGCCATGATCATCGCCACCGTAGTCTGCGGTGCCCTAATGATCGGCATGACATTGCTTGGTGTACTCTCCCGTGGCGTAATTCTTGAAAAGCCCTTAAATGGCACAGATGCAGTGATCCCAGAGATGATCGTAAACTTCATGGATCCGGTAATGGCAGGTGTAACCATCATTGGACCACTGGCTGCCACCATGTCAACTGTATCCTCACTTCTTATCTCGGCAGCCTCTGCCGTAGCCCGTGATTTGGTGCGCCAGGTAAAGGGCCCTGAATACCTTGAGACCATGTCACCTCAGACATCAAAACGCTCTGCAGTCTGGGTAACCTTAATTTTAGGTGTGATTTCAATTCTGCTTGCGCTCTACCCTCAGTCTATTGTGGTATGGGTTAATATGTTTGCCTTCGGCGGTCTTGAATCAGCTTTCATGTGGCCTATGGTGCTAGGTTTGTTCTGGAAGAGAATGAATACCTCCGGTGCCCTGTGGGGAATTGCTCTTGGTCTTGGCTCCTACTGTCTGGCAATGGCAACTGGGTTTAAGATCATGTCCTTCCATTCAATTCTGATAGGTACGGTGATAGGTCTTGTAGCCTCTGTGATCGGTGCCTATATTGGCTCTCAAAGTGATGAAAAGATCTTAAAGATATTCTTCCCGCATAAATTTGCCTAAGAAAATTTGCGTTAGAATAGTATGGCCTGTCAGACGACAGGCCTGTTTTTTTTGGAGGGTAGCTTGTGAACTGGAAGCTGTGTCTTGGGCTGTTGGTCTTTTTTGCCCTCTTAATGTCCTCATCATATACTCTTCTGGTGCCATTTTTACCGGTGTATCTGGTGCGTGAGCTTGGAGCTCAAAGTGATGATGTCAACCTCTGGTCTGGTATCGTTTTTGCAATTACCTTTGCAATATCTGCAGTAGTATCGCCGCTGTGGGGACGTCTTGCTGACAGAACAGGTCGCAAACTTATGATGTTGCGCTCCTCCTCACTACTCTTTATATGCTATGTCATAGGAGGACTGGTAACCACCCCGTGGGAGCTTTTTGGCATGCGTGCACTGCAGGGCTTTGCTGCAGGACTGTGGCCTGCATGTCTTGCCATGCTATCTGCCTATGTACCCAAGGATAAACTTGGCATATCCATGGGACTTATGCAATCTGCCAACATCTGCGGAGGCATTGTAGGACCACTTTTAGGTGGCATTCTGGCAAGTGCCTTTGGTATGCGCAACTCATTTTTCGTATCTGCAGGCGGTCTATCTCTTATCACCCTCCTTACCATAATTTTTATCAAAGAGCCTCCGCGTGACAAGATCCCTACTCCTAAAAAGGACGTCCCAAAGGTTAAGCAACCGTCACTTATGAAAAATCCTGCAGTATTCATTTTGATGGCAGTAGCCTGTCTTATTATGCTTACCATTCAGCAGGTGCAACCGGTTATGACCACCTACATTGCATCATTTGACGGTATTGATGACAAACTGCTGATGTTAATTTCAGGTGCGGTATTCTCCCTAGGAGGAGTTGCAGGTGCCATAGCTGCCCCTATCTGGGGTAAGCAGGGACAAAAGCATGGCTTTTATAAAACCATGTTCATATCCTTGATAATTGCAGGCTGTATCTCCATTTTGCAGGGTATTCCCAACAATCTTATTTTGTTTGCAGCCATGCAGTTTTGCGTAGGTCTTGGCTTTTCCGGCATTTTCCCATCAGCAAATTCACTTTTAGTGTTGCTAACGCCGCCTAACAGACGTGGCGAAAGCTTCTCACTGTTCTTTGCAGCCCAGCAAGTAGGTGGCGCTGTAGGTCCAATTATTGGCGGAATTACGGCTACACTGGTAGCCCCAAGACTGGTTTTCTTCAGCTCAGGTATCATCATGATAGGCTGTGGCATCTATGTCTTGACCCGTGGCAAAAAACTGCTCTATACCGATCTTATTGAAACTGAGCAAAATAAGAGCACCGCTGATGACTATATTGAAAAAATCAAACAGCAGGCTGCAGCTGAGCTTAAGCAGAAAAAGGAGCAGCAAAATGCTCATAAGGACAGTAACTAACTTTGTTTTCTTAGCAACTGCTTTATTTTTTAATATGGCAGTTGCCTGTGCAGGAACCCTAAGTTCCTGCTCCTATAACGGCATTCCGCTTTACGGAAAGGTAAAATTTGTTGACAGCTTTGCCGATATTAAGGTGCAGTATGTCAGCTCCTTTGCCGATCTCAAAGTCAAATTTGTGGATGCATTCCCCACCTCCTGCGGCAAATGGCAGAAGGTTGACAGCTTTCCTGACTTTACCGTACAGGTAGTCTCATCCTTTCCTGACATCAAGGTTCAAGAGGTAAGCGCCTTTCCAGGACTATAAGGTTGCCTTACGAAGCCGCAATACTCTTAAGTCTTTGCACAAAGATCGGATCTAAAGTAACCATGGCACCTGCCTTTGAGCATACAAAGGCAGAGACCTCATTTGCAAAGGCATGAGCGTCAGCTAAGGTTGCACCACGAATTAACGCAACTCCCATAGCAGCATCAAAGCTGTCTCCGGCACCTATGGTATCTGAAAGATCAACCTCAGGCGGCGTCATTTTGGAATGCTCATTTTTATAAAAAACCTCACTGCCCTCTGATCCCTTAGTCAGTATAAGACCTGCAAGATCATAATTGTCCCTTACAAAATCAAAGAGAATACTAGCCTGCAACGATGGCTCCGGTACTATCTTAAGATCTAGCATGCTGCAGACTGTGGTGAGTTCTTCATCGCTTACCTTAAGCAGATTGCAATAGCTTAAGGAGGTCTTAATGATCTCCTTTGAATAATAGCTACCTCTTAAATTCACATCAAAAATTTTCAAAGCTTTTTTTGCATGGGATAAGAACGTATAGATGGAGCTACGGGAGATCTGATGACGCTGGCATAAGGTTCCAAAGCACACCAGATCGCAATTATCAGCAAGCCTAAGCTGTGTGTCACTAAGCTTAAGATGATCAAAGGCACAATCCTCATCAAAGCTGTAGCTTGCACGCCCTGCACTATCTAATTGTGCTTTAACACAGCCTGTTGCAAAGATCCTGCCGTTTTCTGAGGCTACATAGCCTACATAGTCTGCAATGTGACCTAACATTGATATAGCTCTTTTGCCTAAGGGATCCTGTCCCACTGCAGCTACTGCATAGGCATTAAGCTCAAGCTGCGCGCAATGCCAAGCAAAATTAGCAGGAGCTCCGCCTAGATGATAAATGTTGTCGACAACATCAAAGAGTAGCTCCCCAAGACCCACGGCAGTCATTTTCTTCATTAAGAGAATACCTCTAATCAATATTAAAACCTACTCATGATAGCCATAAAGACTTCCTTATCAGACACCATTTTATGGCAGAAATTGCATCTAAAGATTTGATCTCACAAACATTGTTATATCTGCATATGCTGTCATCTAGCCTTTTTTAGTTAAAATATGAGAGCTTGAGGAGTGATGGCATGATAAAAAAGCTTTTGAAATACGCAATGATAGCCCTGACGCTTGTGGCTACACAGGCTTTGTCAGAGCCAATGAAGATCGTATCACTAACAGAAAATCTTACCGATGAAAGCCCATCTATCTGTGCAAAATTCAACAGACCTCTTGCACAGATCAGTACCGCCGATATGCCTTCGTTCTTTAAGGTTCAGGCCAAAAGCTCAAGGACCACGCTACCTCCACTGCTACGTCAGACCAGAAATGAGCTGTGCGCCTTAAATTTAGAGTATGGCACTGAGTACACACTCTATTTCAAGCATAAAATTTCCGCAGACGGTGGTGGCTCTATGTCTCATGATGAGACCTGGCACATGCGCACCTCCTCATTGCGCCCTCAATTTTCAATCATGGATGATCCCTCCAGTCCTTATCGCAGTAACGTCCATACCATAAACTTTCTGGTACGCTCCGTAAATCTCAAGCAATTGCGTATGGCACTATTTACTGTGCCCGATGAGGAGATAGCAGCTAATATCTATCAGGATGAATATAAGAGCGCCATAGGTATTGATAAAGCCATCAAATTACTGCAGTCAGGAGCAAAACTCATAGATTCAGTTTTATTAACCCCTAGGGAAGGTATCAATGAGCCAATCATCACCAAGGCCGAACTGCACTATGAAGGCGTACTCCTAGATACTCCTATTGTCGTATGCTTTGATCCTGAGCTCAATTTGCAGGAGGCTCTGCACAACAGCTTCTCACACAGCAGTCATAGTATCTGGGGCGCAAAACTGCTTCAGAACAAGACATTGAACGTGGCTATTAACCGTCACAGTGATGAACTGTCATTTGAAGTACATTCTGCCAAGAATGCCATGCCCATCAAGGATGCAAAAGTAAGGCTGTACTCAACAACTGGGGTTCTTTTAAATACTGTAAAAAGCGATCAGAGTGGCCATGTAACTATTATTTCGCCAGAGACTAATGATCCCACGAAGATCCCGAATGTAGCTATTGTAGAGGCCGATGAGGGAAGCTCGCGTGTACGCATCCCCGCAAATGAAGTAGATGCATCCCTATACGATGTTGGCCCTAGGCTTAATGCAAACGGTATTCTAGCCGTTACGGACAAGTTTAGCTATGATCCGAAGGATACCATACACTACATTGCTATCTCTCGTGCTCCAGATTTAAAAAATTCAGGAGTTGACTACTATCAGTTAAAGATAGTCAGTCCAACAGGTGCTCCTGTACGTGAGCTAAAGCTTAATAATCAGGGCTACTCAAGCTTCTATACTGAGTTTACTATTCCAAGTGAGGCACAAAGCGGTGACTGGGCATTAAAGCTTTATGATAAAAATGAAAAGCTAGTTTCTGTAAGACATGTTAACGTCAAACGCCCAGAGCCTTCGGACTTTACCATCAAGGCATCAGCTGCGCAGGAGGCTTTGGTGCCAGGATATGACGAATTTATCAATCTCAAAACCTTCTACCAAGACGGTGCTCCGGCATCAGGACTTTCTGCCGATGCTTGGCTCTTTTCATCCCCTGATCGTACTCCGTTTTCCGGCACACTTAAAAATTATGAGGTAGGCCCTGATCCTAAAAAGCAATCCAAGCTTTCCACCTATCATCGTTTTGACATGCAACAAACTGATGAACATGGTTCAGCCTCCTTTGGTATGCGTATTGCTGATCCTGGATACCCCGTGATTGCAAATTTTGCAGCAATGTTTCAAGACAGCGCCGGCCGCAGTGAATACTACACCCACAAATACCAGATCAATGCATCATCAAATATCGTAGGGTTGCGCTATGACGAGGAGCAGAACTGTATTTTTGCCAGAATGTTCTCCCATAAGGGCAAGAACGTGGCAGGTCTCATAAAATATAATATCTACCGCATAGAACCTCTGGGAGTATTTGAGCATGCCCCGGTAGGCTGGTACTACGAAAACCGCAGGATAAAATTTGCGATAAGAAGTGGTAGCCTTACGCTTATTGCAGGAGATGAAAATTCAGGCAGGATAGAGTTGCCCAAACAAAGTGGGGAATATTTCATTACGGCCACCACTCAAAGAGGTCTTACCACAGAATACACTCTGATACATAATTTCAAGCCTGATACTGTGCTTGATGGCACCATCAAGCTAAGGCTTCCTGAAAAAATTACCTGGCCTGGCAATAGTGTTGAAGTTGCATTTGAAAGTCCCTATGACGGATCAGCGGTCGTTGAATTAATCTCCTCCGCTAACATCGACCGGCAGATCATGAACGTCCGTCGTGGGCAAAATCACTTTAGCGTAAACCTCTCTAAAGATTTGGGACGCCATGCCAAAATTCACATGACAGCCTTTTTTCCAAGATCCGAGCGTGGCATCATGCGAGCTAATGCAGAAGCCATCCTCAATATTGAAAGACCGGATGCGGACATTATCCCTAGGATCAAGATTGCAGAAGCTGCTGTTGCAGGCTCCAACCTCATCGTCGGCCTTGATATTCAGAACTCCAAGAGCAAAGCATACTATGCTGCAGTAGCCCAGGTACTAGATGATCATGATCACATGCTAGACGGACTGTATATAAACAACAAGCATGATACGCTTACAGAGCATACCATCTACAGCTCAGGAGTAACGCTAGCTGATTTTACTCAAGGATCTATATCAATACCTGTCCCACATCAGGGGGATTTACTTAAAATCAAGACAGTCTTCTGGAATAAAGAAGGCGTGGTATGTGAAGAAAAGACATTTCCCATCGTTAAACAGAGTCAAGCGGAAATTGAACTGCCCAAGGTGCTAAATGCCAAGGATACAGTACTAGCCTCGGTATATATCACCAACAATACCCAAAGTGATCAGCGACACTTTAAGGTAAAAGTTTCCTGTAGCGGCAGTATAGAATGTCTTTTAAACAGAGATATCAACCTTATTCGCGGCAGTCAGCAGGATTTTCTAGTTCCAGTTACGGCCAAAAATGAGCATGGTAATGGCTATATCAAGGTGGATATGGTCAATGACGGACATGTTCAAAGCGAGCTTCGCAAAGTAGAGGTCCGCCTTAGCAATCCTATAGTCAGAACGACTGATGTTCTGGCCATAGCACCTGGTGAAAGTGCCACCTACACGGTTGAGGAAGGGCTGTCACCCCGTCATATGATTTCAGCAGAACTGTCCCCCGTGCCCTATCTTAACCGACTGGGATTTACTGAGGCTCTAGAGCATGCAACCTATGCTGACGACTATGAAAAATACTTTGCTATTGCAACCCTTATCGAAAGTAACTTTTCCAATATCAAGTTAGAGGAGAGTGACAGCAAGGTAAACAAGACTTCAAGTCACACAGTTATTCTCAATAATCTCAGACCATTTTTACAGGACAAACTTGACTACCTTGCATCAAGACTTAGCGAAAATGGCCACATCATCATAGATACCACTTCACCATCTAGGAAAAACATGACGTTAATCAAAGCCGCATCTGCTCTTAGAAACGGCCTCAACCACGGCTTTAATGTCAACCCCAAGCTAGCCAACGGCCTCTTAAGTGACGTAATTGATATAGCCAGCGGTAAAACACAATGCACTGCCTATGAACAGGCCGAGGCACTATGGGTAATGCTACAGGCAGATCAGGTAACTCAGGCAAAGCCTATGATTGCCAAACTTGCCAGGAAAAAAAATATAAAATCCCCGGCGGCTCTGGCAGTTATGGCCATTTTAGTACATAAGACTGGAGACAAGCGTCAGGCTATTGCTCTGCTAGAGCGTTCTCAAAAAGCACTTGCTAAGCTCAATTTGCTAAGAGATAGCGCCAAAAATACCAAGGACTCTCAGAGTTTTATTACACTCATGAATGAAATCAACAGCTATAAGGAACCTGCATTTAGCTCAAGTTGCTATGATGCAGCCTTATTGCTAAATGCCTGTACTGCACTTCATGATGATACCTATCAGGACTATGCCATCGAGCTATTAAATAAAAACCGCTACATACTCATGGCGCAGGTGCATGTTGTTGCAACACTGCTCTGTCAACTAAATTTCATTACCGAAAATAACATGGCAGCTACACAATTCGATGCAGCCAAGCAAAGCTTCAGCATCCAAAATACGCTACAGAATGCACGCTTTGCCACAGTGGTCATCAAATCTAATAACGATGGTCAAAACGAAATTGATAATCCTTTCCCCTTTAAGGCTGATGTTCATCTAACCATGAAGGATAGAAATATAGACTTTTTACGCAAGGTAACCCTAAATCTTGGTGATGAAGTGCTGATGGTACTTACCATAAAGGGTGAGGAAAATAAGCTTAATAATCTCAGACTTTATATCCCGGAGGTCCCAGGCCTCTCACTTGAACGCTTTCTTACGGTAAACGAGCCACGTTTCCCGAGAGTGCTGGGACTCTATCCAGTACAACAGTTTGAAAAAATAGACAATACCAACATCATAGGCATTGAAACCAAGCGTTCTAAGCTGTTCCGTATTGCCGCTGTTATGCGTGCCACAACACGAGGAACCTTCATTATTCCGCAGATAAGATTAAGCGATGCTGACGGCTACACAGGAATTTTACACACCGGTGCCCGTGGTTATCTGACCGTTGAATAGACAACAAAAACAAGAGCCTGAATAAAATCAGGCTCTTTTACTACACTTGCAAAGATGTAAAAATATCTAAGCTAGAGTTCCTACCTCCCTAAAATAGGTAGTGGATGCATTATGAAACACCGGCTCAAAGCCATTGTGTTTTAATGCCGCTACCACTTCTTCAACAGAGCGATCATCATTTACCGTCCACTGCTCAAGATATTTGCCCTTATGTGCATAGCCACCAGGCTCAGTTGAAGAGCCAGCAGATACCGCCGTAATTCCCAAAGGAATGATCAAATCTCTAAATGAGGCACTTTCACGGGTTGAAACCGTTAAATCAAGCTCGTTATCAAAGATACGCCAGGCACAGATGATCTGAACAAGCTTGGCATCATTTACCACTGTCATGGGGGCAAAGCCACCTGCTGCAGGACGCAATCTTGGAAACGATATTGACATCTGCGTCTTCCAGTAATGCTCACGCATATATAAAAGATGCATTGCCGTGGCACAAAGATCGACTCTAAAATCATACAGGCCCAACAGTGCTCCGATCCCAACCTTGTCAATTCCAGCCTGTCCTAATCGGTCAGGAGTTTCCATACGCCAGCGCATATCGGCTTTCTTGCCTGCAAGGTGAACCTTCTTGTAATACTCCGGATGATAGGTCTCCTGATATACAGATACAGAATCCAGCCCCAATTCCTTAAGCTCGGCATAGTCCTCAACCGACAGCGGCTGAACCTCCATCTGCAGATAATCGGCATAATTTTTTACAAGCGGTAATACCTGTCTAAAATAATCCATACCGCCACGGCGTTCATTCTCACCAGTAACTAGCAGAATATTTTTATAGCCTAAGGCGTTTATGGCTTCACACTCTTCCTTGATCTCATCTAGGGTAAGTACCACACGCTTAAACTTGTTCATGGCCGAGAAGCCACAATATGCGCATTTGTTATTGCAAAGATTAGTAAGATAAAGTGGCAGATACATATTCACGCAACGGCCAAAGCGGCGACGCGTGATCTGCTCTGACATAACAGCCATCACATCAAGATAATGCTTGCGGGCATTCTCTGAAATCAAGGCCGCAAAATCATTAAGATCTTTCTTGCCGTTTTTGGAAAGGGCACGCTCGACGTCCTTATCAGTTCTTGAATCAACCAGATCCCTGAATTTATCCACGTCTATTTTGGAAATCTCATCATAAAAGGACATACTACTGCATAGCCTCCCTTAAAAATGCTTCCATAGGAGAGGTGGGACGGGCTGTTTCATTGACAGATGCAAGACCTGCCTCATAAGCTTCACGACCTGCGCTCTGCGCCAAATTAAATGCATGAGCCATAGCTACAGGATCACCTGCGGCGGCAATTGCAGTATTAGCCATCACGGCGTCCGCACCTATCTCCAAAGCAAGCGCACAATCAGAGGGGCTACCTACACCGGCATCAACGACTACCGGTACATGAGATTGAGCAATAATGATCTTAAGCATGCTCATGGTCTCAAGTCCTTTGGCAGATCCTATAGGAGCACCTAACGGCATCACTGCCTGCACGCCGATTTCCTCAAGACGCTTGGCCAATACCGGATCAGCATTTATATAGGGGAAAACTTTAAAGCCGTCAGCACACAAGATCTTGCAGGCCTCAAAAGTCTCCACAGGATCAGGCAGTAGGTAACGTACATCAGGATGGATCTCAACCTTAACCCAGTCAGTACCAAGGACCTCACGGGCAAGTTTTGCAGCAAATACCGCCTCACGAGCATTTTTTGCACCTGAGGTATTAGGCATGAAAGTTACTCCCAAATCCTGCAGGGGCTTTACGATATCATCGTTTTGATGCTCAAGATCCACGCGCTTTACAGCCATGGTGGCAATCTGCGCACCTGAGGCTACGCAAGCCTCGGTTAACTGCTGTGCAGATGCATATTTTCCGGTACCAATGATCAGGCGATTTGAAAATTCCTTACCGGCTAAAACCAACTTTTGTGTCATAACTAACCTCCAGCTACCAAACTAAAAACGTCAAGCTTCATGCCATCTTTTAAAATGAAACTATCCCATTGTGATTTAGGAATGATTTCATCATCGCAAGAGGCGGCAACTCCCTGACTTGCAAAATTTCTGCTCTCTAAAAACTTTTTTAAGCTAATGTCTGGATCTATTTCAACCCTGTCACCATTAAACACGATCTGCATTTATGCTCCCTTTTCAAAATTTAAAGAAAAAAATCCCCTATACCGAAAATTCTCATCACGGTATTAATTTAATTATTTGTTATACAAGGATTTTTATTTACTAGGTACTACAGCACTTACAGTGCTCATCACGCTTTAAACGTATTTTTCTGACAGTTCTAATTTTTAAATCATAAAGCCACAGGTAGCCAAAGATATCCTCCTTTGCAAAATAATCCATAGCAAGCGCGGCAGCATTACAGGCCATAGAGCCTGCCCAAGGCCCGGTGATCCCCTTAAATTCAGGCTTGGCATCATGTCCAGCAAAGCACTGATAGCAACCATACTGTCTGGTACTTGCCTCATCTGAAAACCTAAAAGCACAGAGCATTCCCATAGAAGCTGCAACTGATGCGTGGATCAGATCCTTTTTAAGTTTGTGACACATACGGGATGCCAATAATCTTGTCTGAATATTGTCAGAAAGATCCATTACCAGATCACAGTCTAATGCAAAATCGGCAAAGTTATCCTCATCTACCCGGCCAAAGCATCTGACCTCAATGCGTCTGTCCAGCTTTAAAAGCTCACGCCTGCAACAGGCACTTTTTTTAAGTCCTAGATCCTCTTCACTAAATAAGATCTGTCGGTGCAGATTACTGTCTTCAATTACATCATCATCAGCTACAGTAAAATGCATGACTCCAGCACCAGCTAGCAAATAGATGCAAAGTCCACCTATACCACCAGAGCCAATAACTGCAATTTTTTTTGAGCTTAGGCTTTCATCTAAATCTCTATACTGAGCAATCAGCCTTTGTCTTTCATAGCGCATAAAGACAACACTCCCATAGAGCTCCTCTGTAAAAAAAGGAACTCTTTAAATAACAATAGGTTAGATTAGAGGCTAAAGAGTATCTTCGCTACCTGGTCCAAAAAGCTTTAGCCAGGTATCACAGGCGTCTTTAACATCCGGAGCCTTGGTTATCGCAGATACAACTGCTACCGATTTAACTCCTATTGCAAGTAACTGCCCTGCGTTTTCAAGATTAATGCCACCTATGGTCGTATACGGCATTCCAAGCTTGTTTAACAAGGCAATTTCGCGTGATAATTTCCACAGTCCCTGAGGCTTAGAGGTCATTACCTTGGTGTTAGTCGGAAAGATGTGCCCAAGCGCGACATAGGATGGCTTAAGGCTTAGGGCCTTCATAATTTCATAAGGTCCTGTGGTGGATACGCCAAGACGCAATCCTGCAGCCTTGATGATATCCATATCCTTGTCCTTAAGATCATCCATGCCCATGTGTACGCCGTAGGTACCGGCCTTAATAGCCAGATCATAATAGTCATTGATGTAAAGTCTTACACCATACTTTCTGGCAATTGCAACTGAGCGCACCACCTCATCATAGAGATCGGGACGATCAGGATCCTTTATACGCAGCTGCAGTGTTTTAACCCCACATCTGGCACAGCGCTCAATCCACTCTGAGGAATCAAGTACCACATAGAATCCAAGATTATCCGGGCACTCTCGGAAAGGCTCTCCTGCATATACGGGGAAATGATCCTCACGCACTGTAGGAATATACTCAGGTTGCAGGAAATCCTCATGATGCCCCACAGGAGGTCTTGCTCCCTCTGATTTAAGATCCGGAACCTCAATACCATAGGTTACATAGGTCTTAGCAAGGGTAACGGCATCGGCAATGCTATAGCCTGCAGCAAGATTTGCGGCAATAGATGAGGATAAGGCACAACCGCCACCGTGAGCACCATCTCCTGCCTTACGCTCATGAGTTAAGGTAGCTGAGATTAAATCCGTCTTTAGCGTATCGGTAGAGCATACAGCATCATTGATATGCCCACCCTTTACTAATACGGCACAGCCCTTATTTGCAAAGAATGAGGCCAGTGCATCCGCTCCTTCCCTTTCATAGCGCGCCTTATCCCATCCTGCAAGAGTTAGAGCTTCATTTAAATTTGGAGTAAAGACATCGGCAACACGTAAAATTCTATCTAGGGAGCCTTTTAAATCAGCACTCTTAAAATCACCTGCAGTTGCATTAAGCACCGGATCCCATACGACATAGGCATCATGTAGCGGTCCTTCAAGATACTCTAGGATGATTTCCAAAAGCTCTTGTGAGGCCACCAAACCTATTTTTACTGAGGCGATCTTTGGAAAATCCTCAATTAAGGTATCCAATGTTTCCTTAAACAGGGCAGGATCCACGTTCTGCACCGTACGCACACGCTTTAAAGACTGCACCGTCAAGGCTGTAGGACACACCAGAGGAAAGCCACCTGCATCATGCACGCTGATGCAGTCTGCTGTAAGTCCTGCTCCGCCACCAGAATCAATGCCGGCAATAATTAAGGTTAAAGCACGATCATGATCGGTGCGTGAGAGCTCTGAGAGCTGAGCCCTTGAGAATTCTCCAGTGCTTTTGAACACCAGAACATCATCATTAGTACTCATTGGGGAGCCTCTTACTTACCTAAATACTTCTTGGTGATCGCACGATTTAGGCGTATAGGACAGAAACGTGGACCGCACATAGAGCAGAAGGAAGGCTCATGACCGCAGTTTTCCGGCATCTTACGCGCCCATACCTCATAGGCATGCATAGGATCAAAGGATAGCGAGAACTGATCGTACCATCTAAAGTCTGCACGGGCTCTGGCCATGGCACTATCGCGCACGCGTGCATTAGGCAGTCCCTTGGCAATATCTGCAGCGTGGGCTGCAAGCTTGTAGGTGATAAGACCAACCTTGACATCCTCCTCATCAGGCAGTGCCAGATGCTCAGATGGTGTTACATAGCACAGCATCGCCGTACCGAAGGCTGCTATCTGGGAGCCTCCGATTGCAGAGGTAATATGATCATAACCGGGGGCAATATCGGTAACTAGAGGTCCTAAGGTATAGAAAGGAGCATAGTTGCAGAATTTCTCCTGCAATCTCTGATTCTCTTCAATCTTGTTCATAGGGACATGGCCAGGTCCTTCAATAAAGCACTGAACACCGGCATCAAGACAACGCGCTGCGAGCTTGCCTATGTTCTCAAGCTCGCCATACTGAGCCTTGTCACAGGCATCATCGATACAGCCTGGGCGCAGGCCATCGCCTAAGGAGAGAGCTACGTCATAGTCATGGCAGATCTGCATTAATTCATCAAAATGCTCCCAGGCAAGATTTTCACCATCAGTATGCATCATCACCGAGGCCATAATCGAGCCGCCACGGGAGACGATACCTAGGGTTCTTGCTGCAGCATGGGGTAAAAGATTGGAGGTAAGACCTGCATGAATAGTAAAATAATCAACGCCTTGTCTTGCCTGATCGAGTATGGTCTTTTTAAAGAGATCCCATGTTAAGTCCTCGGCCTTACCCTCTGCTCTATCAAGTGCTTCATAAACAGGCACAGTTCCGATAGGCACTGGTGAATTACGCAAAATCGCATTACGCAAGCCCATTAAATCAGCAATACCTGTTGAAAGATCCATTACCGTATCAGCACCATGCTTTAAGGAAAGCTTTAATTTCTTAAGCTCCTCTTCATAGCCTGATGAGCAGGATGAGGCACCGATATTGGCGTTAACCTTTACTGAATATTTAGCACCGATGATCATGGGTTCGGCTTCAGGGTGATTGATATTTGATGGAATTACCGCATGGCCCTGCGCCATGGATTTCATCACATCCTCAGGGGTAAAGGCCATATCCTTGCCGTATTCCTGAGATTCACGAATAGCGACAAATTCCATCTCCGAGGTAACAATGCCCTCTTTGGCTAAATCAAGCTGAGTTTTACCCTTATGACCATTCTTATTACGTCCTTCAATCCACTTTGAACGTAATGAACCCTGATTACTCCCCTCTACGGTATAAATCTTGATTTTTTCGCCGTTAGATAAATGCAACTCATTAAAGGGAACTTTAATGTCCTCAGAGGAGCCTTGAACGAAAATCTGACGGATATCGGGCTGATAGCCCTGAGCTTTTGCAGGAGTATTTTGATCTGACATTCCGGATGCTTCCTAAAACTGACAGTTGCCTGTTCTAATAAAAATTCGTGCATGCCGGAATCTTGTTGCCTACGCAGGTATTAACCTGATCAGGTCGTTCGGATTCTGAATTAACAGTCTCAGCCTTGAGGCACTCCGACAAGCTAACGTAATTATTACGCTTTAGCAGGTACAATACAAGTAGAAAAATGAGAGGTCGATCAGATAATATAAAGAGATAATTGGAAAAACAGGCTTTTGCCCCCATTGCCTGCTCAGAAAATAAACAAAGGTAAGGAAATATCAGCTGCCGTGCGTTTCTTCCTTCGTCACCTGCTTATTTAAAGGATGTCACTTACTTTTTATCGTACTAAGAATTTTACCTCCAAGCTTAATACAGCCCTCATCAT
>CAVJLP010000033.1:0-21901 GCA_963650525.1 Firmicutes bacterium CAG:534
GTAAAACAGGGGTCACAGCCTTGTGTGCTTAAAATTGAAATTCCCCACTAAACCTAGGAGAACCGAAATTTTTAAAGGATAGCTCCAAGCTGTATCCAAAAAGCATCCAAGGCTCTCCACTAAATTGTAGATTTTCAACTCTACATGCGATAAAAATGCGGATTTATAGTCTAAACATTTAATGATTTTTGATAGATTCCACGAAATTTATAGTAAAATACAAAAATGCAAATCGTGATGACAAGCATGTTATTTTCTCTCATACAGTGGTATGGCAGAAAATCAGCGATTGCATCAGATTATTGGGATTTTATAAGTTGGAAATTAAAATGAAAACTAAAGTTTTAGCATTATCAGTTGTTGCTGCATTAGCTGCAGCTTCTTTCTCTGCTAACGCAGCTCTTGAAGATTCTTGGACCTTCGGTGTTAAGGGTGGCTGGGCTCACTCCTATATCGATTCTAAGGCTAACAACGAAATGACCGATAAGAACGCTTTTGGTTATGGCGCATATGTTGGCTACAACTTCACCGACTGGTTCGGTGTTGAGGCTGCTTTCAATGGCTTCTCAAACTTTGGTTTGAAGGATGCTAATAACGAGTCTCACAAGCTTAAGATCTATGGTCCTGAAGTTGCTGCTCGCTTTGCTTATCCTTTGGATGAGAACGGCTCTGACATCTTCGCCCGCGTTGGTCTTGCATATCACACCGATCACTTAACTAACAGCAACCACGGTGCTGCTGCTTGGGATCCTCTTGTTGGTATCGGCGCACAGTACGCTTTCACCAAGAACTTCGCAGCTCGCGTAGGTTATGATTACTACTTCAACTCCTTCGATTCTGACTATGCTCCTGAGAAGAAGTTAGACGGCGGCATGGGCTTCCTCTATGTTGGCTTCCAGTACACCATTGGCGGACCTACCCCTGTAGCTCCTGTTGCAGCTCCTGTAGCTAAGACTGAGCGTGTTACCGAGAACCACAACCTTTCTGCTGGCACTCTCTTCCCCTTCGACGGCGCAGTATTATCTGACAACGGCAAGAAGGTTATCTCTGACGTAGTTGCTTCCTCTAAGGAACTCTCCAACACCGAGTTCGAGGTTTATGGCTACACTGACCGTATCGGCTCTGATGCTTACAACCAGAAGCTTTCTGAGAAGCGTGCAAATGCTGTTGCTTCCGAGCTTCGTGCTAACGGCCTCTCTGATGCCCAGATCAAGAGCGTTGAGGGCAAGGGCAAGGCTAACCCTGTTACCGGCAACAAGTGCGACTCTGTTAAGGGCAAGCAGGCTCTTATCGATTGCTTAGCACCTGATCGTCGCGTTGAAGTTGTTGTTTCTGGCGATAAGACCACTGAAAAGCAGATCTAATCTGACTTTTACAATCAGGCCTAATGCCTAAAATAAACCGCTGTTACTGCAATGTAATAGCGGTTTTTTATTGCCTCTTAAACTACCTGTATCACCTTTTTTAACTCAATCTGACAGCCTGATTATGGTAGAATTATCCATCACTAATTAACACAAAATTCCCCCGCTACAGATAAGGACAAACCTTAGCTGAGCCTTTTTATCGGTCTTAATCTTTTATGGATTTCGAACAAATCTGGCAGGATGCCATTAAGGCTGTGGTCGATCAAATTGACGATATGAAGGAGAAAAATCTCCTGCTTCTGATCGGCTCTCAGGTCTCAATTTATATAGCCAACAACATACTGACTTTTCAGTGTAAGTCACCGTACGTAACCACCTTGCTGCCAGAATATTTGTCGGCATTTTTCCGCGAAGTAAAACGCCTAACCGGAATACAGAGCATGGGTGTGAACATTTCATCTGTGGATGCAACTCCTGCTATGGCCCCAGCACCAAAGCCTGCTCCTGCGCCAGCACCAGCACCCTCCGAGCCTAAGATGGCCCCAGTGCCTCCACAGCCTATGTATATGAGCCAGATGCCACAGATGGGAAGCTCACTTATGGGCAATTTCCAGGGCAACGCCATGTATGCAGGACAGTACAACCAGTTTGGCGCCATCGATCCCTACATGCAGCAGATCCCTATTGCTCAGGGTGTAACACCTCATGTGGTCAATGCCCAAGCTGCAGCCAAGCCACAACTGCCTAAATTCATGCAAGAGGACAGGATCAATCATGAAAAAACGTTTGAAAACTATGTAACGGATCCTGAAAATGAGCTGATCTTTGCAATTGCTAAGAAAATTGCCTCAGATCCAGGTACCTCTAACACCAATCCATTCTATATCTATGGTGCCTCCGGTATCGGTAAGACCCATCTGCTGTTTGCCATAGCCAATGAAATAAGACGTGTGCATCCAGAAAAGAGTTTGATGTATATGCGCTCTGAGGAGTTTATTAAGAACTATGTTGACTCCATGAGCTCTAAAGGCAAGATGCAGAACAAGGGTGAATACAATTACCAGCAGGTATACTTCAAGGACTTCTTTACAAGTCAAGATATATTCATCGTCGATGATATTCAGAACTTTATTAAGGCCCCAGGTTCACGTGCAACCTTCTTTGAAATCATCGCTGACTTTTTAGACAAACCAAATCATCAATTGATTTTGGCATCAGATGTTCCGCCAGGAAACCTAAAGGGCTTTAACGAGCGCGAAACCTCACGCTTTGGTTCAGGTGTCTGCCGTGAAATCTATCCGCCTAACAACGAAACACGTGCCGCTATTACCATCAGCAAATGCCGCGAGTTCCACGTGGAACTATCAGACAGCATTATTGATTATATTGCTAAAAATATACGCTCAAACGTGCGTGAAATTGAAGGTGCTATTAAGACCTTAAATGCAGTCAAGATGACTAAAGGCGAGCTTACCTATGAGGATGCGGTAGCCAATCTGCAAAGTCACATCAATACCTCCAATCAATCCACGACCATTGATGCCATCAAGGAACGTGTATCCAAGGAATACGATGTGTCAGTTGAGCTCATGGAAGGAGCTTCCCGCAAGAGAAAGGTTTCTCAGGCCCGCTCTGTTGCCATGGCAATTGCATCCGAACTTATTCCTAGCCTGTCATTAAACGATATCGGCAGATCCTTTAATAAAGATCACTCCTCGGTACATGAGGCAATCAAACGTACCAGAAAGAGACTGGATACAGATCAGGAACTGAATGCTACCTATCAAAAGCTAGTGTTGTCATTGAAACGAGATTAATATCATCAGGAGCACCCAATGAAATTTACCGTACTATTCTCCGAGATAACCGATCAGCTCAAGGAGATGTCAAGAATTGCAGCATCTAATAAGCCTGAGGATTCCACTCAGAATATCCTGATGACTGTTGCAGAGCGCAAACTTACCTTACGCTCAACCGATGGCAATATCGAGCTTGAGGCCCAGATCCCCTTAGTCGACGTTGAGTCTGATGGTGCTACCACCATTAATGCCGGCAAACTCTATGAAGTCTGCTCAAAAAGCGGCAAGGCCTCAACTGCCGTGATTGCACTTGATGAGGCCTCCCAGATGCTACAGGTTCATGCCGATAACACCGTGTACGAAATACGCTCTCCCTCTGCAGACACATTCCCAAGCTTTGAGGATGCAGCCTCTGGAACATCGCTTACTCTTACCCAAAAGCAGCTCAAGCAGTTAATAGATATGTCCGGCTTTTGCATAAGCAATGAGGATTTCCGTGAATATCTGCGCGGTATCCGTTTTGAAGGTGAAGGAACCAAGCTTTCTGTATTCGCATCTGACGGCCATCGCATGGTAGCACTAGAGACAACACTGCTAGAGCCCTTATCAGAGCCTCTTGGTGCCTTACTTACCAAAAACAGCACCATCCAGATTGCCAATGTAATTGACAGCAATTCCGAGCAGCCAGTTGAGCTTCATATCACCAAGAATACTGTTTCCCTATATTGCAACGGCTACAAACTCAAATCAAAGCTGATGGCTATTGCGTATCCTAATGTCAGAAGCATTATTCCAGTGAAGTATTCAGGTGAGGCAGTACTCGATGTCAAACGCTTTGCCACCTTAATTGCACGTGTATCCGTGATGTCATCAAAGCGCGTCAACGGTATCACCATGAACTTTGGTAATGGCTGCTATAGCCTGCGTGCCTCAAACAGTGAAAGAGAATCTGCTATTGCAACCGAGCCCTTACCTGAGTACACAGGTCCTAACATTGAGGTCTCATTTAACTATACCTATGTCAATGAAACCTTAAACCATCTCAATGCCGAGAAGGTTATGATTAAATTCCCAGATCCGTTAAACGGAGCAAACTTTATACCTGTGTGCGATGGTGACCCCAAGCCCAATAACATCAGTGCTCAGTTCATCATTTCCAAGATTGTTCTGTAAGGATGAATAAGGCGATGGAAAGTCGCCTTAATCTGCAATAATGCTTATAAAGCGCATCTATATCCAGAACTTCCGTAATATTACGCATTTGGATATAACGCCCAATCAAAGCGTAAATCTAATCATAGGACCTAACGGAAGCGGTAAAACCTCTTTTTTAGAGGCCATATCCTGTCTGGCCCTTGGTCGTTCCTTCCGTGGTGCCAAAACACCGCATCTTATACAGCATGACACACAGAATTTTGTCCTGTCAGCAGAGATTTCACAAGACAATTCCATCCTAAGCGACACCATTGGCATGATGCGTAGCCGTACCCGTGGAGAACCGGTACAGATCTCCATCAATAGCCAAAGAACCAACCGGCTTATCGATATTGTCGACAAACTCTGTGTGCAGATCATTCATCCTCAAGGAACCGAGCTTATCACAGGCTCACCTGAGGGGCGTCGCGCCTTTCTTGACTGGGGTGTGTATTATTCATGCCCGCAGTTTAAAGAGCAGTGGATGAACTACAGACGCATTTTAGAGCAACGCAATGCTCTACTTAAGGACAGGACTCGTAATATCTCTGCCTCCATGTTCACCGTATGGGATGATATGCTTTGCAACCTCTCTGAAAATATCACCGCCATGCGTGAGAATTATCTTGCGCAAATCAAAGCTGAATTAAGTCGAATTACCTCCAAATTTCTACCTGAAATCAAGTTCGATTTTTCACTGTCGCAAGGCTGGGAAAAAGGCTTAAAACTGCGGGATCTACTGAGCTTAAATATTGAAAAAGATAGGAATTTAGGCTATACTTTTTACGGTTGTCACCGTGCTGATTTGAAGATCAAAACCAACCAATCTCCCGCAAGTGAAACGCTGTCCCGAGGCCAGATAAAATTACTGGTCTGCGCTATGCGTTTGTCACAAGGATCTGAACTTTTAAAGCAGACAAAAAAAAGTTGCGTGTACTTGGTTGATGATATCAACTCAGAACTAGATCAGCATTCAAGAACGTTATTATTAAGCGAAATCTTAGAGAACAACAATCAACTATTCATAACCAATATCACAAACGATATTGAGTTTTTGGGCGAAAAAACTCCCAAGCTGATAGATATCCAACAGGAAATCAGCAAACCATATCCTGGCGTATGAGGTAAAAATGTCTAACAACGATTACGATGGCTCCAGCATTAAAGTTCTGCGCGGACTTGAGGCGGTACGTAAACGTCCTGGTATGTATATCGGAGATACCGATGACGGATCAGGACTGCATCAGTGCGTATTTGAGGCTGTCGACAATTCAATCGACGAAGCTCTTGCAGGCTATTGCACCCACATTGAGGTGACAGTTTATCCTGACGGCTCCGTAGGTTGCCGTGATAATGGCCGTGGCGTACCTGTTGCTATGCATCCTGAGGAGCATCGCAGTGCTGCCGAGGTCGTGATGACAGTGCTGCACGCTGGTGGTAAATTCGATTCAAATTCCTACAAGGTCTCAGGCGGCTTACACGGTGTAGGTATTTCCGTTGTAAACGCACTCTCTGATCGCTTTGAGCTGACCGTCCGTCGCGATGGCCACATCTGGCGTCAAACCTACCTAAATGGCGGTAACCCTGAGGCCCCACTGTATCAGGATGGTGATCTAGGTGAGAATGACGAAACCGGTACTGAGGTAAGATTCTGGCCTTCACCTGCGATCTTCTCAAACACTGTATTCTCAGCAGAGAAGCTTGAGAAACGTCTGCGTGAGCTATCCTTCTTAAATTCAGGTATCAAGATAACCTTTACCGATCTGCGTGAGGAAAACTACCAGCATGTATTCCATCACGAAGGCGGTATTATGGAATTTATTAAATTCCTAAACACCAACAAGACTCCAGTCAATCAGAAGATCTTCCACTTTGCTAAGATGTGCGACAACAACATCTATGTTGAAATCGGCATGCAGTGGACTGATTCTTATTCTGAAAGTGTGTATTGCTTCACCAACAACGTCCCCCAGAAGGACGGCGGTACTCACATGGCAGGCTTTAAGACAGCCTTAACCCGTACTTTCAATAATTACCTTGAGAAGGAAGGCTATACCAAAAAGCATAAGATCTCAGCATCAGGTGACGATGCCCGTGAAGGCTTAACTGCTGTTATCTCAATTAAGATGCCTGATCCTAAATTCTCCTCTCAGACTAAGGACAAGCTTGTCTCCTCTGAGGCCTCAGGTGCAGTTAATTCAGCTCTAGGCGAAAATCTTGAGTACTTCCTTGAGGAAAATCCTCAGGATGCAGATACCATCTGCATGAAGATCATTGAAAGTGCCCGTGTGCGTGATGCCATGCGTAAAGCCCGTGATCTGTCACGTAAGAAGGGACTTGATATTGCATCAAATCCCGATAAGCTCACCCCTTGCCGTGAAAAGGATCCTGACTATGCTGAAATCTTCCTCGTCGAGGGTGATTCAGCAGGAGGGTCAGCCAAGAAGGGCCGTGATTCTAAGAATCAGGCTATTTTGCCATTGCGCGGTAAGATTCTGAACGTGGAGAAAGCACGCTTTGATCGCATGATCCAGTCTCAGCAGATTGGCAATCTGGTTTCAGCATTTGGTTGCGGTATTGGTAAGGAAGAATATAACCCTGACAAATTCAGATATCACAACGTCATCATCATGACCGATGCCGATGTCGACGGTGCCCACATCAGAATTTTGCTACTGACCTTCTTCTACCGTCATATGCCCGAGCTTATTGAACGTGGCTATGTCTATGTAGCTCAGCCTCCACTTTACAAATACGTAAAGAACAAGGGTAAGAAGAACGAAGCCGTGTCCTATGTGCTCTCTGATAAAGAGGCACTGCAATACCACACTAATATGGCCTTAAACGCAGGTGCACTCTACATTACCCCTGATGCAGCACCGATTTCAGGTATTCCATTAGAGAAGCTCTTTAACGAATATAACAAGATCCAGACTGCAATGCCCAAGCTTACCTCCAAGCTCAATAAGGACGTTGTAACAGAGATCATGTATACCGATCTGCTTGATGATGCAACCATGCAATCAGAAAGTGCAGTTAAGGAATGGGCCGAAAAATTGGTTGCCAAACTGCCTTCAAACCTGTCTGAGGGTGTGTACTTCAAGGCTGATGTTAAATTTGATCCTACCGAGAACAAATACTACCCAGTGATCATTCATCACGCCCACGGTATTGACAGCTTTAATGAGCTCACTCCGGCATTCATGCAGTCAGTTGAATATCAGCTCCTAAAGAACATGAATAAGCAAGTGTGCAATTTAGTTGAGCCCGGTGGCTATGTACAAATTGGCTCACAGACCATCGCCGTTAAGAACTTTGATGAAGCCTACCATATCATGATGGAAAAAGGCTTTGCCGAGGTTAAGGTACAGCGCTACAAGGGATTAGGTGAAATGAATCCAGAGGAATTATCCGAAACCACCATGGATCCTGATACCAGATCTCTGCTTAAGGTCAATCTGACCGATGCCATGGAGGCCGACCGTCTCTTTACCGAGCTAATGGGTGATAACGTGGATAACCGTAAGGTATTCATCACCGAAAATGCTGCCAAGGCTAATTTAGACGTCTAAAAAATAAGACATGGTGCGTTTTTTTAGAACATTCATTAAAAAGCGCACCTTCTTGCGTAAAACAGCTAAATTTACTGTTGACCTCTTTAATGCGCACAGAGTAGAATACATCGGATTTTATACAGGGATCATGATCACTGTTTCTGCAGCAAATTGTGATACCGTAAAACTTAGAAGTTCCTGCTGAAAAATCAGCACAAAGCTCAATTGCTTTGCAATAGGACAACGCAGTAATTACTGCATTTAATTAACAGGCGGTTTGTACCGTCGTTGGAGATATCAAATGAAACGTACTTTCCAGCCTAACGTGAATAGACGTAAGAAGACCCATGGTTTCCGTATCCGTATGCGTACTGCTGACGGCCGTAAGGTTCTGTCACGCCGTCGTGCCAAGGGCCGTAAGCGTTTAACTACCGTTTAATGGCTGACAATACCTTCCCCCGTGAGGATCGGATTCTAACCACAGGGGAATACGACAAGGTATTCAAAAAATGTATCCGCGCCAGTGTGCCCGGAGTTCTGGTTCTTGGTCACAAGAGCTCGAACGTCGGGCATTCTAGGCTCGGTTTGGTTATTCCAAAAAAAGTATTAAAAAGGGCTGTCTGGCGCAACCGTGTAAAGCGAGTTGCAAGGGAAGCCTTCAGATTATCAAAAGAATCCCACCCTTGTGTTGACTTCGTTGTTATTGCCAAGCATGGCATCAAAGACATAGATAATACTGAACTTACTCAGATATTATTAAAGTTATGGGATCAAATCTCTCGCCGTTTGCCCGCCTAGGTATTGGACTCATCCGTTTTTATCAGATGTTTATCAGTCCTTTGCTGGGACATCATTGCAGATTTTATCCTTCATGCTCGCAATACACCTTAGAAGCAATTAAAGAATGGGGTTTTGTACGCGGTGTCTGGCTTGGGATCAAAAGAATTTCAAGATGTCATCCTCTAAATGAAGGTGGCATTGATCCCGTTCCTCTAAATCCGCGTAAACGCCATTGAGGCCAATGGATCATGGAACAACAAAGAAATCTTCTATTAATTGTTCTGCTTTGCGCCACTCTGTTCATTTTCTGGAACTGGGAAAGCGACAAGGCTACAGCTGCCAAGATGGCAGAGCAGGGTATCACCCAGACCGTACAGTCAGCATCTGACATAGTCTCAGACGACGTCTCCGGCGACACCATCACCATCAAGAGTGATTCATTAAACCTCACCGTTGCACTTAAGGGCGGTGACATCATTGATGCCAACCTTCCTAAGATCAAGCAGGAGCAGGATAAGGATGATCCTTTCCACCTCTTAATGAGCAACAAGGCATTTACCTATCAGGCTCAATCAGGTCTTGCAGGTAAAGATGGTATCGATACCAAGGAACGTCCGACCTTCACTGCAGATAAGAAGGAATATGTTCTTGAGGATGGTCAGAACAGCGTATCAGCTGTCTTAAAGTTTGAAAAAGACGGTGTTACCTATACCAAAACCTACACCTTAAATCGTGGTACCTATGCTGTTGATGTCTCCTATGGCGTTGATAATAAATCAGATACTACTAAGAGCGTCAGCTTCTATGGTCAGCTAAAGCAGACTGAGGATGACAGTTTCTTAAAGAATTCAACTGGCTTTGGCATGGTTGCATCTGCTTACCGCGGAGCAGCATATTCAACTGACAGCTCCCGTTACGAGAAGATCAAATACAAGGATATTATCGATAATCAGAAATCCAACAGCTCCTTGTCAATTGAAACTAAGAACGGTTGGGTGGCTATGATCCAGCACTACTTCGTATCTGCTTGGATCGGTGCTGATGATACCGAAAATCTCGTCTATACCAATGCAACCCGCGATGGCAATTCCGCTATCATCGGTATCAGAACTGCTAATACCGACGTTGCAGCCGGCAGCTCCAAGGAATTTAAGAGCAAGCTCTGGTTAGGACCAAAGATTGCCGATGATCTCGAGGCTGTTGCTCCACATTTGGATTTGACTGTTGACTATGGCTGGCTATGGTTCATCTCCATTCCTCTGTTCAAGGTTCTACAGTTTGTACACTCCATTATCGGTAACTGGGGCTTCTCAATTATCGTGTTAACCCTCATCGTTCGTGGTTTGATGTTCCCCTTGACCAAGGCTCAATATACCTCCATGGCCAAGATGAGACTACTCACTCCTAAGATGCAGGAATTGCGTGAAAGATATGCTGATGACCGTCAAAAACTAGGTCAAGAGACCATGCGTCTTTATAAGACCGAGAAGGTTAACCCTATGGGGGGTTGCCTACCTTTGGTCATTCAGATGCCTATCTTCATTGCTCTGTACTGGACCTTGATGGAATCAACTGAATTACGCCAGTCTTCATTCATCGGCTGGATCACCGATTTGTCTGTGTACGATCCTTTCTTCGTACTGCCAGTCCTCTACGGTGTATCCATGTTCTTCCTGCAGAAGATGTCACCGACCCCGATCAATGATCCTATTCAGCGTAAGGTCTTCATGGCTATGCCATTTGTCTTTACCTTCATGTTCTGCACCTTCCCTGCAGGCTTGACCCTCTACTGGCTGGTATCTAACTGCTTTACCATCTTCCAGCAGACCGTCATCTTCCGCTCTTTGGAAAAGCGCGGTCTCAGCATGAAGACTGCAAAAGTCGCTAAGAAATAATGTCAGCAACGGTTGAAGATACAATCGCAGCAATCGCCACCCCTCATGGCAGGGGTGGCGTTGCCATAATTAGGATCTCAGGATCGCAAGCTTTAGAAGTAGCCAAGATCATCTGCGGATTAGAACCCAAACCACGCCACGCTCACTTCAAACCATTCAAATTAGGTGATGAAGTGATCGATGAAGGCGTGGTTTTGTATTTTCCGGGACCTCATTCCTATACAGGTGAAGATACCTTAGAGCTACAAGGCCATGCAGGCAATATCGTCCCGCAGCGCGTTTTAAAAGCAGTGCTTAGCGTTCCAGGTGTCCGTCAGGCTCTGCCTGGTGAATTTACCCGTCGTGCTTTTATGAACGGGCGCATGGATTTAACTGCTGCCGAGGCCGTAGAGGATCTGATCTCAGCAGGCTCTGAGAGTGCCGCCAAGGCTGCTATGGCATCCCTTGAAGGCGCTTTCTTTAAAGATATGTCAGAGCTTACCGAGCTCATTACAATGTTCAGAGTTCGCATTGAGGGGTGTCTAGACTTTCCTGAGGAACATGAGGATT
Source organism: Firmicutes bacterium CAG:534 (assembly GCA_963650525.1). Taxonomy (GTDB): domain Bacteria; phylum Pseudomonadota; class Gammaproteobacteria; order Enterobacterales; family Succinivibrionaceae; genus Succinivibrio. The sequence goes on from CAVJLP010000033.1 coordinate 11,139, forward strand.
TCTTTGACTCAGGCAAATCACTATCTGATATTGATGAGATTATCCATCGAGCCGAACTTGCACAACGTAGGGCTGATCAGGGCTTAAAGCTTAATGAAGGTGCAAGGATTGTGCTATCTGGTGCTCCTAATGCAGGAAAATCTAGCCTGCTTAATGCACTCTTAGGCTCTGAGCGTGCCATCGTCACCAACATCCCAGGCACCACCCGCGACATACTCTCAGCTGATATCGAAATCGATGGAGTACCAGTTACCATTACCGATACAGCAGGTATTCGTGACAAACCATCAGATGAAATTGAAGCAATAGGTATAAGAAAGGCGCTTGATGCATTAAAGCAGGCAGATCTAGTACTCTTTATGATCGATGGATCATCACCACCTGAGAACGGTGATGATACTCTAGGACGTCTGCTTGAGCTTAAAAAGCAATCCTCAAACGTCATGGTAGTCGTGACTAAGTCTGATCTGCAACCAGACGAGGCTACATCAAAGCTGTTGCAATCAGAAGAATTCTCCCAGTATATGACTCTGCATATCAGCGTAAAGACTGAGAATGGTCTTATATCCCTACGCAAGGCTCTAGCTGATGCCCTAGGGATCATGCCTGTTGAGGGAGTATATAGCGCTAGAGCACGACATCTAGCAGAGCTAAAGGAGGCTATAGCCGCTGTCTACCGGGCAAAGGACGTACTGCTCATGGGCGATCTGGTACTCTGTGCTCAGGAAATGCGAGATGCTCAGGATCATCTGGGAACAGTCACCGGAGTAGTCACCTCTGATGACATCCTAGGAAAAATATTCTCTACCTTCTGCATTGGAAAATAAACATAGGAGCTGTTTTAAAATCTTCATCTAATTTACGATCAGCAGGCCAAATGTAAGGACTAGGCACGAGGCAGTACTCATCCTCAGCCTGGTCTATCATTAGACAAGATGTCCCCCCTCAGAGCGTGGCTAGATCTCCTATATAGAGTTGTCAACTCAATAAGATACATTGTATTAAGCTCCCATTTACCGCCCCCCTGTGACAGCATCTTCTAAATAAACGCAAGCCTAAATTTATTGAGCTGTATCACGAGATAATCAACATGTAACGCATATATCGATTAAGGATTAACATTCACTAAAATTAACCTAAACTGTTAATTTGTTTATAATAATAAACATTAGTTATGGTGAAAGTGATGAAGAAAGCTGCATATAATATACTTCCAAGCACAGATAAAATTCTGCAAACCATGGGCGAGCAAATTAAACTTGCCAGACTCAGACGCAGTCTATCAACAGAGTTGGTGGCAGAACGTGCAGGGATCAGCCGAGCTTCTTTGTGGAAGGTAGAAAAGGGCGATCCTTCTGTAGCGATGGGGATCTATGCAGCGGTTTTACATGCACTGAATAATATTGATCAGGATCTTTTGCTTGTTGCAAAGGATGATAAGCTTGGCAGAGAACTTCAGGATCTCAATCTCATTACAAGAAAAAGAGCCCCTAGGAAGAATAGCTAATGGCATCCAATCAAAAAAAGATCTTCGTCTATGATGATTTCAGCTCAGAGGCTCCAATCCTTATGGGAACACTTTTTGTGGGTGTCATCAAAGGGGGAGAATCCTATTCATTTGAATATGATAAAGACTGGCTGAAGAAGACCGCTCTTAAATTTACATTGGATCCACAACTTATGCCGTACTCTGGCAGACAGTATCCATCCGGTAAGAATATCTTTGGACTTTTTTCAGATGCATCTCCCGATCGTTGGGGACGTATCCTTATGAATAAGCGCGAAAGGATCATAGCAGAAAAAGAAGGACGTAAGCCTTCAAAGCTTTACGACAGCGACTATTTGATGGGGGTATACGATGAGACTCGAATGGGCGGCATCCGCTTTAAAACAGATCCTGACGGTCCATTCCTCTCTGATGATAAAGAAACAGCAGCACCGCCTTGGGCAACACTGCGTACATTAGAGGAGGCTTCTAGAAATTTTGAAAACGACGATAACGTTTTATCTGAAAAATGGCTAAATCAGTTGATTAAGCCTGGCTCTTCACTTGGCGGAGCAAGGCCCAAGGCAACAGTTGTAGATACTAAGGATCAACTTTGGATTGCAAAATTCCCATCCAAGCATGATGAAAATGACACCGGAGCATGGGAAATGGTGGCGCACGATTTGGCAAGTCTATGTGGATTGAATGTTCCAGAAGCAAAGCTTGAGAAGTTTTCCCATCTCGGGAGCACTTACCTGATAAAGAGATTTGACCGTATTTTGAACAAACGCGTACACTTTGCTTCTGCCATGACACTGCTTGGTAAAACAGACGGGGCATCCGCTGCAGACGGAACTAGCTATCTTGATATAGCAGCCTTCATTAAATCTTATGGCGCAAATCCTAAACAGGATCTGATAGAGCTTTGGAAAAGAATTGTTTTCAATATGGCTGTCTCCAACACAGATGATCACCTGCGAAACCACGCTTTCATTCTTGCCCAAAATGGATGGCAGCTCTCTCCACTTTATGATGTAAATCCTGTTCCTTACGGCGATGAACTATCTTTAAATGTCGATGATGACGATAATAGGATCATCATTGCTAATGCTGTCACAGCCGCTGTCAAATATGGTATTTCCGAGACTGACGCGAACAGCTACGCAAAAGACATTTTGGCAATTATCAGAAAAAACTGGGAGAAAATAGCTACAGGTTATGGACTACCCCGCAGACAGATAGATGCAATGCAACCTGCTTTCAGTGCTTGCTACGAGTAATAACGGCGCACAGATGAAAGGCTAGAATAAGCAAGGATTGGTCCTAGCGCTGTGTATTCCCAATTCCTACACTCGTCCGCTACACAGCAATTATAAAGTTGCCTTGTCACACCTAATGACTAGCACTAAGGCAGAGTAAGAGATTTTGCAGAAATTATCTTCAATACAGCCTGCTCACAGATTTTACTCCATCCTGCTTTAAGCTCAGATACTAAGGCAGAATATCCCTGAACACTTTGCCTTCCCAGATAAGTAAATGGAGCTTTTATCAGGCTCTGTTTGCCTTTTCTAACTTCGATAAAGGCGTCAATATAAACCTCACCTGAGGTTGAGCCAGAAAAATCCTTCACTTCAATTGCAACCTCAATATTTTTGGCAACAGAGTGTCTTATCAAAGCATCCTTCATGATAAGAGATAGCTGATCCTCAAGTCTTGCCGACCACTTATGATGTACCGCAGATTTTAACCCGACATTAGAGGTTCTAACTACCAAAGCACCATCACCTAGCATGCCATATACCTTGGTAGTCACATTATAATCACGATCCATTGAGGCACTTGTAATGCCGTCAACTAGACTGTAGCGCTCGTTGTTTACACTTTCACCTGAGGAACATCCATTGAGAGCAGACAGAGAAAAAAAAGTGCTTAAGGCAATGGCTACAAAATATTTACCACGATTCGTCATTTGCTATCTCCACTACCGGGAACAGGATCTTCACTGTCACTTCCAAAGATTAATGAATTAGGCTTCTGACCTACGCTATCTAATGCTGGATGTAGATCGTTTAGTAGCTGATTCATATTTGATAAGAGCTCGCGTATATCAGATACAACGCTGTCGGATACCTTGTGGGAATTACCGTTTAAATCCTCAAGAGTATTTCTAAGCTCAGATATAGTCCTAGAAGCCTCAGCCATGACATTGCTGTCATTTAGTTTTTTAGAGGAAACTGTAAGCTCTTGCATAAGCTTGTTTAAAGACAGAAGATCCTGCTTTACACTCTTTGATATACCTTCAAAATCAATCTTAGCAAAATGGGCGCTAAGCTCGGCAATCTGATCGGTTATCGATCTCGATTCAGTTACAGGAACGACCAGATCTCCTCTATATTGCTTTAAATCAGCAACACAAGCCCCTTTTTTATCATGAAAACTAAGTGAAACCACATCATTAGCAGCAAGCATGGAGGATGACAGCACGGATGCACACAACTGTCCGCTTGCAAGAGCCTTCTTAGTATTATCTACTATAATCTTGTCGTTAATTCCCCTAACAGAAATTGCAAAACGAACAGGGATAAGCGAGCTACTGGTCATAGCTGAAACAGGATCATCAAACCAGGGACTATCGGTTACACGTCCTACTTCAATGCCTTTGAACTTCACTACAGAGCCAGCCTTGATAGCACCTAGCTTATTTGCCAGCATTATTACAAAATGTGGTCTTTCCTCTAAAACACCACTTGCAGCAGCCGAGAAATTCTCATAAAGAGGAAGCACTTGACCATTTACAATAGGCTTGCCATGATCATTAAAGTTATCAAAAGTAATACCGCCTGTTAGCAGATTTTGTAAGTTCTCAGTACGGAAGGAGAAACCAGACATACCAAAAGAAAAATCTAAGCCAGAATTAATCCAGAAGACGCTTTCTTCGCTAACTAAACTACGGTACTTAGACATAATGCTGATTTTATAGGAGATAAGTCCTGAATCCGGATCAAGCTCAGAGCTATTAACAGAGCCAACCACAAATCCTCTGAAGGTAACAGGATCGCCTTCCACAATACGTCTTCCTTGGCTTGAAGTAAGAGTTAAAATCATGGCATTAGGATCTTTAACCGTGGCAGGAACCTTATCCTCAAGGACAAATTTGTCACAGGAAACATCAGAAGTACCTGCCACAAGCTGAATGTAGTTACCGGAAATAATGGTATCAAGTCCAGTGATATTAGACAGCTGCACTCTAGGCTTTACTAGATAAAACTTGGTATCGGCACGTAGCAACTCCTCTTCACCAGGCTCAATGCGCACCTCAAGCTCGGCAAATCTCTTATCCTCAGTGAGGCTCACTTTTTTAATATTACCGACAGTTACAGAGCGGTATTTAACCAGAGTTTTATCAGCCTCAACACCTGCAGCATCCTCACTTATCAAGGTGATATAGGTACTGTTGTCAAAGCTGTAATGAAATATAAGTAGAGCAGTTACTACAAAAGCTAAGACCGGAACCAACCACACTAGGGAAAACCGGCGTGATTTTACTAAAACAGCACGATTATTCTTTTCCAACGTACTTATCCCAAATCAAGCGCTCATCAAAATATGATGCAGCAAATATGGTTATGAAAACAACAGAGCAGAAAGCAATAATAGCCATGCCTGGTGCTATTGTCATCAAATTAGAAAAATGTACCGCCGCAGTCATGATGATGACTACATACACATCAATCATGGACCATTTACCGATAAATTCAACGGTGCGGTAGAGCAGGCTTAAGGCTCTGGGATTAACCACCCGGCCTTGTTTTATCTTTAAGGTAAGATACACCATAGCAAAGATCTTAAAGCTTGGTATAAAAAGCGAAGCTATAAATATCACCATAGCCACAAAATAAGATCCTGTATTCCAGATGGCCAAGGCTCCCTGAACAATATTAGAGCCAGAATCACTTCCAAGAAAGGTTACCATCATCACAGGATAAATATTTGATGGCAGAAACATAATTGTGGCTGCTAATACCAGTGCCACTACCTTAGATGACCACATATGCTGCCGATAAGAGGTCTTTGCATGGCAACGCGGACAGCACTCTTCATCATGACCCTCATCAGCTCTGAACACCAGACCGCAATGTCTACAGATCATAAGTCCCTGCTCAGCGCCCCTTTTGTCTGGATCGATAAGCAACTGCTCTTTTTTAGTGTAATCCACTAAATTCCAAACCATGGCTGTCGGAAAGTGAAGGTAGCACCAGATGATCATAAAACTGAAGATAAGATAGATATAAAAGCCAATATGAAAGGCAACCTCGGCAAGAGCTGTAAGCTTGATTAAGCTGATCCCAACACCCAGTGCAAAAACATCCACAAAGCAGAATCTACGACTTATTGTGTACAAATTTGCCAAAGTTCTGCTTACTCTCAACCTCGTTAAACCAATAACAATCAGGAGAGACAGCATCAGAGTTGGGAATACAAAGGCAGTCAGCAAAAACACCACCGCCAGCAATAGCCAGGCACTATTTAAGTTAGTAAACATTGAAGTAATATAAATGGTGGAACTGATGCCTGATGCCTGTATAGACAGGAAGGGCTCTATAAGAGAGCAAAATAACAGCATTAAGGCAGAGAGCGCTATCAATGCTCCCACCTTGAAAGGGTAAACCACCGCAGGCTTTAGTAGGGCATTACAGTGAGGACAGCAACAATGATAATTGTGCACATCCTTAGGAATTATTACAGGGTGATCACAACAACGACACAGGACCACCTGCTCATTATCATGGATTTGCTTGTCACCTAGCAATCATCAAAACCTCAATTAAAGCCCTCAGCCAAAATTACCTTACCTGAAAGCAACGACTTATGCACATCGATTATACGTTGATTAGACGATCCTCTAAAATCAAGCTCTAGGGATTTTTTTTCAAGCACGAAAGGACCATCAACCACCACATCTAATAATTCAAGCAAGGCTCTGCGCTTGGGATCAGTTAGCAGTTTATCAAAGGTAAAGCCGGTATAGGACCATATGGAATAACCTTGAGACTTCGCAATTTTTGCAAATACAGTCAAAGGCTCAGGCTGAATAAAAGGCTCTCCACCAGAGAAAGTAACACCTGTTACCAGTGGATTAGACGTCATTTCATCATACAAGACGCCTAGGTTAACCTCTAAACCACCTTTTAAATCCCATGATTGCTCATTATGACAGCCTTTGCAATGAAAAGGACAACCTTGGGTGAATATCACATAACGAATACCGGGTCCGTCAACGATTGATTCTTGAACAGCCCCGGCAATTCTTAAGGTGGTGTGATCCAGAAGTTCCAGATCAGTCATGCATATATCTCTTATTAGACGTGCATGTGCTTGACACGATCATTAACTTCAGCACGCTTGGCATTATTGAAGCGATCTAAGGTACCAACCAAATAACCAGTTACACGACGAATACGCTCAAACTTAACGCCTTCACCGACAACACCATTATGTGCATGTAATCTTGATTGCATGTTAATATCTCCTAATTACTGTAGTTCTAGCACGCTTTTTTTTACAGCATGCCATTAATAATCCCTTAATTAATCAAAGCAGCTGCAGTCAACGCCTAGTCTTCTCAGACGCTCAATAGTGATACCTTCACCATCATGACGGCCACAACGAGGGCAGACATCATTAATAACACCGACGTAATTGCACACAGGGCAACGATCCACCGGATGATTGATAGAGCCGTAGCCTACACCGCACTCCTTCATAAATAAGATAACCTTTTCAAAGGCATCGACATTCTTAGTTAAATCACCATCTAACTCAACATAAGAAATTGAACCTGCGTTGCACAACTCGTGATAAGGGCCTTCAATCTTAATCTTATCGGCTGCACTGATATCGTAGTAAACCGGCACATGGAAGCTGTTGGTGTAATAGGCTCTGTCAGTGACGCCTGCAATCTTGCCGTAAAGCTTCTGATCGATTTTGACAAAACGACCAGATAGACCTTCTGCAGGAGTTGAGAACAAAGAGAAATTCAGGCCACTTTCCTGAGTGTGGCGATCAGTAAGCGCACGCATATGTCTTACGATCTCCATACCAAGCTCATTAGCCTCAGCGCTCTCACCATGATGCTTGCCACATAGAGCTTTTAAGGTTTCAGCCAAACCGATGAAACCTACAGACATGGTACCGTGCTTGATGATGTCCTCGATAAAATCATCAGGATCCAGTCTGTCAGATCCAATCCAAATCCCCTGTCCCATCAGGAAGGGATAATTTAAGACACGCTTTTTAGCGATGATATCGAAGCGATCCATGAGTTGCTCAAAGATCATGGCAAAGGTCTTATCGACACTATCATAGAAACGAGAGATAGAGCCATGAGCCTCGATGCCAAGACGCGGCAGATTCACGGTGGTGAAAGATAGATTGCCACGGCCAGGAATTACCTGCTTGGTCTTATCAAAATCATTAGAAACTACACGGGTACGACAGCCCATGAGAGCAACCTCAGTCTCAGGATGACCTTCTACGTAGTATTTCTTATTGTAGGGGACATCTAAGAATGAGAAATTAGGGAACAGACGCTTTGCCGATACCTTGCAAGCAAGACGGAAGAGATCGTAGTTTACGTCGCCTTCCTTGGTATTAATGCCATCTTTAACCTTAAAAATCTGTACCGGGAAAATAGGGGTTTCACCACCACCTAAACCTGCATCAGTTGCCAACAGCACGTTCTTCATGATCATGCGCTGCTCGGCAGTAGTACCTGTTCCATAGTTAATAGAGGAGAAAGGAACTTGCGCACCGGCACGGGACTGCATGGAATTTAGGTTATGGATCAAAGCCTCCATAGCCTGATAGGTCTCACGCTCAGTAAGCTTCATGCCCTCAGAGAGAACATAATCAGCATCCTTTGCCGCATCTAAAGAGCCATTATCCTGCAGGAACTTTTCTATATGAGAACGAATTTCAGCTTGTGACTCTTCGTCCATCACGGTATTGCGCTTGTTATAGATTTCATTACAAAAAGCCTTGAGCTCAGTAATATCCATATTTGACTTGCGCTGGCAGATCTCAATTACACGGCCTAAATGCTTAACATATGACTTGGCAACATAGGGGGCTAAATCATACTCAAACAGCGGAATTGACTGACCGCCGTGCATATCATTCTGGTTTGACTGAATAGCAATACAGCACAAAGCAGCTGCTGACTGTATTGACTGAGGCTCACGCAGAAAACCATGACCAGTTGAGAAGCCACGCTTGAACAGATCCTTAAGACCAATCTGACAGCAGTTAATAGTCAGCAGGTAGAAATCAAGATCGTGGATATGAATATCACCACGTGAATGAGCTAAAGCGTGCTCTGGACGTAGGACATATCTGCGTACGTAATCCTTAGAGCCTTCAGAGCCGAAACGAAGCATAAGACCCATAGGGGCATTAGCGTCAATATTGGCATTCTCACGCTTTAAATCCATATCCGCGGTGCTCTTGGAGGTGAGATCGCGATAAATCTTGGTGAGATCGGTGTTATAGGTTCTAGCGTTAGTACGACGCTGACGGTACAGAATGAAATTCTTAGCCTCAGATGCCAGACCAGACTTAATCATGGCCTGTTCAATGAAATCCTGAGTGCGCTCAACAGATGGAGTTTTAGGAAGCTCTTTTTCGATATCTGCTACAACTAGTGAGGTTAGCTTTGCCACAAGCTCTTCATCTTCAGCGGTGGCTCCGTCATCTGGATGCACTGACACCAATGCCTTACGGATAGCATTTGAAATTTTCTGCTCGTTGAACGCAACCTTTCGACCGTCACGTTTCACTATGAAGCGGATCATGCGGGGGACCTTCCTAAGTGCTGAAAAAAAGCGGGTTCTCTTGCTATACCAATGACCATTACCACTGATATATAAACGCTTTTTTGTTTTATTTTCAAATAATTAACAAACAATTTTGTAGGGAGAATTATCCAAAAATTAACCTGTAATTACAAGCAAACAATATTTCACTAACGTGTGTCTAGACCCTTGACACAGATGAAAGCGCATAATTTTGCAAGGAAAAAAGTTAGAATCTTTTTTTGAGAAATTTTTTTTGGAGGCTAAGATGATCGATGTATTTTGTAACGTGATAGACAACTTTGGCGATGCAGGTTTCAGCCTACGCCTGTCAAGAACCCTTACAGACAGTGGTGAAAAGGTACACCTATACTGCAATAACATCGAAACTCTTAACACCATCATTTCAAAACAGGATCTTAAAAATCCTCTGTTAACTATCAAGCCCTGGCCTGATGCTCAGGAATATGCTCCTGCTCAAACCGTAATAGAGGCCTTTTCCTGTCGTCTAAGTGATCCTCTAAATCAAATTCTAAAAGCAAGACACAGCCTAGTAATAGAGCTTGATTATTTAACCGCTGAAAAATTTGCCGAAGATTGCCACGGACTCTCATCATCATCTGACGGACTTAACAGCTATTTTTTCTTTCCAGGATTTACCCAAAAAACAGGTGGACTGATTTTTGAAGAGGACTTTAGAAAAAAAGCATTAGCTCACAACAGTCTTAATATAGCAGACGGCGATGCTTTAAAAGCCACACTTTTTTCCTACGAAAATCCCAAAATTAAGGAAATCCTCACTAATTTAAATCAAAGTAACGTGAGCGTTGAGCTTACCGTTTTTGCAGGCAAGCCTTTGGAGAATATCAACCATCAGTATCCTGACATAAAACTTAGGATAGGGCAGAGCAAAAAACTTGGTAATATCACTTTAAAGGCAACAGCTATGACCGATCAGAACGGCTATGATGAGCTATTGCTTAATTCTGACTTTAATATGATCCGTGGTGAAGAATCGGCAGTTCGTGGCATGCTCTGCGGCAAACCATTTTTGTGGCATATTTATCCACAAGATGAGGATGCTCATATTGTAAAACTCAACGCGCTGTTTGACCGCATGCGCGATGAACTTCCTGCATCAATGCAACAGGATATAGAAACTATAAGACACCTAAACCTTGAATATAACGGAGTAAATACCAACTTCCAGCTACCTTCAATAAATAGCTTTATTAAAAGATGGCATGAGGTGACCAAAGCATGGGCCGAACATCTGTTTTCCCTAGGCTCACTTACATTGAACTTAAAGCAGTTCATTGAAAGTAAAAGCAAGCTCTTAAAATCATAGCCACATAGATTAGAACTGCTACAAGTCCGCACCTTTAAAAAAGGGCATAAATTTGCTAAAATAGAATGTTAGCAACTCA
>CAVJLP010000034.1:0-21242 GCA_963650525.1 Firmicutes bacterium CAG:534
TCATCGAAATTTTAGAAAGGACTGGACATAAATATTCCTTCATTATTAGACCTCGTCGCTTTGGCAAAAGCCTTTTTACAGAGATGCTTAGTGCTTACTATGACATTGTTTTAGCTGACAAATTTAATGAATATTTTGATGACACCTATATTGGAAACCATAAGACAAAACTAGCAAACTCTTTCTATATTCTAAAACTTGATTTCTCCGGCATTGATGCCTCAAATATCGTTGAAAATTTTATTGAAATACTCAAGTCATCAGTTCAAGAATTCTTAGAGCGTTATGAATTAGAAAATTGCTTTAGCGACCTAAATAAAGATTATTCGTCTCCAGCCATATTTATTGAAGCTTTTTTTAAATCCATAAATAAGCATGTTGGCCATAAAATGTACATCATCATCGATGAATACGATCAATTTGCCAACGAAATCCTATCTAAGGACAAAGAGCAATTCAAAAATATTACTTCCGCTGAAGGCTTTCTGAAAAATTTTTATGCCAGATTAAAAGCAAATACTAAGCCTACACGTCCAATTGCTCACATTTTCATTACAGGTGTTACAACCATTTCCATGGATTCGCTGTCTTCTGGGTTTAATATTCAGACCAATATCTCACAGGATGAAGACAGTACGACGATGTTTGGATTTACAGAGCCTGAGCTCAAAGTACTAATTTCTCAAGTAATTGACCTTGAAAAATACGGACATTCTGTTGATGAAGTATTTAATCGTATGAAGATCCTTTATAACGGTTATCATTTCTGTCCATTCTCATCACAGTCAGTTTTTAACTCATCGATGTGTCTTTATTATTTATCTGGTATCAAAAAAAATAATAAAGAACCTGTAATTTTACTCGATCCAGCCTTTGCTCAAGATCTTTCAAAAATCCATAGCATCTTAAGTATGGGGGATATTAATGTTGTCAAAGCAATCATTAACGACGCTCTTTCAGAAAAACCAATCCCGTTTGGCTCTGCACCCTCAACTATCAATTTAAATAGCCAAGAATGCTTTTCCAAAAAAGATCTGCTCTCTATCATGATGTATTTTGGCTATCTTACTTGGAAGGCAAACAGCAATTCCCTCATTATTCCAAATAGAACCGTAGCTGAGCAGTTCTTTGAGTACTATTTTAAATATCTCCGTGGCATTGATAGTCTTAATATCGACGTATCTGAATTCATGGATGCATTCGTAAAGCTAAGACAAGGCTTACCTGAAGAATTCATAAAAAATGTTGCACAAAAGCTTAAGGAAGCAGGATGTCTACACCTTGGTGCAAATCTTCATGAAAGCGACTTTGCAGTAGCCTTGGCAACTGCTGCCAATTTCTCACCTGATTTTAAGGTACATCTTGAGCTTGAAGTTACTGGCATAGAAAAGGGATATGCCGATTTGGTGCTATCTCCCCTCGATGGAGTTAACTGCTCCTATATCTTTGAACTTAAGTACCTACCAAAAAGCAAAGGAAGTAACGAGGCTGTAAAAGAAAAGCTTGATGAGGCCAATGCTCAACTTGATAGGTATTGCCTAGGCGATAATATTGCAAAACTACCTGCGCTCAAACGCATAGCTTGCGTTTTTTTAGGAACAGAGGTTTCAGCATTAGACATTCGTTAATATGCTCATATGCCACTGATGATCTGCAACATACTTGCAGATCTTCAGCCTTATTGTCTCTTCTCTATCACGCTTTTTTGGGAAACTTCACCCCGATCCGGCCTACAATGAATAGCATCATACCAACTAGAGCTCCCGTAATAATGGATAAAGAGTAGTGTCCAAGCTGAGGTGTTAATGGCACGATAAAGATACCGCCATGCGGTGCACATACTCCACAGTCATAAAGCATAGACATAGCACCAGCAACGCCTGATCCCATAAAGCAGGCAAAGCGCATACGACGAGGAGCGATCAACATATAAGGCATCACACCTTCGGTCACAAACACTAAGCCCTTACCAATAGCAGAAAGACTAAGCTCCTTTTCTCGCTTGGAAAATAACGGTCTTGCAATTAATGATGCTAAGCCTGCGGCAAGAGGAGGCACCATACCTCCGGCCATAACCGAGGCCATAACCTTACTACCAGCCCCAGGCTCTGGCAGGGAATCTGCAAGCAACAATACACCGCAGGCATATGAGATCTTATTTAAAGGACCGCCCATATCGGCTGACATCATAAGTCCCAATATTCCGCCTATAAAGACACGCAACACGGGACCTGCCTGATTAATAAGTGAATTTAGGTGGCTATCGATAAAGCTTGCTGGAATATTGGTGATAAATTCTGCAATTGCCGTAACTCCTAAGGCTCCAACCAACGGATATACGAGCAAGGCGAACATGGCATCATGCCCCTTTAAAAACCTCTGAGCAAAGACCGATGTTGAATACGCGAGCATGCCTCCTGCAAAGCCATTTACCAGAGCACCGATCACACCAGCGCCGGAAATGTCAGCCATCACGCCACCGGTAAAACCTGCGACTAATGCCGTTCTGCCACCTATTGAAAACGCAATAAAGGCAGATAAAACGGGCAGTAGCAAGATACCAATGCTGTAGCCTATGGTTTCAAAGAAGAATCCTGTACTTGTGCCAGAGAGAAAAGGAAGACTTGCAAAGGCAGATAAAATACCAGCAGTTGCTGCAAGTGGCATGATATAAGTAAGACCAGACATCAAATGCCGGTACATGCGCATTGGCAATGACACCTGCTCTGATCGAGTTACCAGAGAATAGGCAGGACAATCTCCACTTAAGGCCCTAGTAATTAACTCCTCAGGCTTATTGATACCATCATTAACACCAACACGGATCAAGGGCTTGCCGATAAAACGATTCATGCGCACCGTACGATCGGCTGCAACAATTACCGCTTTAGCCCCAGCAATATCCTCAGGTAACAATGGATTGCGGTTACCGGCAGCACCGTCGGCTTCAACCTTGATAGAAATACCAAGCTCGCGCGCCTTTTGCTCTAGAGCCTCCGCTGCCATATAGGTATGGGAAAGGCCTGCAGGACAGGCAGTTACGGCAACGATGTCATAGGCCTTAGGCTTTTTTTCCTCCTGAGCCTCCTCTTCATCATCCTTTTGGGTCTCGCCCTCAGCTGCGTCTACGATCTCTAAAAACTCTTCATTAGTCTTTGCATTTAAAAGACGCTCGCGTACATCCTTATCAATAAGGACTGAGGATAGATGAGCTAACACATCAATATGCTCATCAGAGGCCTTATGGGGAGAGGCAATTATGAAGAAAAGCTTAGCACTGCTCCCATCTAGGGAATCAAAATCGATGCCATCTTTAAACACCATGGCTGCAAGCCCTGGTCTTGAAACACCGGAGCTTTTTGCATGAGGGATAGCTACGCCTTCACCAAGGCCGGTAGAACTTTTACTCTCACGGTCAAAAACAGCCTGACGAAAACGGTCGACATCATTAATACAGCCAGTAGCAGACACTAAATCAACTAAGTGATTTATGGCATCTTCCTTTGAAGTGATCGCAGGATTTAAATCCACAGCCTCAAGCTGTAATAGATCACGTATACGCATAAAAAATCCCAAAGAGCATTTACTTGATGCATATATTACAAGTCATAAGTAAAATATGCATCTAGCGAATATAAAGGTAACTATAACACCTTGTTATACATTACTTTTTTGTTTTCTTATTTCCCTTTTCTTCAAGAGTTGCAACCTTGTCGGCATAAAGTTGCATGAGCTTGGCGACTATCTCTTCCTCACTTGCAGTTGCCTTAAAGCCATAAAGCTTTAATACCGCTTTATCATTAGCATCATGTGCCTTTTTAAGCTCAATTGGCATTAATAGAGGATCATAGAGATCGGCAAGAGAAGAATCAGGATAGAGTGCACGAGCATCTAGGATAGCCTGTGCTGTTTTAGATAGCTGTTCCTTTTGAGCATCATCAGCCTCAGGCCAGATAAAGTTGTTATAGACAATATCTTTAGAGTAACGATAGCGACTCTCTAATCTACCAGCTACAGTCCTCATCCATGCCATGTGAACAGAAGACTCTAGAATAGAAAAATGGTAAGGAGAAGCATCCGGAATTGTTTGCACCTGGTTAGTAGGAATAAAATTTTCATCAAAATATCCCATTGGTATATATATTCTGTTTTCTGATGACACCATAGGCACAGCAATATAATTTTTGGGATTTTTGGTATCTCTAAACAAAGTTGGTGTTTCAGCTAGTTTCTGTGATCCCTTATCTTTCATCGCCATTCGACGTTGTTTGCACAGCTCTACCCGTTCTAAAATATTTTTGTCTTTTAGAATTTCTCTTGGAGAAACATCGACAAGCCACAGTACATAGCGTTTCTCATTATGCAGTAGTTCTCTCCCACCAATTAATCGTTTCAGAAATCCCGAATGATTGAATTTATCGAAATCTTTTTCTTCAACTTTTAACGCATCCCCATCTAGAGGAACGTTTCCATTTTGCATTAAAGGAACATCACAAATTGGTTTAGCTCTATGCTTAATACAAACATTAGGCCCATCCACTAAGTAACCATTTATATTTTTGACAAATCTTATTCGCTGATGTTCATCTACCAACATCTTGTTGATACTTTCTTGGTGGGAATAACCAATAATTACAACATGGACCGCTGCTTTATCTATGGATTCACTATTCCATTTAAAAGTTCTATATGCAAAATTAATTTGAAATCCTTTTTCACTTAGAATTTCATTCCATAGCGCATAAACCTGCTCTCCCTGAGTAATTGAATTTGTTGAAACAAATCCAACGGATATTTCCGTACGATCCCCAATATAATCGGTAGCTTTCTTAAACCAACAAGCGACATAATCGATATCTTTATATGAAAAAAATAAAGATACATCCTCTATTTGTTCAATTGTCCTATATCGTCTTCCACAAAATGGAGGATTCCCCATTATGTAGTTAAGCTCGCTAGCAGGGACCACCTCATTCCAATCAAGTTTTAACGCATTACCCTCAACAATGTGCTCAAAACTCTTTAGTGGTAGGAAGAGTAAATGGCAACCTAGAAGATTATTGGTCTCCTCAAGCATCTGCGCCTCTGCAATCCAAAGAGCAGTCTTGGTAACAGAAACAGCAAAGTCATTAATCTCTATTCCATAGAATTGGTCTAGCGACACCCTCACATTGATATCGCGGAATAGATCAATCTGCTGACCATTTAGAAGAGATAAGATCTTATTTTCAATGCGTCTTAAGCAAAGATAAGATTCAGTTAAAAAGTTACCTGAACCACAAGCAGGATCTAAAAATTTTAATGAGGCAAGCTTATCCTGCAGGGCTATAAGTTGCTGTCTATCCTCAGCAAGTAGCGATACTCTTGCTGCTGTTCCCTTTAAATCTGATAAATGACGTTCTTTGAAGATCTTATCCTCTATTGCTTGGTACTCTGCCGTAAGCTCATTTAAAAATAGAGAATCGATTACCTTATGAATATTCTCAAGTGAGGTGTAATGCATACCACCTGAACGTCTGCTTTCAGGGTTTAAGGTACTTTCAAACATTGCGCCAAAGATGGTTGGACTAATACCAGACCAATCAAAGCCCTCAGAGCATTCCTTAATAAGAATATCAGCCGCTTCTTGGGAAAATTCTGGAATATTATAAATGCTATCTGCAAACAGACCACCATTTACATAGGGGAAGGCTAAAAACTTCTCTTGAGTAGTGCGTGAACGATTTTCTTCTTTGGTATTTAGGATCGCAAAAAGCTTTTCAAGACCGGTATTAATGTTGTCAACCGCAAAGCTCTTTAAAAATGAGGCAAATTGATCTTTAACAGGGAATAAAAACGCATCCTCTGCATACAGACAAAACACGATGCGTACACAAAGCTTATTTAACTCCTGCAAAACTTGAGGATCATTTTCTGCCCCCTCTCCGTACTGCTTTAACAAAGCGTTATACAGCTTACCAATTAAAGCACCAGCCTTAGTTGAAATATCAAGCTCAGCTTGCCTTGCATAGTCCTTAAGGCTAATTAGAAAGCTTAAGCTTGCATAAGCCTTTGGCAGTTCTGCAAGTGCAATGACAATAGGCTCTTGATGCAAGGGATCTGCATTATTCTGATCGTAGATTTGAAAACTTTGAAAATTACAAGTAACGATATAACGCGGTCTTTCCTCAAGAGGCAAAGCACTAGCATAACGAAATGCCTGCTCATAAGGAGTTAGCTCTTGGCCATCTGACTGACGCTCTTTCTTGTTGAGATCAATCTTCATGCCCTTTTGTTCGATAAGAACTTTTGAGGTAGCAATATAACCATCAATATATGATGTATGAGTTAGATGAACTCTCTTTTCAAATTGAATTACGGTGGCAGGATTTGAAACACCATATACCGACAACAGCAGATCGTGCCAAAAGTTATGTGTATCTTGTTTTTCATCACCACGACCGGCCCATCTCTGAGCAAAAAGCTGAGCGTTAGTATGTTGCTGTTTTGAATCCATATTTATCTACCCTATGAGTGTTATTCTTGCATCCCTACGCTTGGGAATAATCAATTTTTAGGAAACATCAAAATGTTATAAGAATAAAAATGCGACCTTGATAACACTCCTAATCTTTGCAAGCTTTCAAAAAGCATCATAGCACGCACCTACGATTTTTTTTTCCTAACTTTAAGCTTAGAATAAACACATAACCATTATTTGTTTAGTTAAAATTTCTATGAAATAAGATTTTTAAACGTTACTCCTACGTAAAAAAATCTTACTGTGTACTGTTTATTTTCATTATTTTGCTATTAACAAGTCCACACAGGTGCCAGCAACTTGATCGAACAATTAAGTTAATCCTGTTGAAAATAATCAATCAAACTAACAAATTTTCTGGTCTATGCAAAAATAATCTTAGGTAACGGATTATCAGTCCAACTTGCTATCTAGTAGAGGAAAAAAATGAAACGTTTCTTTAGAATTTGTTGTCTCATCTTAGCTTCATTAATAATTGCTTCATGCTCTAGCAATAAGGCAATAGTGTCTCCATCAGGAAATGTTCCCGCAAATCTCACCTCTGCACAAATTGCAGAGGCTGTACAGGATGCTGCCTCAGCTTACGAATGGACTGTAACAAAGCTAGATGATAATGAATTCATTGCAGAGCACACTCATTATGGAAAAGATCTTAGTGCAAAGGTAAAAATTATATTTGAAGGTCAGAACTATAAGATTGAATACGTTTCATCTTCAGGACTTAAATATAACGAAGAGAAAAATACCGTACATGGTAAATACAATACCTGGGTCAGAAACTTGAATAAAGCTATCTCTGACCAATTAAGAGCTCAGGCAAAAGCTAATAGAACCTAATTTGGACTATGGCTTTCACCTTTGATATAGAAGCATTTGCAGTACGTTGCCCAGGAATTGATAACTCTGGGGCAACGTTAAAGCTTTCTATTGAGGAACTCCACAAAATAATAAATGCATCGGATAAGAAAATTGCTAAAGCAAGCTTTCTTCCGATGATGCAAGCAAGACGCTTGAAGGCAGGAAGTCGTGCAGCAGCTGATATAGCGTCAGAAATGTTGCAATATGGTCCAGAGTTTGTGGTGTTCTCAAGTCGTCATGGCGAGTTAGAGCGTTGCTATAGTATTTTGACCTCCTTGGCGCACAACGAAGACATCTCACCTACAGATTTTGCTATGTCAGTACATAACGCTGCTGTTGGTGCCTTTACCATCATCAACAAAGCCAATATTCCCTGTACAAGCATATCCGCAGGAGAGCACTCCTTTATTCAGGCTTTAATAGAAGGTGCAATTGCACTGCAAGATTATAAAAAAGTTCTAGTCGTTGACTTTGAAGGAGTTGTCCCTGACATCTACGAAACAAAGTGCAATTTGAAGCATAATTTTCCCTATGCCTCAGCATTCATACTGACAGCTGGTACAAAATACCGTTGCAATAAAATTGAAATGACCTCCAATAATAATGTTGCCACCTTGCCTCAATCCCTATGTTTTGCTAATGCACTTGCTCGTAAAGAAAACTTTATCACGATAAAAGGTCTGAAGGCCTCTTGGCAGATCACCCAAAACTCATGATTACTCGCATCCGACTTTTTATAACCAACGTGGTATATTTTTCAGTCTTTGGTACGTCCGCAATCTTAATGCGCTTTATCTGTTTTCCCTGCATGCGCCTTTTCTGGCATGAAGAGGAACTAACCAAGCAAATTAGGCACCTTGTTTCAGCATCATTTCGACTATTCTGGTCAGTAGCAAAATTACTGCGTTTTTTGGATCATGAAGTTCATGGTATAGAAAAGCTAAAACAGGATCAGGGCGTCATCATAATTGCAAACCACCCCACATACATTGACTATGTTTTACTGGCATCGTTGATGCCTGAGATAAACTGCCTAGTAAAGGAAGAGGTTTTACACAAGCCTGCTCTAGGTGGGATCGTCAAAAACACTCATTACCTCATAAACTCAGACGGCCCCTCACTTCTCAAAGAATGTGAAAAATGTTTAAAACGAGGGGAAAATATCCTGATATTTCCAGAGGGCACAAGAACTCCTCATAATGGTGAGATCAAGCTAAAAAAAGGCTTTGCATCTTTAGCTTCGCATTTGCTATGCCCCGTACGCGTTGTTACTATTAGTTGTTCGGAGCATTTTCTTGATAAGCAAATGAAATGGTATGAGGTTCCACCTAGGATCCCTAAATTTACTGTTGATGTACATGAAGTTTTAGATCCGCGTGACTTTAAAGCAGAATTAAATCCTCATCATGCAGCAGAGCAAATCAAACATGCTGTAGCTCAAATTTTTATCAAAACATTACAGCAACATGATTTGGGAAATTCCAATGTTAAGGATGACATATGACAAAACAAGAATTAGAAAATCAACTTAAGGAACTCATTATTAATACGTTGAATCTTGAGGATTTCAGCCCTGATGACATAGATGCACAGGCCCCTCTTTTTCACGACGGACTAGGTCTTGATTCTATTGATGCTCTAGAACTGGGACTTGCGGTAAAGAAGACCTTTAACATTACACTAAAAGCTGAAAACGAGGAAATGCGTTCTCACTTTTACTCAGTGTCCACTCTTGCTGACTACATTGAATCTCAGCTTCAAGCACTTGCCAACTAACAACTAACGGATTCAAATCAAATGGAACATCTTTCAAAAGAACAAATTCTGTCTGAGCTAAAAGAGATGATGGCCAAGCTTTTCGAGCTTGATCCTGACAAAGTAACACCTGAGGCATCATTATTTGAAGATTTGGAACTTGATAGTATCGATGCCGTCGACATCATCGTAATGCTACAAAAGAAGACTGGCAAAAAAATTAAGCCAGAAATTTTTAAGCAAGTAAAAACTGTCAATGATGTCGTTGAAGCTGTGTGGCATCTATTAAATGACCAACCAGATAGCGAAAAAGTCTAATTCTCAGTCAAAAGAGAGCTTTTTCTCCATCAAAAAAATTAGCCTTTGGATCGCAACCATTGTTGGGATCCTTTGGCCATTTGCCGTATTTTTTTCCTGGCATTTTGGCACCGCACAATATCTTTGCGTTTTCTTAGTTGTAGTCTATCTTGTAAAAATCTTCTATGAAAAACGTCAGCAAAAGAAATGCGATGTTTTATTCTCATGTGGAAGAGTTATTGCCGTAATTGCAATTGCTCTATCCGTCATGTCCTTGGTGTTGGGCAGATTTGATGTCTTAAGTTTCTATCCGGTTGCCGTAAATTTAATACTCTTGTTATGCTTTGGTTTTTCTCTTATAAAACCGCCCTCGATGATCGCACGTTTTGCGGCACTTACAGAAAAGACTATTACTAAGAGAATTAATGACTATGCATATAAAGTTACTGTCATATGGTGCTGTTTCTTTATAGTAAATGGACTGATTTCTCTGTACACGGTCATACTTGGTGATCACAACATCTGGCTTCTTTGGAATGGATTTGGTTCATATATAGCTATTGCAACACTTATGAGTACTGAGTATCTGATAAGACGCAGACTGAAAAATAAATGGGAGCATACACCATGCAACTAGATACTCTCATAAACAAACGCAATGCTGAGGATGTTTTCTGCAGGGATCAACATAATAGATCTATAACCTACGGATCCTTCCGCTCTTCTGTGTGGACTCTAGCTCAAGCCATCAAAAATATAAAAGAAGAACGCTTTGCCATAATCTCAGATCAAGCACCTCTTATAACATTAGCGCTCTTAGCATGCCTGTGTGCAGGTAAAACGCCAATACTACTACCCTCTATTGAAGAGAGATATTTAGCAGAACACAGCTTAAGCTTTGATGTAGTTCTACAAGGAGAAATTGATGTAGTTCTACCTCCATTAGCTAAAAAATTAATCCCCTTTAATTTTGTTACAGATCAGGATGTTCAACTATCCTTTCCACAAAAAACTTCCAATATTGTGCTTTATACATCTGGCACTACAGGAAAAAGTAAGGAAGTCATCAAATCCATTGACTGCATGATCCGTGAAGCGCTGTTGCTAAAAGAATTCTTTGATCAGAAATTTTCTATTTCTAAAAAAATCCTAATCTCAGGTAGCGTCACTGCTCGCCATCTATTTGGCCTGACATTTACTGTGTTCTACCCACTAATTGCAGGGTGCATCTTTTTTCAAAACAGAATCTTAGGCACCGAGGCTATTGCTACTCTTAAGTCCCCATACATGTTTATATCAAGTCCTGCTTTTATTAAACGGCTTGATCATCAAGTAGCATCAGTAAATGCAGATTTAACTATATGCGCAGGTGGTAATTTAGATAGCAACGATGCAAAAGATTTTCTTGAGCAAAATTCATCTCCATTGCTTGATATCTACGGAAGCACCGAAACAGGGATCATAGCTTATAAAATTCGCTCCACTAGCGATAACAACCCCCACTGGGTACCATTTTCCAATATAAAAATAGAACTTGGCGAAAATGACTATATGCTTTCATCTCCGCTATTGGATACCACCTTGTGTGTTAAGGATCGAATAAACCAATATGCTGATGGAAGCTTTGAGCTTCTAGGTCGTAGCGATGATCTAATAAAGATTGAAGACAAACGCGTAAGCCTTATTGAAATAAGAAATGCACTCTTAAAGCTTCATGGAATAAAAGATGCACAATGCTTATTAGTTCAAGGGCAACACCGTGCCTATGTAGCAGCTTTAATGGTAGCCGCAAAAGAAATTGAAAGAGACTTCTTAAAAAATCGTGTAACTTTAATAACGAAATGGCGCAAAGAATTGCAACGCTACCTAATTGATGCCGCAATTCCGCGAAAATTTGTGCTAACTGATATTATTTTAGAAAATGACATGGGCAAACGATCAAAATCAGCGCTACTAAGACAACTTGGCATTAAGGATTAACGTGATAAACAATATTCCTCTCATACTTCAAAAAAAAGATGAGGATCAGGCTGTGTTCACAGCAAGGCTTGACCGGCAATTACCTTATTTTCAGGGACATTTTCCCAAGCAACCGCTGTTACCTGGTGTAATTCAACTGCTTTGGGCGCAACAGCTTGCACAACAATATCTTTTGCCGGTTAATTATGTAGCTAAAAAATTACCCATGGTGAAATTTATCAGTCCTTTGATACCTGATGATGAGATAGTACTCACGCTTAATATGGTAAACAAAGACAATAATACCGAGATAACTTTTAGCTACGAAAGAAAGCTCAACAATAGTAATGTTACTGCGAGCAAGGGAAAAATTGTCTTTGAGAAAAGTCAGGCAGGTTGATTCAACAATCAGGTTCAACAATGAATAATAAATATGCAGTAATCATCCCTTGCTACAACCATGCTCGAGCAATATCTTCAGTTCTAGAGCGTCTTGAACCATTCAAATTAAAAACATTTGTCATAGACGATGGCAATAACGATGAGCAAAAAAAGCTCTTACAGGAAAACGTAGCTAAATACGACTTTGCCACACTTATCACCCTAGATAAAAATGGAGGCAAGGGAAAGGCTGTATATGTGGGCGCCCAAAAGGCTATGGAGCAGGGATTTACTCATATAATTCAGCTTGATGCCGATGGACAGCATCAAATTGAGGATCTCCCAAAATTAATATCCCTATCAGAGCAATATCCAAATGAGCTCATCTCTGCAACACCAAAGTATGATGAGTCTGTTCCCAAATCTAGGCTTTATGGTCGCTACATCACTCATTTCTGGGTATGGGTTGAAACATTATCTTTTAAAATCAAAGATAGTATGTGTGGCTTTCGCATTTACCCCAATTCAGCATTTATTTCCTGTTTTAAAGAAGAGCATCCTGGCAAACGCATGGACTTTGATATAGAAATTATGGTCCGTATGTACTGGCGAGGAATTAAATGCCGTTTTATAGAAAGTCCGGTCACTTATCCACAAGATGGAATTTCAAACTTTGATGTATTAAAGGATAATCTTGCGATAAGCCGCATGCATACCAAGCTTTGCTTCTTAATGCCCTATCGCATGTGTCGTCTAATGCTATCTTCTGTATTTAAGCAGCATAAAGACAGCAGTTCCTGGGCCGACAAAGAAGAGCAAAAGGGCTTACTTGGCATGAAGATCATGATGCGTCTTTATATTGCCTGTGGCAGAGCTGCCTTCATGATGGTACTTCCGTTTGTGATTGCATTTTTCTATCTTTTTGCACCCAAGGTCCGCCATGCCTCAGAGCACTATCTGCAGATAATCAAAAAAGAGCATCAAAAAAGAAACATCGCTTCCTCCATAAAATATTCAACATATAAACATATGCTGTCATTTGGCATAACCATGCTCGACAAGCTTGCCCTATGGCGCAAGGATGCCAAGGTAATTGAAGCCGTGGAATATGCTCAAGACGCACAGCAGATACTTGCGCCATCACATAAAAGAGGAAAGCTCATTTTAGGCTCACATCTTGGCAATCTTGATGCTGCCAGAGCTCTTGCGATCAGAACCGGACTGCCAAAGGTTACTGCCTTGGTTTTTACCGATAATGCCGAACGCTTTAGAGCGATTACCAAGGAATTTGCTCCAGATGCACTAGAGGATCTCATTGCAGTAAATTCCATCACTCCAGAATTAGCCTGTGAATTATCAGAGCGTATTGAACGTGGTGAATATGTAGCCATCACTGGAGATAGGATTTCACCAATACCTGGTAGAGGCGGGCTAAGATGTGTAAAAGCTCATTTTCTTGGGCACGAATGTGATTTTCCCGAAGGACCTTTTATTCTTGCATCATTGCTTAAATGCCCTGTTATTGCCACTTTTGCCTTAAAGGAGCAGGGCAAGATAAAAATATATGCAGAAAAATTAGCAGACGAGATAACGCTTAAAAGAAATACCCGTAATGCCGATCTTAAGGAATATGTAAGTAAATACGCTTCAATGCTTGAAAAACATACCCTTGCAAATCCTTATGAATGGTTCAATTTCTACGACTTCCCTGGATTTTAAAAGGACAGTAAATGTACCACCAAGTAACTCATGACTATGCAATTGAAATTCCAATTTCAGTTTCTATGCACGACACCGATTCCATGGGAGTAGTCTGGCATGGGAACTATTTGAAATATTTTGAGCGTGCCCGTGAAGCCTTGCTGAATAAACACCACCTCAACTATACAGCTATGCTAAATTCTGGCATCTGTTATCCGGTAGTTGAAGAGAAGATCAACTATCGTCGCTTTCTTTGCGTTACTGACAATGATGTCAAAATAAGAGCCTTCATAGAAGAGGCTACAACCAGACTCAAAATCGGCTACGAGGCGATTACTCCCACCGGAGAAATTGCAGCTTATGGATATACCGTACAGGTTGCATTTGATAGCCGTACAAAAGAAATGTGCTATGAGCTTCAGCCTATTTTTAAGGAAGAGTTTCCAAAATGCGCGCTGTAATATTCTTATTAATAATAAGCCTGTGCCTGCTAAATCAGGCATCCGCAATTTCAATTGATACCTTACAACAAAAGCTTGCAGCCATTGACACTGTACAGGCTAAATTTACCTCTACACGTCAATTACAGGGAACTGATATGACCCTTGAATCACAGGGCATAGCCGTATTCTCAAAGGCTTTGGGCATTGCTTTTAGGCAAACAGAGCCCTTTAACTTAAGTTTTACGGTTACAGAGGATCAGGTGCGTGAAGAAAATGAAGGAGAGGCGCCCAAAATATATCAAAGACGCAGCTCACCTGAAGTGTTCAAAATAGCAGATCAGATCCGTACATCATTGCTAAATTTTGATCCCAAACTTCTTGAGGATAACTTTGATATTGAATTTAAAGATCTACAGGATAACGGATATTCAATGACGCTTATTCCCCATGATCAGGGACTATTGAAGCTTGAGCGCATAGAGCTTAAGGGAGATGTTTTTCCAACAGAGGTGAGTTACTCCATGGGCGGAGATAACACTGTAATACATTTTTCTGACATATCCTTGGCCCCGTTAACTCAAGATTATGAAAAGCAGATTTTTAATTAACTTTTTTGTAATCACCTTTTTTGCAATTTGCCTTGTTTTTGATGCAGTGAAGCTAAGCTCACTGCCCTTTGAAGGCTCAGTACTATCCTTACTGCAAAATGAAAAGCAAAGCGCTGAAGAAAAGGCTTTTTTAGAGCGCTTAGATAACGAAATTCTCTTCCTTGTATCCTCATCAGATCCTAAAAATGCTGTTGAATACTTCTCAAAAGAACTAGAAAGCAGTGGCCTGTTTTCAAAAGTAATCTACAAATATGATGATGATTTTCTGGCATCTACCGGGAAGTTTTTAAATCAGCATAAAAGTGCTTTTTTAAATGATGCCATTCGAGAAGAACTGCAGACAAAACCAGAGCGATTTGTCTTAAATACCCTCTATCGTATGGCAGGCAATGCCTCAGGTGCAGAGTTTTCTTTGGACCCTTTGTTGCTAATAAGACGAGAGCTTTCATCGTTATATTCCACATCCACAAATATTGAAATGAAGGACAAAATGGCCTGTTTCAATGATGAAGGAATAGCATGGTACCCCGTACGTGCAACCAGTTTAAATGGAGGCTTTTCCGTATCAGCCACACAAACTGTGCAAACCATTAACCAGGCTATTGCATCTACAAATACCAATTTCAAAGATACAAGGATCTTAAAAAGAGGCTCCGTTTTTTACAGTGAGCACGCCCAGCAAAAAGCTCAGCAGGAAATTTCAATTCTAGGCTCAGTAACACTTATTGGAGTATTTCTAATCTTAATCTTCTTCTTTAGAAGCTTATATCCTGTGCTCCTAGTTGCAATTGCCATGCTGTGCGCCGTGATGACTGGAATTGCCGCTTTGTTTATGTTTTTTGATAAGGTACATCCATCAATATTCGTGCCCTGCCTGTGTATCATAGGAATATCAAGTGACTATACCGTGTATTACATGGTTAGAAGAAGAACCCACCCAAAGGAGAACTCTTTTGTCAGTGTTTATGCATTAAAAAATGAGCTAATAGCAGCATTTCTTACTACGGCAATTGCCTATTTATTACTGTTATTCTCACCATTTCCCCTGTTAAAGGGCATATCTATTTTCTGTGTTGCAGGTCTTTTAGGAGCAATTAGTTGCGTTTTCTTTGTAGAGCCTTACCTGTGTACAAGGCAAAAAAAAGTTCCTGTTATTGCCACTCAGAGTATCGCTTCATTGTTAAATTTCTTTAGCGGATGGAAAAATAAAGCACTCATAATCACGCTGGGCATTTTCACTATTTTGGCCTTACCACAAATACAATTTAATGACGATCCTGCATTACTGCAGGAGCAGGATCTGCAATTACAAAAAGAGGATAGCCTAACTGCTAAAATTACCAGCATGAACTTTAGTCAAAGCTGGATCATTGTTCGCGCTGATGATGAAGGCTCACTAAAACATCAATTATCTACACTAAATACCCTGACTGCCAAATTAAAAGAAAAAGAGATTATTGCTAATATTGATCTGCCTCCAATTAACACTGACGAAGACTTTTTAAGAGATAAAAAAATCATCAGCACAGCTTTGCAAAATTTGGCAAACAAGCTGTCAACAACTGGCCTTAAGCTAAACATGAATGCGTATCAGGATGATACTAATTTTAGTTGTGATGATTTTTTCAAAAGTGCAATTGGGCAACGCTATGCTCCTTTTTTCCTAGAACCGAACCTGGAACACAAATACGCATACGCAGCACAGGTAAATATCACAGGAGACACTCAGGTTTTAAGATCTGCAATTAGTGATGCAAAAATTAATGCGACGGTTATCGATAGAAGACATGATTTTTCAACTTTATTTCAACAATGCAGGCAGAACATTTTACTTTTATTAACCATCGCACTAGTTGCGATCTGCATACTGCAATCACTAAGACTTGGAATTAAAAAAGGAATTAAAGCATTTTTCCAAAGTTTGCTTTCAGTTGCCTTTGCCACCGCTATATCAGTACCCTTTGAGCAGAATTTAAACCTTTTTTCAGTTGCAGCCTTAATACTCGTACTAGGAACAGGAATTGACTACATCTGGTTCTTCTCTAATCCTAACCACAAACATGAGCACACTCTTTTTGCTGTAACTGTATGCGTGTTAACAACAATTCTCTCTTTAGGCGTTTTATCATTTAGCTCAACCTATGCCGTAAGAAGCTTTGGCATAACTTTAACTGCAGGTATAACAGCCGCCTACCTCTGTGCTGTATGTTGTAGAGGCTCACGCTCATGAAATATTTGCTATCAGCTATACTGGTGATTACTAGCATCATGCTTCAAGCATGCACATACCAAACTGATAACAGTAATATTAAAGCGCATCTTACACAGGAAAAGGAATTTATCCTACCAGATCCAGCTTGTTCCAAAGTACAAGATGCCTTACAGCTATTAAAGGCTACCTATCAGGACAAAAGCTTTTCTTTAATGGTTGCAATTAAAATTAATGAAAAAGGAATTTTTATCTCTGGATATTCTGTAAGTGGCATTAAGCTTTTTAATATCTCCTACGACTCTCTTGGGATCCACACTCAAAGCTTTATTAAAACGGATGAAAACCTGTCTGCTCAACAAATTCTCACCGATATCATGCTGGCGTTATATCCAGAAAACCAGCTTAACGCATCAGCAAACTCTCATCTCACTATTGTTTCGCAAGATAACCTACGTCTAGTAAAATCTGGAGATGAAATAGTCAGAATTTTTACCTATGACGAAAATAAACGTTTAACTAAAGTGCAATGTCCTCCCTTTAAGTATTCAATTGAAGTAAAGAGTCTTAAATGATCCATATCAATGCCGCCAGCGCTATCTGTGCTGCCTTTTCAGATAAAGACGAACTCTATGATCTATTAACGCATCCGCAGACTCCTGCTTTTACCGAAAATGAAAATTTGCTTGTTGATGGATTAAAGACAGCAGTTGCTTCACTAAATATAAATTTAGACAAAGAGGATCAGCTCATTGAAAAAAGAGGGCTAGGCATCCATAACAGTCGCAATAATCGACTGCTTTTAAAAACGGCCTTACAGCTTAAAGAAGAAATACAACATGCATTAAGCATATACAGTCCTGGGCGTATTGCATGTATTGTGGGAACTAGTACCTCTGGTCAAGACGAAGCAGATGCTTTTATCTCCGGCACCATTGATCCTGCCAAGTACCACTACCCTATGCAGGAACTAGGCGATCCGGCACTGTTTTTAGCAGAATTTTTCGGCATAAAAGGCCCAGCTTTTTCTGTATCAAGTGCGTGTACCTCCAGCGCACGAGCTTTGATTTCCGCAGCAAGAATGCTCTCTAGCAATCTTTGTGACTGTGTGATAGTAGCAGGCTGTGATACGCTAAATCGCATGACCGTAAATGGCTTTCATAGCATGAGTGTGCTCTCAGCCTCTCACTGCACTCCCTTTTCTAAGCAAAGAACAGGAATAAACATAGGCGAAGGTGCGGGTATCATGCTTTTATCACGCAAGAGCGGTATAAATGATGTGATATTAAAAGGCTATGGGGAAAGCTCTGATGCCTATCATGTTTCATCACCAGATCCCAAAGGACTTGGTGCTCTTGATGCAATGAAGCAGGCCTTAGAGAGAGCCAAGCTTAAGGCAGATGATATCGACTACCTTAATCTGCATGGAACAGGAACTGAGCTCAACGATGCCATGGAGGCCACAGCCGTAAAAAAACTTTTTAACACGGTGCCTTGCAGTTCAACCAAGCATATGACCGGCCATACCTTAGGAGCCTCCGGGATCATTGAAGCAGTGATTTTGTACTACCTACTTTTAAATGAAGAGAGCCCCCTGCCTTCTCAGAATTTCTCACACAGCGATTATGATGAAGCTCTTGGAGAGTTTGGTATTTTGCACAGCCCATTAAAACCTGCCTGCAGACTTAACATGATGTCTAACTCTTTTGCCTTTGGCGGAAATAACGTCAGTTTAATTCTTGGAAAAGAATAATGAACTTTAATGATCCTTCACACTATCTCCCCCATCGCAGTCCAATGCTGCTTATAGACAAGGTCATATCCCACAGTGCAGATAGCTGTGTCTGTAGCTCTGCTGTTTCAGAAAAAGGCCGTCTAGCTCCTTTTTTAACCCCAAATGGAGAGCTGCTATCAATAATTGGCCCCGAGCTCATATTTCAAACGATCGGTGTCTATTCTGGAATATGTGATGATCTGGCAAGACGCCCAGTTGCCAGTACAGGCATGGCTCTTGGCATTCGCAATTACACCTCTAATCTTGATGTTTTCCCGGCACAATCAGAGTTGATTATATCCATACAGTCTCTGATGAATGACGAAACTATTGGTTCATTTACAGGTGATATTTCCTGCGATGGGAAGATATTGTGTAGCGGACGTTTCACTGTTTGCCGACCAAACGAAGAAGAACTTTTAAAACTTTGTAAAAGATAAAGCATGAATAACGACAACATTTCCAAACGAGTACTTATAACTGGAGCCTCAGGAGGCATAGGCTGTGCAATTGCCAAGCGTTTAGCCGCGGAGGGATTTGACCTATGTCTGCA
Organism: Firmicutes bacterium CAG:534; assembly: GCA_963650525.1. Lineage (GTDB taxonomy): Bacteria > Pseudomonadota > Gammaproteobacteria > Enterobacterales > Succinivibrionaceae > Succinivibrio. The sequence goes on from CAVJLP010000034.1 coordinate 19,059, forward strand.
TTATCATAAAAATCAATCCCGAGTCCTTGAGTTAAAAAAAGCAATTGACGAATTAGGCGGTCACAGCTCACTTATTTCCTTTGATGTTGGGGATAACAAGGCCGCTACAGATACGATAACTCAGGATATAGAAAATAACGGCCCTTTCTTTGGAGTAATAGCTAATGCAGGTATTACTGAGGATAGTGCTTTTCCAATGATGTCATATGAGAATTGGAGCAAGGTTTTAAATACCAATTTAAACGGTTTTTACAATACTGTTCAGCCTTGTATTATGCCCATGATCAGCAATCGCCTAGGGGGCAGAATTATCGCTATCTCATCAGTCTCAGGCATTATGGGCAATCGTGGTCAGGTAAATTACTCTGCATCCAAAGCAGGCCTTATAGGAGCGGTGAAATCGCTAGCAGTTGAACTTGCAAAGCGCAAGATAACCGTAAACTGTGTTGCCCCTGGTCTTATTGATACCGAAATGGCAGAACTTGAAGAGTTTGCACTTAAAAAAGCCATGGAAATGATCCCCATGCAACGCATGGGACATCCTAATGAAATTGCCGGAGCGGTTGCATTTTTAATGTCAGATGATGCCTCTTATATTACACGCCAGGTAATATCTGTAAATGGGGGAATGATATAAGGAGAAGGTATGTCAAAACGTGTAGCTATTACTGGTATTGGGGCAGTAACAGCCTTTGGTGAAAGCTGGCAGGATATTAGAACAGGACTTTTGTCTTTAAAAAATGCCGTCCGTTACATGACTGAATGGGACAATATTCAGGGCATGCTTACCAGATTGGGAGCACCAGTAGATAATTTCACGCTACCAGATCATTACACCAGAAAAAAAACACGCTCTATGAGCGATGTCAGTCTCTATGCAGTCAGGGCATCAGAGCTTGCTCTTATGCAATCTGGATTAAATGAGGATCCCTGTCTGGTAGATGGCTCGACCGGTGTCGCTTTTGGCTCATCTTCAGGTGGTGCACAGGCAATTGCTGATATAGGCTCAATCATTACAACTCACGAAACATCCTCTATCTCATCTTCAACCTATGTCAAACTTATGCCTCATACCACAGCAGTAAACGTAAGCTTGTTCTTTGGCATAAAGGGACGTCTCATTCCAACATCTAGTGCCTGTACATCTGGATCTCAGGCAATTGGATATGCCTTTGAGTCCATTCGTGACGGTAGACAAATTGCGATGGTGGCAGGTGGTGCTGAAGAGATGAGTCCAGGAGCATCAGCTGTATTTGATACGCTCTACGCCACCTCACAAAAAAATGATACTCCATCCCTAACTCCATCACCATTTGATGTTAACCGTGATGGCCTTGTGATAGGAGCAGGAGCCGGAGCATTAGTACTTGAGGAGTACGAGCATGCAAAGGCTCGAGGAGCAAAGATTTTAGGAGAAATCGTAGGTTTTGCAACCAATTGCGATGCCACACATATAACCCAGCCAAACAGTACAACTATTCAATACTGCATCCAAAGCTCACTTAATGATGCCGGAATAAGCCCTAATGATATCGGATATATCTGTGCACATGGAACAGCAACTACCCGAGGAGATGAGGCTGAATCTCAAGCAACAGCGGCTGTATTTGGCAACAAAACTCCGTTCTCATCATTAAAAAGTTATTTTGGACATACTCTTGGTGCCTGCGGAGCAACTGAGGCATACATGAGTTTGATGATGATGAATGAAGGCTGGTTTGTCCCCACATTAAATTTAAATAATATCGATCCTGCCTGTGGAGATCTTGATTACATTGTAAAAGAGATCCGCAAAATAGATACTGAATTTATTCAAACGAATAATTTTGCCTTTGGTGGTGTTAACACATCGTTGTTAATTAGACGGGGTTAAAAAGACAGGATCCCTCAACTAACCCAAATACGTAAAAAATATGATTGCTACATGAAGGATCCTAAAACTCACTGCAAGTTGCAAAAAAGTACACAAAGCAATGGTAGGAAGGTGTAGAAAAGAGTATTGATGTGCAGGCATTGTCCAGATCGGCTGCAAGACATCAAACGAAATCATTCTGTGAGGATGAACCGTCATCAGCTCGCGGCTGGAATCCCAACACATTCTCATACAATTCACAGACGTAAATAGAAAATTAAATAAAAAATGGGCTTTTTTTCACACAAATAAGCTACAACAGTCATATATAC